>JBDLJD010000124.1:0-13509 GCA_039714495.1 Thermodesulfobacteriota bacterium
CAGAATCATTGCGGCCACATCCATTGTTGAAAAGGCTGATCTGGTGACAGCGGACAATAAATTGATAAATACAGATCGCCTAAAAACCATTTGGTGAGGGTGGATAGTCAATATTCATTAGTCTTTCGTTCAGGCCTCAGATAGATTTTACCGCTCAACACGAATCAGGAAAGTAGTGGCGAAGCCACGTTGAATAAAAATTGCTCCGCAATTTTTATCTTTAGTTGAGGATGTAAGTGGAAGGATTTACAGGAACACCGTTGAGGTACACGGCATAATGGACGTGCGGTCCGGTGCTTCTTCCGCTGTTACCCATTTCAGCAATGACGTGTCCGCGTTGAACCTTGTCACCGCGTTTGACCAGGGCTTTGTCCAGATGACCGTAGTGGGTCACCATGCCGTGGCCATGATCGACGATGACATAATTTCCCAGATAACGTTTGGACCCTGCTGATTTTACAATGCCGTCTGCCGTCACCATTACCGGGGTGCCTTTCTGGTTGGCGATATCCAGCCCCTTATGAAACTCGCGCCGGCCGGTAAACGGCGATGACCGATACCCGAAGCGGGATGTGAGCCATCCCTTGGCAGGACGGATAGCCGGGGTGCATGCCAGCAGGCTCTTCTGACCTTCTAATTTCCCCAACAGGGAAACCATCTTTTCCTGCTGTTTCTCCGAGACGGTCTGCAACAACTCGATTTGCGAGTGCATCTCTCTCATCAGGCTGGTGTGCCGTCGCTTCACATCGATGTTGGTCGCGAGATCCTCGGGCCGGGAACCGCCAATACCAAAAAGGGCGTCTTGCCCTTTGTCAGAGCTTATATTGGCGATGATGCGTATCTTTTCTTCGAAGTTGTTCAGGGCGACGAGTTGGGATTTCAACTGGTTGATTTCAACGGCAAACTTCTGGATCTGCTGGCGCTGGGTGGTAATCAGGTCTTCCTGCAATTGGAGCGTCTGTTTCAGATCACCGCTGGCGCTGACCGCACTGCGAACCTGGTAGTGGTCGTAGATAAGATAGCCCAAGCCGGCAATGCCCACCACGAGCATAACACCCAGCACTCGCAGCAGGTATCCGGGAATGGAAATCTTTTTAATGGGCGCACCGGTATTACTCAATATGAAAAACGATGTCATTTTCATGGCATTTTAATCCGCTCGATCTCCCCACCGGGCAACAACACGTGTTCAGTGGCGCTATAACTTAATACAACAATCTAGATAAATTATCAAACAGGAACCGTTTTGTCAAGATTAAGGTAATGATTATCCAGCTATTACCGCCTGCACACCAGGCACGGGTTTCCGGCAAGCCGCTAACGGGGCTGGAAACTTCTGCTTCCAGACAAAGCTCCACAGCCCCGCAGCGCTCATTCAGTCCAATGGTTTCGCTTATTCCATTCCCAGCTGAAATTTCAGTGATTTCAGGGTATTAGCCATCAGCATGGTGATGGTCATGGGGCCGACGCCTCCGGGAACCGGGGTAATGGAACCGGCGATTTCCTTGGCAGCATCGAAATCCACGTCACCCTTGAGGATCGCAACCATTCTGCTGGGGTCTTTTTTGCTTGGTTTTTCACCAACACGATTAACACCCACATCGATGACACAGGCACCGGGTTTGATCCACTCCGGTTTGACCAGGTCGGGCACGCCTGCAGCCACGATCAGGATATCTGCCCGTTTGCAGTGGCCAGCCAGGTCCTTGGTCCGGGTGTGCACGATGGTTACCGTGGCATTGGCCCCCGGGCCCTTCTGCAGCATCATGTTGGCAATGGGCTTACCCACAATGTTTGACCGGCCCACCACGACCACCTCGGCGCCGCTCGTTTCCACGCCGGCGCGCACAATCATCTCCTGAATGCCCGCTGGTGTACAGGGCGGAAATTTCACCTCATCGCCGCCGATCATCAGACGACCGACATTTACGGGATGGAAGCCGTCTACGTCTTTGTCCGGATCGATGGCATTCAACACTTTCTTCTCGTCAATGTGCTTGGGCAGCGGCAGTTGTACAAGGATACCGTTGATGGAATCATCCTTGTTGTATTTGTCGATCAGGGCCAGAAGATCCTCTTCCGGGATATCCACAGACTGGCTGTCCTGGACCTCATGGAATCCAACCCGGTGGGCTGTTTTAATTTTCAAAGTCACATAGGATATGGATGCCGGGTTCTCACCCACCAGAATGGTCACCAGGCCGGGAACCCGATCGTGCTTTTCCTTGATCGCTTTTACGTCCGCTGTAATTTCCTCGAGAATTTTCTCACGAATTTCCGTTCCTTTTATCAACTTAGCCGTCATTCCATTTCTCCTTTCTTATCAATTGGTTAACATTGATTAGTTAATTGTTTAAATCAAATAACAATATCTCCTTGCACCCGATTCATCCATGGCTTTGTAAAGGCCCTTGATGCCTGGCTGCAACCATCTGCTATACTGGAAAAGGCACATTTAAAAGCCCTGCACCTTCATCCAATCCAAACATAATGTTCATATTTTGAACAGCCTGTCCTGCCGCTCCCTTGACCAGATTGTCGATGGCCGCTGTCAATATAATCCGTTGGCGCGGCCCATCAATGGCAAAACCGATGTCGCAAAAATTGGCGCCCCTTACATGACGCGTATCCGGTACCCTTTCGGGGCCTACAATACGCACAAAGGGGCGTCCTGCATAATAGGATGTCAAACACGCCCCGATGGCCTCCACGGTAAGGCCCTTCCGTGGAACAGCATAGATGGTCGTGAACATGCCGCGTGCCATGGGAACCAGGTGCGGTACAAAGGTCACGCTGACCTTATGGCCGGATTCCCGACTCAGAATCGAATCGATTTCCGGGTTGTGGCGGTGAACGGCAACCTTATAGGCCTTGAAGGATTCGTTGGCTTCACAAAAATGCGACCCGATGGAAAGTGACCGGCCGGCTCCGCTGACACCTGACTTTGAATCAACAATAATGGAATCAATCTCCAGCATGTCGTTCTTCAACAACGGCACCAGCGGCAGGAGGGTGCTGGTGGGATAGCATCCTGGATTGCCCACGAGAGTTGCATCCTTTAACGCATCAAAATATACCTCGCACAGGCCGTAGACAGCCTCCTTTAAAAGGTCTTTGGCGCTGTGGGGCTGATAAGCAGTCTCGTAGAGCGCCGCATCCTGAAACCTGAAGTCGGCCGAAAGGTCCACGACTTTTTTATGGTTGTCAATCAGGTTGGGGACGATCGCCATGGGGATTTTGTGAGGAAGGGCCGTGAAAACGACATCGCACGCTTCGGCCAGTCGTTCCTGATCCAGGGATTCACAGGTGTTGTCCACCGCACCGGCCATGGCCGGATAAACGGCATCGAAACGGGCGCCGGCAAACTGCCGAGAAGTCAACACGGTAAGTTCCACGCCCGGATGCCCGGCCAGCAATCTGACCAGTTCTGCACCCGCATATCCTGTGGCGCCCACGACACCTGCTCTGATCATAACTTGTCCTCAACAATATTCGCCAGAAAAACAGCAACATATGTACTTTGCCATGTTGTTTATGCAACCCTGGGATGTATTCAACGAACCGATAACATAGGCCACCCTATTTTCCAACCCTAAAATCACTTCCTTATTTCCCCCACCAGTTCCTTTATGATGGCGATTACGTTCTGCCCCCTCTCCCGTGCAATCCGGTGGGCATCGTCCACCAGGCGCGCGGCTTGTTGTTCCAGTTCCGCGATAGCCGGCAGGGGCATGTTTTGCCGTTGGTACTGCCAGGCCAGCAACCGAAGGGCCACTTTCTTTTCCTGCTGCCTGATAAATCCTAACATACTAGTGTGTGCCTAAAGTAAATTAAAGTGAACTAACGTGCCTAAAGTTAAGGAATTTTATCTATTTTATTATCGGCGGAGCGAAGCGACTCATCAACTTTAGATCACTTTACACTCCTGTTAATGTGTCTGCAAATCTTTCTAATTCTGACTTGGCCCGGAGACCGGTTTTTACTGCTTGAAGAGATTTAAAATCCTGATAACAGCCCATTCCAAAATCACCTCCGGCGGCTGGCGGGAGGATTTCAGCATGCTGTCCGCTTCTGCAAGGCAGGCCATGGATGCCATCATACGATCCCGGGCAACACCACTGGCCTTTTGAAAGAGCTTGTACACCGGATAGGGATTATTGGGATTAGGAGCGATCAACACGTCCGTGGCGTTCTTTTTGGCTTTCTTTTTTCCTTTATTTTTCGGGATGTCCAAAGCCTGCCATTCATCGAGTTCTTTTTTCAAGGCCTCATCATGTTGTTTGACGAGCGGCATGATGTTGCTGCGGAATATATTGAAAGAAGTGGCGGCATTGAACCTGCTGTCCCCTTGATGATCCAGGAAATCCCTGATGACGATCAGTTTTCGCAGTTGATTGGCAATCGCGGCATTCAACTGCAGCGGGTGATAGTTGTTGTCAAGCAGAGAACGCATGAAAAACAGGGTGTTCCCTGCATCTGCATCCGTAAGGGCATTGGTAAAACTGTATATGGGATCCTGCCTCGTCCGCTTCAGCAGTGTTTCTACATCATGCGGCGTGATCTCTTTTCGCGGCCCCACATAGTCCACCAGTTTGACCAGGTTGTTCGAAAAGGTGCGCGGATCAAACCCTGTCATATCCACCATCAGGGCAAAAGCCGGCCGGGACATGCGCTTCTGCTCTTTTTTCAAAACAGCGGTCATCCGGTTGTACAGCACCGCTTCCTGTTCGGCCTTGTCGGCCTTGCGATCTCCCTTTGGCACGCTGCAGTCGATGACCAGGCCCTTTTCCTGAATAAGCTTGAACAGCCGTTTCCGCTTATCGACGATGTCAGTGGTGATCAACAAATAGTGATGCTGAGGAAACCCGTTTTCAATGGCCTGGACAAGTGCTCCAGCGGCATCGGTTGGCCCTCCGGGTGAGATCTGCTTGTCCCGGCAGTATGCGAGCACTGCATCGAACCATTCCCCGTCATCCACGGCGCTTTTTTCAAACCCAAGACTGCTGCGCACCGCACCGTCCGCCATATCGCTCAAGCTGGCATTCATCATTCCCAAAAGCGCCATGGCCGCGCCCGCAGCCTTCCTGTACTCGCGCCGCGCATGCGCGGCATGCGCTTTTTCGAGCAACGTTGACGTGTCCTGTTTGGAATAGAAAATTCTGGAATCCAGGAGCGCCACCACCTTGATGCCCTGAAGCAGGGCAAACGTGTTGACGCTTTGCAGCGCATCCATCACATTTTCGTTCGACCCCTCGAACGGTTCGTACATGAAACGCCGCTGTTCAGCGGGAAGCAGGATATCCAGAATGCTTTCCACCGCCGTCTTGTAGAGCGCCTCTTCGCCGTATATCAGGAATACGGAAGGGGCCGAACCCTCCTCCATCATTTTTGGGAAACGCTTCAGAAAATCATCTACAGCTTTATGCGATATCATTGGCATGTTGAAAGCCTGATGCGCTTAGCGCATTTGTCGTTAAATTTGCCGAAAACACATTGAATGTTGGAATGCTGAAATAATGGAATACTGGTTAAGACCGTATGGATAATCGATTCCGTGTGAATATTTCGTAATTTCTTTGGGGAGACAACCGCGTTAGCGTTGTCTCCCCAAAGAAATTACTCGGGCATTTCCTTGAAAAGCAAATGGTACACAAAAATCAGAATCCCCAGGGTAATGGCGCTGTCGGCGATGTTGAAGGCAGGCCAGTGCAGATCATTGATGTGGAGGTCTAAGAAGTCCACTACCTTTCCCAGACGAATCCTGTCGACAACATTTCCCACGGCCCCGCCCAAGATCATGGTTAACCCGCTGCGCAGAAACAGGTAATCCCGCGGTGTTTTCAGGTAAAGATACACGATCATGCCCATGGCAATCACGGAAGCCGACAGAAAAAACAGATGCCTGAAAAGGGAGCTTTTGCCGGATAGAAAGCCGAACGCTCCTCCGGTATTGTAGATATGGGTCAGGTCGAAAAAGCCCGGGATCACCACCACCGATCCATAAGCCGGGATTTTCGCCACCACCAGCAGTTTGACGGCCTGGTCGAGAATGACCACCAGAGCGGCGATACCTATCAGGAAAACGTATTTATTATTTATTTTCAATTATATACTCTGTGAGCCGCCTATAATTTTTCCTTAATGTTGCCACTAACGCTTCGCGTGTCATTTGGCCTGCAGCCGTTATTAACGCTATCGCGCGTCATTACGCCTTCGGTTGGTATTCGGTCAAGTCCTGATTAAAAGTTGTCACTTTTATCGGTTTTAAAACACCTGTCTTCCATTTTTGGATTTAAAAATGAACATCGAACATTCAACGTTCATCTTTTAGCATCTGGTTTCTCCCTACTGCCTACTCCCTACTATCAGACGGCAACACAGCCATAACCCCGCTGCAACGGTTGCACAGCGTGGGATGGTCTGCATTTTCACCCACGGAGGTTACGTGCATCCAGCACCGCTCACACTTTTCACCGGAAGCCGGCGCGACCTTAATGCGGAGACCTTCTACAACATCGCTTTGAAAAGCATTCTCAAAGGTGGCGTTCTCAAGAAGGTCGGCCTGGGAAACAATGAAGATGGATTGCAATTTCCCGGCATACGCTTCCAGTTTGGCATACATCTCCGATGAAACCGAAACAGAAACAGCGGCATCCAACGGGTGCCCGATCATTTTCTGGTTGCGCGCCTCCTCCAATGCCTTGGTTGCCTCCCCCCGGATATCGAGCAACAGCCCCCATTTCTCTGCAAGATCCGCATCCTTCAGAGATTCATCCACGTGCGGCAGGGACTCCAGGTGAATGCTGTCTGCCTTGCCTTCATAGTCCGGCATATGTTTCCACAACTCTTCAGCGGTAAAGGAAAGTATGGGCGCCATCAGCCGCGTCATGGTATCCAGGATGCGGTACATCACTGTCTGGGCACTCCTGCGCTCTGTTGACTCAGGCGGCGAGGTATAAAGCCTGTCCTTGAGGATATCCAGGTAAAAGGCGGAAAGATCCAGGGTGCAGTAATTATAGAGCGAATGATAAATGACGTGGAATTCATAGCTGTCATAGGCCTTGAGCGCCCTCTCCACCTGCGCTTGCAGCTTGTGCAGGGCAAAACGGTCGATCTCCGGCATGTCAGCATAGGAAACCTCATCCTTGCCCGGAATAAAATCGTAGATGTTGCCCATCATGAACCGGCTGGTGTTCCTGATCCGGCGGTAGGCATCGCTAAGCTGTTTCAGAATGTTATCTGAAATCCTGATGTCATCCCGGTAATCCGCCGCCGACACCCAGAGCCGCAGGATCTCAGCACCATACTTGTTGATGACCTTTTTCGGTGCAATAACATTGCCCACGGATTTGGACATCTTGCGCCCTTCTGCATCCACCACAAAACCGTGTGTCAGGACAGCATCATAAGGGGCCCTGTTCCGGAGGCCCACGGCCGTTAACAGGGAGCTGTGAAACCATCCCCGGTGCTGATCACTGCCCTCCAGATAGAGATCTGCAGGCCATTTGAGGTAATCACGGTCTTCCAGGACGGCCGCGTGGCTCACACCGGAGTCAAACCAGACGTCGAGGATGTCTGTTTCCTTGACAAAGGATTCGCTCCCGCAATTCCTGCATCTAGCCCCTTTGGGCAGGAGCTCGTCCACACTCCTCTCGAACCAGACGTCTGCGCCGTGCTCTTCGAACAGGGCAAACACATGGTCGATGATCTCCTGATCCAGGTGCAGGCTCTCGCATTCACTGCAGTAGAACACCGCAATAGGCACGCCCCAGGCCCGCTGGCGGGAAATGCACCAGTCCGGACGGCTTTCGATCATGCCGTATATCCTGTCCCGCCCCCAGTGCGGGATCCATTGAACATTGTCGATGGCCTTCAGTGATTCATCACGCAGTCCGGTCTTGTCCATGGAAATAAACCACTGGGGCGTGGCCCTGAAGATGACCGGCTGTTTGCAGCGCCAGCAGTGCGGATAGGAGTGCTTCAGTTTCTGGCTCGCTAAAAGGGCGCCGGCTTCATCCAGCTTGGCGCTGATGGCGTCATTGGTGTCGAAGACGAAACCGCCCTTGAAGTGTTCGACCTCATCCATGAAGATGCCGTTGTCGTCCACCGGAGAGTAGGCCTCGATGCCATACGCCATGCCCACTTCATAGTCTTCGCGCCCGTGCCCGGGAGCCGTGTGCACGCACCCTGTACCGGCCTCCAGGGTCACGTGGTTGCCCAGGATGATCATGGAATCGCGTTCGTACAATGGATGGCGGCACTGCTTCTTTTCGAGCAGGGAGGCTTCAAACTCGGCGACAATGCTGTAGTTTTCTATGCCGAATGTGGCCATGCAGGCATCCACGAGTTCGCGGGCCAGGATGTAAACGCTGTCTTCTCCTACGTCCACGGCGGCGTAGGTGAACTCCGGATGCAGGGCGATGGCCAGGTTGGACGGTATGGTCCACGGCGTAGTAGTCCAGATAACAACAGATACTGTTTTGCCCTTGACTTCGGGGATGATGTCATCCACGGTATCGGCCATGGGAAATTTAACATATATGGAGGGCGATGTTTCATCCTGGTATTCAAGTTCCGCCTCGGCCAGGGCAGTCTGGCAGCTGCAGCACCAGTGAATCGGCTTCTTGCTCCTGAACAGGTTGTTGGTCAGTCCAAATTTGAGGCACTCGGTGGCAATGATGGCTTCGTAGCGGTAGTTCATGGTCAGATAGGGATTTTCCCACTCTCCCATGACCCCCAGCCGCCTGAATTCCCCGCGCTGAATGTCGATGAATTTTTCAGCATATGTTCGGCATCGCCGCCTGAAATCGGCCTGGGAAAGCGCCTGTTTTTTCTTTCCCATCTCCTTGTCCACATTGTGTTCGATGGGAAGACCGTGGCAGTCCCAGCCGGGCACATAAACAGCATTGTACCCTGCCATTTGGCGGGACCGGACAATGATGTCCTTCAGTATCTTGTTAAGGGCCGTGCCCATGTGAATATGGCCGTTGGCGTAGGGAGGGCCGTCGTGGAGGATGAACAGCTCCCGGTCCGCGGAAAAATCCCTGATTTTATGATACAACTTGTCATCGTCCCAGGCCTTGATCTGCTCCGGCTCCCGGTTGATGAGGTTCGCTTTCATGGGAAACTTGGTTTTGGGAAGATTGAGTGTCTTTTTGTAATCCATCGGTTCCCTCCATAAATTTTCATGTCTCTAAGCGTAAAACTTTACATGCAACCAACGTTTGCACATAAATGATCAATGGATATGACAACGCCCGGGATGAAAATTTATTCTACGCGGCTTCGCCGCTATTAACATTTCTGGCTTATTCCAAACATGCTCTGAATGGCTACATCCAACATGCTATAGTCGATTTTCAACAGGGCTGAAATACAGATCTACATGGCTCAGAGCCGATTGCTATGTAGCGCAGGGATTTATCCCTGCTTGAGTATCTTTGTGCCCTTTGTGTCTTTGTGTTTCTTTACCTGCTTATTTTTGTCGACCCGCCTCTTCAACCGGATCCATCCATCGTTCCCATAGCCATGGACCCCACGGCCAGGTAGGTGAAGCCCTTTTCGACCATGGACGGATAGTCCGGGATCATACGCCGGCCGTCCATGATGAGGTAGGGCAATTTTACCATGTCCTCGATGGTTCTCGAAAGACCCCGGAATTCCTCACAGTCCGAGGAAATAAACAGGGCGTCTGTGCCTGTCATGGCCTCCCGGGCCGACTCATAATATTCGATTTTGTCAAACAAGACATTTTTCCCCGGGTCAAGCTCTGCTTTGGCGGCATCGTTGGCCAGCGGGTCATACGCTTTTACCTTGGCCACCCCCTTCCCCAACAGGGATTCGACCACCTTGATGGACGAGGCGTCGCGCATGTCATTGGTGTTTTTCTTGAAAGCCAGGCCCAGCACGGCAATGGTCTTGTTGTTGAAATTGAATCCCGCCTCGCTGACGGCACGCTCCACGAGATAGACTTTCTGGTTTTCGTTGACCTCGAAGGAGGCCTCCAGCATTTTTGTGTTCACATTGGCGCGCCGCAGCTGGTAAATCAGGGAGGCGATGTCCTTGCCGAAGCAGCTGCCGCCGGCCCCGTTGCTCACGAACGATCCCCAGGTGCTGATCCTGTCATCCGACGTCACCCCCAGCCGGAGGTCGTCGATATTGATATTGGGAATGGTTTCACCCAGTTTGGCGCCCACACCGTTCCAGAAGGATATGTAGGTCAGCAGCATGGTGTTGGCCACGTACTTGACCGCTTCCGAGGTCTCCGGCGTGGTCTCCAGGTACTTGGTTTGAACGTGGTTGACAAACTTGGCGTAGATACGCCTAAGGATAATAAAATCCTCTTCAAAGTCGCACCCCACCACGATGCGGTCCGGCTTTCTGGCTTCCGGTACGGCAGTGCCCTCAGCCATGAATTCTGGATTGGACGCCACGCCGAAATTTTCGACACCATGGCGTTCCATGACGTCCTTCAAATGCCGGGCCGTGCCAATGGGCACAGTGCTCTTGTTGACGATCACCACGCGCCGTTTGTCCTTGCGCGCAGCAAGTTTTGCACCAATGGTTTCGATGGCGGCGTCGTAGAACGTCAGGTTGGTGGAACCGTCACGATTGGGGGGCGTGGGCAGGCACAGAAATATGGCATCGGTCCCTTCGATGATCTCATCCAGTTCCGTCGAAAAAAACAGATGTCTGCCGTAAACCTTGCTGATGATATCTGCCAAACCCGGCTCATTTACATACCTTACGATCTGATCGGTCTCACAGCTTGCAAAGGCTTTTAGCTTATCAGAGTTGTTGTCATACGCATAGACCTCGTGTCCTGATTCAGAACTGACGGCAGCGTGCACAATACCAACATAACCGGTTCCCACCACAATGATTTTCATATGACCCCCAAGTAAGTTTTCATGAATTTCATTAAATTCATTTTAAATTGCGTTAAAATCCATCAACGGTTGAACTGGCAAATGATGCATCTCGTCTTCAGGATTGACCTGCTGATGGTTACCGCAATTTAAAATGAATTTATATATAGGATATTCAATGATTACACAAGCCTAAATTGAGCGATTGCCCATGTGTTCGGACATGTGGTATATTACCTGGATCTTGCATGAAATTTGATAATACTCCTGAATAAATATATCCGCAGGGGATTTACATTTAATTACGATAGTCCTATTAAACTAATTGGCTAAGCGGATGATAATCGATTCTAATCATCAAATTTCACCCAAAGGGCGAGCCGGAGGCTTTCATATGCTGCGTTGCCAAGGATTCGAAGTAAAGAGCTACGACTTCACCCTTGGACGCCTTGCTTATGAAAGCCTCCGACTCGTGCAAGATTCAGGTATTACGGACCCATGAATAGCCAACAACGGATTACATTTCACACTCCCCTCATTATCCTGGCGGGGCTTTGTGCTTCCCAGATCATCGGTACCCTGCAGGTTTATCAGAGCAATGCCCGGCTTTTTCAGGTAATTACGGCCGTGAAAAAGGCCGGGTACCTGGCTATTCCCAACGATCTCGTGGCCCCGACCCTTACGTCCGTCAAGGCCGCCATAATGGGAGGGCTTTTCTTTACCCTCAGCATTGGTGCCGGCGTCACCCTCCTGGCCCTTTTATCAACCTGGGCCTGGAAGTATGTCTGTTTTCGCAAACCCTGGCTGGCCATACCCTTCCTGCTACCCTGGCTGGCAGCTGTCATTTTGATCAACCTCAGGAACACGGCCATTCTGCCTTCGCTCTATTTTACGCTTGTGCCGGCTATCGTGGCCCTGCTCACCCTGAAACTGACACCCGCCACACTTGACCGATCCGGCCTGGCATGGAGCTTTTTACACCCAATTATCCTGCTGCTGCTGGCGATATTCTGGCTGGCGCAATACAACCCCGGCATGTTCAGCAACATTCGCGACCGGCTGCTGTTGACAAACCCGCCCGGTATCGCGTTCAACACCTTTTACTACCGCTACACCCTCTATCCGGCCGAGGTTTTTAAATCCCTCAACCAGAAAATGATCAAGACCTGCCGTGTGGATGGCATCAGCGACGCCGTTGTAACGAGAAAAGTGTTGTCCCGTCTAGCCGACAGAAACTATCTCGTGGTGCAGGGCGCCGATACGGTCGATCTCGTGTTCAAGGCAAAGCACGGCAAGGTCGAACTTGAAAACAGGGGCAAGGTGCACATTGAGACGTCTCTTACGAATTTCATGGACAACCCGGGACACATATTGAAATCATTTTCCAGTAAAAACGATGGATTCCTGTTTTTCAGGCAGGCCACCTTTCTCTCCCTGCTGGTGGGTTTCCCGATCGTGCTGTACGTTGCCGTCAGCACGCTGTTCTACGGGTTGGCATCACTTTTTCTAAGACCCGGGCGGGCTGCCGTGCTGGCCGGCCTGCTCTGCCTTTCAGCCGGCTGCCTTATGGTTTTTCCAGTGCGGTCCGGCATGCAAAACAGGATCACGCCCGATCGCATCCCGGAACTGCTTCAGTCAGAAAAATGGCAGGACAATGTGGATGCCCTGAAAGCCCTTGTCAGCAATAAGAACCGTTTCCCTCTGAAGGCCAATGCTTCGCAACTGGCAGCCAGCCCCTTCATCCCCGTACGCTACTGGCTCGCCAGGAGCCTGGCACCCAGCACAGGTTCAAAAACCTATGCAGTGCTCATGCAACTGATGGACGATCCCCAGCCGATTGTCGCCTGCCAGGCGCTCTACAGCCTGGGAAAAAGAAAGGAATCGCAATCCATCCGGATTGTCCTCGACAAAATCAACCAATCCAGCCACTGGTATGTCCAGTGGTATGGATACAACGCACTCAGGACCTTGGGATGGCGGCAAAAATCATCGATCTGAAAACCCTGGCTTTATCTGCCGCCATCATCCTGGCCGTGGAACTTGGCCTGCATTGGGTACCATGGCCCAGAAGCATCTCGACGCTGGCCTTGATCGGTACAGCCCGGGTAATAGAGGGTGTGTGGCTGTTAGGCCTGGTTCACTGGCTGTGTCCGGAGGGTATGTCAGCTATTGGCTTGCAGCCCAATAGCTTTGCTGCCGGCCTAAAAAGAGGCCTTATCTGGTCAGTCGGCTTCGGCGTCCTGGTTCTGTTGGTCTCCATCATCCTTTATGTCTCTTCAGGGATCAACGCATTTGAACTCATGCAAGGCGGGCCATCGGCCGCAAAACGCGGCATGTGGTTGTTACTGTTGGTCGGCGGTGTGGTAAGTCCAATAACAGAGGAAATTGTCTTCAGGGGTGTGCTGTACGGATATTTACGGCGATGGGGCATCCTGGCGGCGATAATCGGCAGCACCGTCGCGTTCGTCCTGGCGCATGCCATCCAAGGGGCCTTTCCGCTGACCCAGGTGGTTGGCGGGATTGTGTTTGCAGTGGCCTATGAAAAAGAGAAGAACCTTATGGTTCCCATGGTGATCCATATGCTGGGTAACCTTGCCATTTTTTCGGTCACCCTCTTTTAAATTATCCTCATCATCACAAT
>JBDLJD010000125.1:0-13434 GCA_039714495.1 Thermodesulfobacteriota bacterium
CAGCCGGTGAGAATTGAAAAGGTTCTACCGATCCGGTGAGGATTACATGTGACAACAGTGTTCACTTAACCTACGCCGGTGTCTGATGAAGGGAGTTAAGGCAAACAGCATAAAGCATTCTGCATTCGGCACAAAGCTTGGCAGGGATAAATCCCTGTGCTACAAAGCAACCAGCTTTACGCCATGTAGTTAAGGGCTTCAGCCCTGCTGAACTTGATAATTGGACATTGGATACTGGTTATTGGATATTCAATTCCAGTTTAGCCGGGTTGGGGGCATTGGATATTGTTTGGATTTCGACATTAGTGCTTTGAATTTTAATTTTCAGGATCAATCATTATGAACAGCATTTTCTTTGCCATCGTCCTGATTGCCTTCCTGGTGGCTGGCTGGAAACAAATGGCCTGGATCCCGGTTGTCGACCAACCTTCGCCCATTGAGGCGCTTTCCAAGGCCATGATCGATTCTGCCACCGGGTCTGTGGAACTCGCCCTGGGCCTGGTGGGCGCCATGACCCTATTTCTGGGGCTTATGAAGGTGGCCGAAGCCGGCGGTATGCTGAACATTCTGGCCCGCCTGATCCGGCCGTTGATGGTGCGCCTTTTTCCCGAGGTGCCGCCGGACCACCCGGCCATGGGCGCCATGATCCTGAACCTGTCGGCAAATGCCCTGGGGCTGGGCAATGCCGCCACGCCTTTCGGCATCCGGGCCATGCAGGAACTGGACAAACTCAACCCTGCCAAGGGTACGGCCACCAATTCCATGGCTCTGTTCCTGGCCATCAACACCTCCAGTGTCACCCTGCTGCCCACGGGTGTCATCGCCCTGAGGGCGGCGGCCGGTTCCAACGACCCGGCCGGTATTCTGCCCACTACCCTAATTGCCACCCTGGCATCCACCTGTATTGCCATTGTTGCCGCCAAGGTTTATCAACGGTTTTTCAAGGAAGGTGATCCTGTCGAGAATGCAGGCCGTGCAGCAGAAAAGCCCGGGCAGGCTGAAGCGCCTGAGGCGGATGTCCAGGAGATGTCCGAAGCATATCCTCTGTGGGTCAGCATGACGGCCCTTGGGTGTCTGGTGGCCCTCATTCCCGTGACAGTGGTTTACGGCCGGATTGTTTCCCCCTGGATCATTCCCCTGATCATGGTGGGGTTTCTGGGTTTCGGCGTTACCCGGCGGGTCAGGGTGTACGAGGTATTCGTGGAAGGGGCCAAGGAAGGGTTTCAAGTGGCCGTCCGCATCATCCCGTTTCTGGTGGCCATCCTGGTTTCCGTGGGGATGTTCAGGGCCAGCGGCGCTATGGACATCATGGTAAAATGGCTGGGAGCGGTGACAACGCGCTTCGGACTGCCGGCGGAGGCACTGCCCATGGCCTTGATGCGGCCGCTGTCAGGCTCCGGCGCCTACGGTATCATGGCTTCGATTATCAACGATCCTGCCATCGGTCCGGACAGCTATGCCGGCTACCTGGTGACCACCCTGCAGGGGTCAACGGAAACAACCTTCTATGTCCTGGCCGTCTATTATGGTGCCGTTCAGATTCGCCGGATCCGCCACACCCTGGTAACGGCCCTGACAGCGGACCTGGCCGGTATCGTGTTTGCCGTGGCGGCTTGTTACTACTTATTTGGATAATTTTTCATCCTCTTGCCAATTTTATACAAGCAAAACAGAAAGATAACAGAAAAGAATGGTGAATATTTTGAACATAAATAATGAAAAATTATTATACGCGGCTTCGCCGCTATGACGAATATAGATGATCACAATTTCTTAGACCGTCATTCCCGCGAAGGCGGGAATCCAATACAGCAAAAAACTGACAAACTTCATTCGACGTTGGACGTTCGATGTTGAATGTTCGATGTTCATTTTTATAAGGATATAGCATTATGCCCATTGACCAACAGCTAATGGATGCCTTGGAAGAAAATGCGGTGGCCGTCATCGGCGCGCCGTATGATGAAAATTCCACCTACATGCGGGGACCGGCCGGGGCGCCCCCGAAAATTCGGGAAGCCCTTACCTGCGGCTCCGCCAATCTGTGCAGCGAAGACGTGCTGGACCTGGGGAGACAGACCTTGTTCTGTGACCTGGGCGACATGGAATTTGCGCCGGGAAAGGCACCTTTGGAAGAGATCGAAACTGTCGTCGGGCAGGTGCTGGACAAAAAGGCGCGGGTTCTGCTGCTCGGTGGCGACCATGCCGTCACACCTGCTGCAGTGCGGGCTTATCACCGGCAATACGGCCAGATCAATATACTGCATTTTGACGCCCATCCGGATCTGTACGAAGAATTTGAAGATAACCGCAACTCCCATGCCAGTCCGTTTGCACGGATCATGGAAGAAAAGCTGGCCAAACGGCTGGTGCAGGTGGGGATCAGGACAGTGAATCCTCATCAGAAGGACCAGGCGGAACGGTTCGAGGTCGAGGTCGTTCACATGAAGGCGTGGCAGCCCGGCATGGTTTTCCATTTTGACGGGCCGCTCTATATCTCTTTTGACATGGATGCCCTGGACCCGGCTTTTGCCCCGGGCGTGTCCCACCATGAACCTGGCGGTCTATCCACGCGCGACGTGCTCTCCGTTCTTCAGACCCTGGAAGCCCCCATTGTCGGGGCGGACATTGTGGAGTTCAACCCCTTGCGGGATGCATCTGGAATGACCGCCATGGTGGCCGCCAAACTGCTAAAGGAGCTGGCATCCAAGATGATCGTTTAGACATACCATTGATAAGGAATCATATTTCAAACATTCTTAAAAATTGGAATGTTCAATTCAGGTTAGAACTTGTTCAGAAAACGCTTGTCCTTTTTAAGCCGTTCCTGAATGCCCCGTCCGATCTGGAAGGTGCTGTCGAAATCATCCCAGAACGCTTCATGATCTTTTTTCCAGTCTGACCCGAAACGGGTGTCGAAATAGTCCCCCAGCTTATCGAAAAGCAGTCTCCAGGGGGCCTCGCCGCGTTCGTAAGCGCCGAGGAGCTCGTTGAGAAGTTCGTCGAGATCGGCAAGCGACTCCTTGGGAAGGTAGGAGATGGCCCCTTTGCGGATGGACGCCATCAGTGTTTCCGGGTTGACCGCATGGGCTGTCAGCATAACGGTGGGGATGCCTTTGGCAACGGATTCCTCGAGCAGCTGCAGCCCGTTGACGCCCATGATATCGAGAATTGCCAGATCGTATTTGTTGCTACCGATCTTTTCCGAGGCGCTTTCATAATCCCTGGCCGTGTGGATGGTTGAGTCATCCAAAATATCCTCGATGGTTTCAAGAATGTCCTCTTCATCGTCAACTACCAGGATTGATTTTCCCTTTAGATAGGATTTGCTTTCAGTCATGACGTCTCCTTATCATTGCGATTAAAGCAGTTTGTTTTATCAAATCTTTTGCACGTTGTTTATACAACCTTGGGGCTAATGCAAGGTCCAGGTTGTAACGAATGCCCTTCTATGGGATGATTTCCTCTTTAAACTCGAGGGGCATGCTCAGACGGAAGGTAGCGCCTTCGTTTTTCCGGCTGGAAACCGTAATATCGCCTCCCAGGGACCGGGCCAAGGTGCGCGCGCCGGCCAACCCGAGGCCGTGGCCGTTCCGGGCGTTCTGCCGGCAACCTGCGGCCTGAGCGTAGCGTCTGAAAATTAATTCTTGGTACTTATCGGGTATTCCGGGGCCATCGTCAATTATCTCCATCACAAATAGGTCATTTCCCACATCCAGTCGAAGTTCCAACCGTTCGGCGCGGTAGTGAAGGGCGTTTTTAATGAGGTTTCCAACGATCTGGCGGAATTTGGTTTCATCCTGGTGAACCTTAAGGTCCACAGCGGCCGGAGCGGCCGTGACAATGAACCCGCTGTTTTCGAGGTATTCCAAAGCAGCTTCCCTCGGCTGGAAATGCCGTGCCTGGTCAGCCGTTTCCGGTGTGTGCAGATCGAGACACTCCAACAGCACTTCGTAGCCTGCGACAAACGGAGCGAATTGAGCGCACTGAAAGCTCCCGGTTTCCGCGCGGCCGACCTCCAGCAGGCTGTACAGCATGTGCCGTGCCTTGGCGGCGTTTCTTATGATCCGGTTGACGGTTTTGGTTTGGCGTTCGGTCAGGGGGCCGAAGCGTTCCTGCTTTATTATCAGCATTTTTGCGCCGGTTTCCACAATGGATATCGGATCTTTGAGTTCATGGATCAGGAACTCTATTTCAAGCTCCTTAAAAAAATCTTCCCGGCATGCCGCTGGATCATTGGTTTCTGAGGGGCGTTTACTGTCGACAGTCATGTTGTTTCCTGTAAAGGTGGTTTGTCAACCGGCTTAAAGCGTATGGTCATAGTGGTACCGCCGTTCTGGGGGCAATCATCCAGATGACGGCAGCGGCTGCAGGCTTCCATGCTGCTGGAGCCGGCCTGGTCGGATTCTGCGAGATACTTGCACCTCACAGAGGCCATGTCCAGTTTGAAATGAAAACGCTCTGAGAAAATTTTTAGGCGGATCAAATCGAAGCCCCTGCCGCCGGCTTTGAAATCATAAGGCTTGCGTGATGCGTACTGAGCGGGCTCGTAAGCCGTGAAATAGTTTTCAAAGATGAGGCGCTGGTTTTCCGCGGTGATGCCTGTGCCGTGGTCTTCTACCTCGAAGATCGGGCCTTCATCACCGGCCTTTGTCAAAATTCTGATCAACCCGCTTTCAGGCGTGTTTTCAACGGCATTGCGGACCAGACCCTCAATAATTTTGGATAAAACATCCAAGGGGATAAGAATGGTTCCCGCAGGCTCCAGGTTTGCTTCTAAATGGACGTTGCGATGGGAAAAGCGCGGGGACAGCAGAGATATCTGTTCGGCCACGAACCGGTCCAGGCGGATCTCTTCGGGAACAGATGAGCGCGGGCCGAATATATCTTCGATTTTGTCTCTAATACGTTGGACTGCGGATTCAGAATCAAGTTCGTCCGCAACCAGCACTTCAATTTCATCCGCGCACGCATCCAACAGGGAAGACATGAGGGCATAGCTCTTGTAATCGCGCTGCCCGACAATGTCTTCAATCTCGTATTGCATGTCCAGCATACGGTCGAGGTTGCGGTGGGCGCGGGCCAGAATCCTGTCCATCTCTTCCGGGGCGATGCATTCCTTTTTTTTCCTCAGGAGGTTAAGCGAGGCCGATAATACGGAAACAGGCGTCTTGATTTCATGAGACAGGTGGTGGATAACCCTGTCCTTGGCCCTGTTGAAGCTCTTAACCTCTTCATAGGAAAGAGCCAGTGCTTCATTGATTCTGGCATTTTCAATGGGAAGGGCCACCATGTTGGCAATGGCGCTCAACATGTCGACATCGGTCTGGTCGAAGCGTCCCTCCTTTTTGTTGACCGCGCAGATCACACCAATCATACGTTCCTGGATCTGGATGGGGACATCCAGCATGGAACGGGTTTCATATCCTGATTTGTCATCCACCTGTTGGAAGAAGTAAGGGCTTTTAGCTGTGTCGTGTACGATCAGGGGACGCCGTGTGCGGTACACCTGTCCGGCAACGCCCTTTTCCGCAGGAAACCTGATCTCTTTCATTTTCTGGTTGGTTTGGGAGTTGTCATATGCGGCCACGCGAAAATAGAATTCCGTGTTTTCCTCATCCAGCAGAATAATGGAAGCACCTTCGATATCGATGAGTTCCTTGATTTCATTGGTGATGTATTCCAGGCGTTCGTCCAGCAGTCTTAATTCATGCAGTGCATGGGCAATACTCGCCAGGGCCTTGTTGCTGCGGGCATTGCGTTTTTCCACCGTGACATCCCTTAAGGTAACCACCTGACCGGCTGGTTTACCCTCCTCATCATAGAAAAGGGCGCCGTCCAGGATGATATCCAGCAGGTTTCCGCTCTTGGTGAGCCGTTTGGTTTCAAAACCATAAATCCGCTTTTCAGCATACAGGCGCTTGATACCTTGTTTGGTTTTATCTTTCTGGTCCTGAGGCACGAAATCGATGTGTCCGCCCTTGAGTTCGTCCAGAGACCAGCCAAAGACCCGTTCAAAGGCCGGATTGAGAAATGAAACAGTGCCGTCGATATTGATCACGACCACTGGAATCGGAAGGAATTCGAGAAAGCCCCTGTAGCGTTGCTCAGCCTGCCGGCTGGCCCGGTACTGTTTTCTGGTTTGGCTCTCTGACGCTTTCAGGGCTTCCTGGGTCCTCACGGTGGCGGTGATATCCCGGGCAATTCCCCGGAAGCCGGTCATTGCGTTCTTTTCCCCCCCCAGCAGACTGGCGTGAATTTCAAGTATTCTCTTTTGGCCGTCCTTGTGTGAGATTTCCCAGATGAGGTTGCTGACGCCCGATCCTGTGCGGAACATGCTGTTGAAACTTTCAAAGGCCATGGCGGCATTTTCATCGTCCATGAAACGGCGAAAGCTGTACCCTTGGATTTCATCGCGGGCATACCCGAAAATCCGGCACAGGGCATCGTTGAAGAAAACAAACTTGCCCTTTATGTCGGTTTCAAAGAAAGCGTCGGCCACATCCTCGATGAATACGCGATAACGGTCACCGGGAATGTCGCACGCTTCAAGCAGCCGGCTGCTTTCCTGACTGCTGTTTTCAGAGTTCGGTTTGTTCAAAATGATGGCTTCTCAATTTTCACTATTTATAGAGTCTATGCGCAATGGTTACCAAAGGAGGCAACAAGTCTGTATGACTACCCTGAAAAAAATTCATCACGAAATCATAAAAAAAGTAAGCCACGAAATAAAAATACTAAATTTCGTGTTTTCGTGATTCAAACTTGGTTGTATCCGACAGCTACTGGTTGTTGGACTCCAGAATGCCGAAGGCTTCGGCGTCCAGCAGGCGGATGCCGTTCTGCTGCAGGACTTCCACTGCTTTGTCGTTGTCGCTGAAGCGGAAAATCATCACCGCGTGATCTGATGAAAAACCTATGAAAGCGTACATGAAAATAACGTTGATATTGGCGTCTCTTAAGGGACGCAGAATCGAGGCGAGGCTGCCTGGTTCATCGACAATCTCAGCGGCCACTACTTCATTGATGAATGCCGGGATCTGCATTTTCATCAGGATACGGCGTGCATTGGCCACATCCGAGACAAGCAGCCGCAATTGGCCAAAGGCGCCGGTGTCCACCAGGTTCAGGGCTCTCAGATTGATGCCGGCTTTGCCCAGGGCTTCGGTAACCTCGTAAAGGCGCCCGGCTGAATTTTCAATGGAAATGACAATTTGTTTCAGTTTCATGATATCCTCCGGTGATTCATTAGAAACAGTCAGTCGCACTGTAGGCTGGTATTCGTTTGATAATCGTTAGTGTTATTAAAACCATTGGTGCTAAAACATGTTTCTAATGTGTATGATTAACATTGAGGAAAAATAAATATAGTTTATGATCAACGCTGAAATGCGTTTTTCAAGAATCCGAATTATATACCCATACAAGAAACAGGGGCAAGGATTTTATTGGGGTAAATCGGTCCTTTATATATTTTTGGATTTGTGTTTATGAATAACGATTCTCGAACTTAAATTTAACGAAAGACAAACGATTTAACAATTTAACGATTTTATACTTAACCAATTATAATTGAGGTGAACAACGATGCGGAAAATCATTTGCCATGGCGACAGCTTAACCCAGGGGGCGGATATCGAACCGGCATTTCGCTGGCCATCGTTGCTGCAGAATGCAATGGGCGGTATAGAAACAATCAACACGGGGATCGGTGGCGACACTACAGCCGGCCTGTTGAGTCGGTACAGGGCGGATGTGGTTTCCCAGCAACCGGATGCAGTGATCCTTATGGGCGGCACCAATGATCTCTGGTGGGGGCTTCCGGTCAACATTGTCATTGCCAATCTGTATGCCATGGCTTATCAGGCCCGGCACCACGAGATTGCACCTGTCTTCGGACTGCCCACTCCTTTTGATATACAACAGGCGCTGCAGCAGCCCTGGAATCCACCTGAACAAGGGTACGAACGTCTTTTGAAAGACATCAAGACATTGACGCAAAGGCTCGCCAAAGAAGCCCGGGAGAGCGAAATTCCGGTACTGGAGTTCCATGGTTTGTTCATGGAAGACAACCACAAGGTAAACCCGGACCTGCTTCTGGAGGACGGGGTGCACCCCAACGGCCAGGGACACAGGGAGATGGCTGCTTTGGCGGCTGCGGAATTAAAAAGAATCTTTCTACTGCCATGATGCAGGCCGATGCCTGTTTTTAAAAACATTGATATATTATGAGCAGTTTCCCTTATCATATCTTCAAGAAGGCCAAAGTGTAACTTTATTCTATTTCAAACGTTATGGTTTTAAGTGAACGATTACGGCCTGTTTTATAAAGAAAATAAAGATCGGTTATATGCTTATCTGCTGCGCATGACCCGGGACCGACAATTGGCTCTTGATTTGGTGCAGGAGAGCTTTGTCCGGTATCTGAAGCGTTATGGGCGACATGAATTCAATAAAGCGTTGCTTTACACCATTGGCCGCAATGCGGCGTTGGATGCGTTTCGCAGACAAACGGCCACAGGGGTCGATACCGAGACCTATCAAGATTCGGGTGCCGACCCGGAACAGCAGGTAATTGATCAGGAAAAATTCAACCAGACGATGTCAGCTATTGCCAAATTGGCACCCTTGGATCGGGAACTGATATCGCTTGTGGCAACAACTGATTTGACTTACCAGGAGATCGGTCGCGTATTGAAGATAAGTGAAGCCAACGTTAAGGTAAGGATCCACAGAGCACGCACAAAGCTCAGGGAAATGCTGGCTTCGGGAGGTGAGTAATGGATTATCTGGCAAGTATGTATATTGACAACGAATTGAACCTTGAGGAAAAGGTATGGTTCGTTGACAGGATTCAAAGCGATTCCCCATTTTATCAGGATACAAGGGAGCTCCTGCTCCAGGAAAATCTGCTTCGTACTGCACCGGATACGACTATGGTTCCGGACCACCCACCGAGGGTTGTCGCATTCGGCGAACGGTTTATTAGATTTATGAAGCCGGTCATATATGCCACCGGCGGGTTTGCCTTGGCTGGTTTGCTTTTATTTATTTTTGCGACGAACCCGGCCAACCCGACCAACCTCAACCGGTTTGTCATCTACGAACCTGCTGCCAGTCAGGTTGAGTTGGTCGGATCTTTTACGGACTGGAAAAGAACGGCAATGATGCCAATTGGCAACAGCGGCTATTGGGAGCTTCGCCTCGAACTGCCTTTGGGAGAACATCGTTTTGCCTACATCCTCGACGGTTCGAAACAAATAACCGATCCCACATTGCCGGTGCGCGAAAAAGATGATTTTGGCGGTGAAAATTCCATCTTGAGCGTGGTCGAACCCATATGAAACGATGCATTATCCTGATGTTACTTTTCTTTGCGCTTTCCGCATGCATATCACACCACTACCGCGCTGACGGCGACCACATGGTTCTGACCCTTAGATACCCTGGCGCAAAAAATGTTGTCCTGTTCTGTTCTTTCGATGGATTTAAACCCAGGAATGCAAAAAAAGTTTCCAATATCTGGGAATCAGAAGTACCGGCCGGTGAAATATTCAGATACTTTTACCGGGTGGACGACACTCTCTTTGTGCCAGATTGTCCTATGAAGGAAAAAGATGATTTCGGGTTTGAAAATTGTATTTATGACCCCCATCTGTAACGTTTATTGTTTGTAAACGTTATAGAGTTAAAAATGATCTACATTAGAGGGGCTCTATCATGAAAATCATTTATAAGAAGATTACCTATCTGATGCTTGCGGCAATTGTTTTTCTTACACCAGTGTGTTTTTCCGCAGAAAACACAGCACTTTCCGCTTCTGATCAGGCTCAAGTTGAAGCACAGGTCCAAGAGATGAACAAATCTGGTGTGCCGGCCGGACCTGCACAAAATATGCTTACAATGATGCATCAACATCAGTTTTCCGATGAAAATATCGTACGGGCGCAGCAGGAGGTGATGAACTGCGCCAAAAACGAGCTTCCAACAGAACCCGTGATGAGCAAGGCCATGGAAGGGATCGCCAAAAATGCCAGTGAGCAGCAGGTCATCACTGCCATGCAGACTGTGCACAGTCGCTACGCGCATGCCCACCAGATGGCCCAAACATTGTCCAGTGACCAAACGACTGTTGACAATATGACACATTCCATTGCCGACAGCTTGGCTGCGGGAATGAAGGTCCAGGATATGGAAACGGTCATGCTTCAATTGCAAAACCAGCAGAATACGCAGACCATGAATAAGAGTGAAGAGGACAAGCTGGCCATTCAGACCATGCAGACAACCCGTACCATGGCGAGGCTCGGGATCCAGTCGTCAGATGTGTCTGACACCGTGTGCCAGGCGCTGCAGAACAATTACAGCTATCAGGAAATGGCACAGCTCAGGCATCAAATGGCCAACCAGATTCATCAGGCCCTGCCTCAGCAAATTGCACATCAACATGCCAACGCCATCGGCAAGGGAGGTACCCAGGGTGGCAGTAACGCCGGCGGTCAAGGCCCTGGCGGCAGTGGCGGTGGCCCCGGTGATGCAGCAGGTGGCAATGGGAGTGGTTCCGGTGGCAGCGGTCAAGGCTCCGGTGGCAGTGGAGCCGGCGGTAGTGGTGGCGGACCTGGCGGCAGTGGTTCCGGTGGTAGCGGATCAGGCGGCAGCGGTGAAGGCTCCGGTGGCAGCGGAAGTGGGTCCAATTAAACCCCATAGTTGCATAAACAACATGGCGAATAATAGATAATGAGTTGTTATTATATGCAATATCATAGCGATAGCGCCATTTCCTGGATATTCCCCCAGGTGAATTCAAAGGATGGCGTCTATTTTGCCATGTTGTTTACCCTCCGGCTTTTGCAACGTTGGGGTAAAGTTAGTCGTTAAATCAGAAAAAAGGTGACTCACCTCTACTGCGCATAAATTCTGCAAAACTCTCCCTTTGGGGTATTTCAAAGGGGACTTTATCCAGATTTTCAGGGATCGGCAGCCGGCCGTATGCATGGCAGGCTGCCACAGCTGCGTGAATGTGTTCCGGCGGCGTGTCAGTAGGGATCTGGTTTAGATGGATCATAAAGCGCCCGTCTCTTCCCAGTTTGTCGATGTAGAGTTTGATCCTTTCGACAATGGCCTTGATGGGACCGTTTTTCAACAAATTGGCATCCACCCCGGCAACAACGCTTACATCGCATCTATCCGCAAACGCCTTTACACGTTCGGGCCCCACGTCAAACAGGTCTGGATCGAGAACGCTTAAGGATCCCGGACTACAGCGGATCTTCTGTGCCAGGAAACGATCGATGTCCCGGCTGTGGGCGTCCCCCCAGTTCCCCCTGGTGATCACGTTTTCACCCAAATTAATCCTGAGTCTTTCAGTGTAAGCGACAACATACGTTTCCATCATATCGGGAGAGATCAGGGGAGGGGAGGCCCAGGCATCGCGCCCATCCATGAACAAATGGGGCATGTTCAATTCTTTGCGCATCACCTCGATGTGCGGCACCAGGACCTCGTCACATAAAAACGTCAACAGGCGATGGACAAACTCAGGACGTGTATGCATGTCAACCACCAGGTTTTCATATCCCCTGATATTGGCCGCCAGGCTGAAGGGGGCGGTAAAGTAAACCCTTTCGAGCCTGCCGGTAAGCTCCAGAAAGTTTCTGTTGACTTCTCTCACCCAGGGCAGCCGCCCGGACGTGTACGGATCAGGCGGATCGATGCGGTCCAGGTCCGCAGGGGAGGCTATCAACTGTTTACGGCGATTGACATCCGGCAGTCCATTGGGTGGGTAGTCAATCTCTTGCCCCAGGGCTTCGGCTTCCACGTTGTAAACATCCCAGAAATTGATGGGCATATCCAGGTCATAGTATTCACTGACCAGCACCTGTACACGGGCAAAAACCCCGGCATCGGTGAAAAAGCGTCTGGGTGATACGCCGGCCAGATGTGCCGAGTGATCATTGCTCTGGGCGCCGACGAGGATGTGATGGGTTGGTAAGGCCATGGCGTGTTGTCCTATGTTAGGTAATGATCTTGCTGATCGTACTGTATGGTGTCTCACATCTTGTTTTTTAACATTTGAATTCCCCCTGCTTAAAGCCCGGGGTGAATTCAAATTGGCTGGTATTGTCCACACATCCGTGTTAAAAACAATGCAACCCAACAGGTTAAAACTCAAACCATATAGGCATCTAAAGCAGTAAAAAGTGCATATTGAAAAAAGTATATAGTCAATTTTTATGCAAGATACAAGGTGTCAGATATCACGCCAGGTTAAGGTAAAAAGGAGGAATGGTTTATGACAGCTATGAGTTTGTATCAGCAACTGGCAGCGGACCTCGGTTTTCCGGAATCTAAAATGATGCCCAAAATGTTTGCATTCATCGCCGATGAGGACGAAGCAAAATTCATGCTGGCCGCATCGCCGCCGGCCACCATCGAGGAAATTGTGGAAAAAACCGGCTTCTCCCTGGAAAAAGCCGAATCCATGGTGGATCCATTGTTCAAAAAGGGATTGATCTACAAATCGAAAAAGCCCGACGCCACGCGCTATTACAAAGTCCGTCATTTCATTCAGTTCCATGATGCCACCGTCCTGACGCCGGGGATCGACCAGGCATACCTCGATCTCTGGCAGGAGTTCGAAGCCACCGAACAGAAAGATTTCCAGGATGCGATCAAGGACCACGATTTCCCGCAGGGCATGCGGGTGGTGCCGGTGAACGTGAGTATCGAAACCGAGAACCAGGTCATGGCCTTTGAAGACGTGAAGACCATGGTAGAGGAAGCTGATAAGGTAGCAGTCACCAACTGCTCCTGCCGGGTCATCCACGGGGTTACCGATGTGCCCCTGGAAGTTTGCATGCAGCTCAACAAGGCTGCCGACTATGCGCTGGAGCGCGGTACCGGCCGGGCCCTGTCCAAAGAGGAAGCCATTGACATGCTCAAGATGTGTGAGGAAGAGGGCCTGGTGCACACGGTTGAGAATAAGCACGGCCTGGGGCACGTGATCTGCAACTGCGATAAAGTAGCCTGCGGCAACTGGGGCCACGACCGGGCTTATGTCAAGAAGTTTACCGCACCGAGTCGTTTCAAGGCCCGCGTCGAAGCGGACCTTTGTACAGCCTGTGGAATCTGCGAGGATCGCTGTTTTTTCGATGCTGTTTCCATGCAAGGGACGGATGACACAGCCATCATTGATCCTGACAAATGCATGGGCTGCGGTATTTGCGTCCCGACCTGTCCCGTGGAGGCTATTGCCTACGAAGAGGTCCGGCAGAAGGAGTTTGTTCCCGTATAAAATAAAGTTACCCCGCGTTGAAAGACGCGGGGTGAATTTATTTTAAATGGTTTCCTTGATAAAAAAACTGGCAATAAGCGCAATTACACCGCATAAGAAAAGCACCAGAAAAGCCTGTTGGTAGCCCTCTACAGTAAAGG
>JBDLJD010000126.1:0-13035 GCA_039714495.1 Thermodesulfobacteriota bacterium
CCTCTGGTTACTGAGATACAATCTTGCCGTCGCGTACCTCGATCTGCCGGTTGGCATAGCCAGCGCACCCGGCACTGTGCGTTACCATGATGACGGTGGCACCATCTGCATTGAGCTGCCGCAGCAGTTGCATGACCTCACTTGAATTGCGGCTGTCCAGATTGCCGGTGGGTTCATCGGCCAGCAGGATCGGCGGTTTGTTGACAATGGCTCGGGCAACAGCCGCCCGCTCCATTTCCCCCCCTGAAATCCGGCTTGCCAGGCGGTCGGCCTTCGACGTCAAGCCGACCCAGGCCAGAGCCTGCATGGCCATGTCCTGCTTTTCCTGTTGTTTCCTGGACGTATTCACCAGGGGCAGCATTACATTTTCCATGACGCTGAGATACGAAATCAGGTGAAAACTCTGAAAAATGAACCCCAGATATTCCCGGCGGAAATCAGCCCGCTGCTCGGAGCGCAGCGCATAGATGTCCATGCCGTCAACCTTGTAGGATCCGGCGGTAGGTGTGTTCATACCCCCCAGCACTGAAAGCAGGGTTGATTTTCCGGCTCCCGATTCACCCATGATGGAGACGAATTCACCGGTTTCGATGCCCAGTGACATGTCTGTGAGGGCGGCAACAGCGGCTTCCCCAGCCCCATAGGTCTTGCTGACATTATTGGCTGAAATAAAACTCATTTTGCCTCCCCTTCATATCGCTTTCAACGCATCGTTGGGATCCAATCGTGATGCCATTATCGCCGGGTATATGCTCGCGATCAATCCGATGGCTACGGCACCAAGCACGGCATTGACAGCCAGAACAGGATCCAGTGCCGGCCACCTGAAATGCCCGCTGCCGATGATTTTCAATCCGCCGGTCGCCGCCAGCACGCCGATACCATATCCTAAAACGCCCGCCACGATGGAAACAACGCCCGTTTCAATGAAAACAATGTGCATAACATGCTTTTTTCTGAACCCGATGGCGCGAAAAATACCGATTTCCTGCTGCCGCTCCCGGACACTGCCCATCAGGGTCACCAGCACCACCATACCGCCGATGAGGATGACCACCGCGGAGACACCAAAGGAGAAGGTTTTCAGCTGGGTCAATGTTTCCATCCTGCCCTTGACGACCTGCTGGATGGCCATCACCTTGGCCGCGGGCAGCACTTCCGATATTTGCCGCACCATTTCGGTGATGGGGCAGGCATTGCACAGGGCGGCCACCTCCACCATGGAAACCATACCCGGTTTGTTGAGCATGGTCTGGGCAGTAGCCAGCCCGGTAAAGATCAACTGGTCGTCCTGTGAGCCGGTGGGTTGCAGCACCCCGGCTACCGGTATGGACAGATTGGAAATCTCAAGTGCGCCCCCTGGTGAAACGTTGAATACCCTGGCCACTTCGCTCCCTACCATTACCTGACCGCTTTCCGGAATGCCCCCCTTTACCCGCCACCAGGGTTTGAGGATTGTTGCCGAAGAAAAATCAATACCGGCCAGCAAAGCCTTTCGGCCGGCAATATCAACGCCTCCCAGCACGACCGGTCCTACCGCGGCAATATTGGCGGCATTTTTAATGGATCCGATTCTTTCCAGCTCAGACTGCTGGATCTCCTGCATTTCAAAGGCCACGCCGGCCAGGGTCAGCCCCCCGTAAGACAGGGTCAGGTTGTCCGTCCTGGGTATGACCAGAATATTGGCCCCGTATTTTTCCAGTTTTTCATTGATTTCCGCAGTTGTTGCGTTCACGTAGCTGATCATGGCCACTACGGTGGCCACACCGATGACCAGTCCGGCCAGGATAAAACCGGTCTTGCCCTTGCGCCGCAACAGGTTCTTGATGGCTATACTTTTTAGTGTCATTGATCATCCCCTTCCTGAAAAATCAAAGTAGGGTTTCCCCTCGAGTATATCGTTAACCCTGATCACCAGCTGGTTGTCCTGGACACTGCGGTTGAGCGGCGCCGGGTTGCACCCGCCTTTCACCTCGTTGATCCTGTTCGAAGCAAACCGCCGGCCGCAGTTGCGGCACACCATATTATCCCCTTGCTGATAGTACCCTTTTCCAGAGGGCCAGCAGACATCGCACGCATCAAAGGCCGCCCGGACAACACCGTCGGCACTTTTAAGGATAAAATAACGAATGGTTTCATTGCCCTCCTTGTAGCTGTAATGGCGCGCTTGGCCGTCGGCGAACAAATCCACAGGATATGTCACGGTTGAGGCTTTTGTTGACTGAGGAGCGGCAGCCGCCCCCACTGACGAGACCGGTGCCCTGTTCTTGAGTTGGATGGCTGCAAACACGCCTCCCCCTATAATACATATAGCGGCTAGGATGATGACAATGGGAAAACCTTGATTCTTCTTTTCGCCCAATACTGCGGCCTTTTTGGCTTCCCTGATTATATTTCCATTCCCTGTTTTCTTGTTTTTCGACATAGTAAGATCTCCTATTGAATTAGTTCGGAAAATTGCTGTCGCAGATTCAAATGCATGCATTAGAAACACACCTATACGCCGGTTGGGTTTAAGTATCGGGCTTGCTGGAGCCAATACAGAAGTTTGAATGAATGCTGGTTTCTAATGCTTCAGCACAGAAAAGACATGGAGGAGAGATAGATGGGCGGGGAACCCTGGTGGATGACGTCGCCCACGGCATCTGTTCGAAAATTTGCCGGCGGGACAAGGGGTGTGTCATCAATGCTGATGAAACTTAAAAAACCATACGAGGGAGGGTCGACACGGTTGGGGGACAACGCCCAGTAGATATTTTCCGAGGGGACGACTGTCGTCAAACTGCAGTTGCTGCCCGCAACATCATTACAGCAGCAGCTGTGCAACGCTTGAATCCTGACGGTGTTTTCCGCATGGCCTGCCCCGGCCGCACCATTGCAGCAACAAGAACGGTCCGGGCAGTCTGCCGGAATTACACTGTTTGCTGCCAGCGGACTGACACTGATCACGACCGTCAATACGGCTACTATAACTCTAATACTTGTCATGAACCCTCTTAGGTGCGATACCGAAATAAACCGCAATTATTCTTATCTATGCAATTTCGTCCATTTCGTCAAGAACAATTTGCCACATTGTGGCATACATGGATATTTCAACTCCAAAGATGCAATAATAAAATGACCACACCTATTTTGCCATGTTGTGCACCATCCGGCTTCTGAGCGCTGGGTGCGACTCAGGATGAATGCCGCTGCCTAAGCAGCAGCTGTTGTGACGGGCTGAAGCAGCGCCTCCTCACCAGGCTCAACACCAGGAAGGACCCAATGGCCGTGGACCCCACCAGCATGACCATGACCACGATCTGGTAGCGGATGGCGCTGACCGGATCGGCGCCGGCCAGGATCTGGCCGGTCATCATGCCCGGAATGAAGACCACACCCACGGCCATCATTGAATTAATGGAAGGAATCATGCCGGCCCGCATGGCATCACGGAATATGCCCTGGCTGGCCTCCTTGTAGTCCGCCCCCAGGCACAGCATCATCTCGATCTCTTGGCGCCGGCCCCTCAGGTCTCCCAAAAGCCGCTCCAGGGATATGGCCATGGCATTCATGGAATTGCCGATCACCATGCCGCTCAAGGGAATAAAATACTGGGGCCGCCACCACGGGTCCACCCCGATGACCACAAATGTCACCATAAAGGCGATGAGAAAATACCCCGCGGTCATGGAAAGGAAAACCGGCCAGAAATAAGACACCTGTCGCTCCTTTACCCTGCCTCTGATGGTCCAGGCGGCAAAGAAAATCATCAGGACAAACACCAGCGCTACCAGCCACATCCGGTCTATATTGAAAATAAACTTCAAGACAAAGCCCAGAAGAAGCAGCTGTACAAATGTTCTCAGGGTGCCGATAAGAAGGTCTTTTTCCAACTTGAGGGAGTGCATCAGCGACAGCACCCCTGCCAGGATGATAAAGACCAGTCCAAAAGCCAACTGCAGATTGGAAATTTCAATGACGCTTGTATTCATCAGACGGGCTCCTCATTTTTCTCCAACGATGCAGCATTGGGGACCACTTTGCCATGCGCTACAGTTAAACACACGGATTCCAGACTGCACGTTTCCATCTCCCGGTGGCTCACCATGAGTACGGTGATCCCCCGCTCTTGACACAGGTTTTCAGCCGTCTCCTGGACCATCCGGCAGCTGTCTGCATCCAGGGCGCTGGTGGGTTCGTCCAGGAGCACCACTTCGGGTGACAGGAGCAGACCGCGGATAAAACAGATGCGCTGCTGCTGCCCTGTGGACAAAGATTTGGCGGAATCATCCAGGTCCACGTCAAGAAGCAGCAGGCGCTGCATGAGGGCTTTCAGTTGGCTGTCGTCCGGCCTGGGGATATCTTTGTTGCGAATGAATGTAAACGGCAGCAGCAGGTTGTCGCGCACGGACCCATCCACCACCTGGGGCACCTGCTGGATATAGAGGATGGATTGCCTGAGAGCGGTTGGATCGTAGGCCGTTACCGATCTTCCCTTGAAACGAATCTCCCCTGACGTCGATGCTTCAAGCAGGTTGATAAGCCGCAGAAAGGTACTTTTGCCGCATCCCGAAGGCCCGGCTATCACATAAAAACGGCCCTTTTCAAAGGCGATGGAAGCATCCTCAAACAGGGTCTTGGATCCCGGATAGGCAAAGGAAACGCTTTTAAACTCAAGGATATTATCACGCATGTGTTTATCCCAACATTGCTAAGTCGAAGAATGGGTATGTAGTTCAAGGCTTCAGCCCTGCAGAGCCTCCGCCGATCTCTTAATCGACCGCTACGCTCAAGAAGCCAAGTTCGCAAAGATTTTATCTAAAAAACTACTTTCTTAGCGTGCTTTGCGCGCGGTTCAAGGTCTCCGTCTTCCATCCTCTGGCTTCTGTTCCTTCTACCTTCCCTGCATATCTATCCACAACCCGCTGCATCTCCACGGCATGGTTGGAGAATATCCATTCCACGCCCCGGTTCACTTCTCGAAAAAGGGAGTTCGCCGAACAGGGATATCCCACGCCCACGCGCTGTCCCCGGGCCATATGCCGGCCGGCCATGCGCTTGTTGATGAAAAGAAAATGTCCGGCTACTCCGGCGTAGCCGCGTGAGAGCGCCAGCCGGCTGAAGGTCTGGAAGTTGAGCTGCGCCACTGGCAGAAAAGCGCCTGGAGGGGCGAATCCCACATGCCTGAACATGTCCGGGTCAAGGGACAGAAAGTGAAAGTCTTTCTCCGGCGCAAGCCCTGAAAAAAAGTCAGCCAGCATGTGTGTCTGCCGTTGGGGATCGGGATAGTGTTCCGCCTTCAACTCCACCATCAGGTGAACCCGCCCACCGTACCGATCAAGCACCTCCTCGAGGGTCGGTATCAATGGAAATCTGCCGATCAATGCCTGCCGATCCGTTTTTTGAATCTCCAAAGGGTCATTGAATACCCGCATGAGATTATGATCATGAAAAACCACGGGCTTGAGGTCGCGGGTCCAGCGGATATCGAATTCGAGCCCCCACACCCCGGCACCAACAGCCGCGTCAAAGGCGGTGAGCGTATTTTCCTTTATTGCCAGGTTGTCGTGCTGGCCGCGGTGGGAGACTATCTTGCACGCCGCAAGACGCGACAGCGCCGGCACAGGCCGGGGCCACTTGTTAAAAATGGTGTCCACAATATGTAGAAAGCTTCTTTCGATCAGGTCGTACATGCGCCTTTTTCCTTTATAGACTGCCGTGACCTCATTGAATAAATGCTTTGATCCGGCTAAACAAGTAATCCCCGACCTGGTCAATCTCATAGTCGGACTGGGATTGGCCGATATCCATGATATCGAGATAGATGCGGTTGACCGAAGGAAATACATCACGCTCTTCATCGATATACATTGACAGGTAGACATTCTTGCCCAGAATAATGAAATTGAAGTCTGCATCCGGGCAGAGCGACTGAATCGCCTTTTCGGCGTTTTCCGGGTAGATCACCAGCGGCCGTTTGTCGAGTTCAAAAAACTGCAGATGGGTGTTTACCATGTCTGCGGCCTTTTTGTCCTTTTCTGCCAGGGAAAGGGAGTCGCCCTCCTCTCCGTCAAGGCCGTCCGCCAAACGGTGCTGTATGGCTGCTGCCAGTTTTGCCTTGAGCGTTTCAACGGCAAGGACGTAGTCGTCATTGGCCCGGAATCCCAAGGGGAAGTCGGCGTCCGCTTTGGCTTGAACATCGAAAGACCTGGTCAGGGACGGCAGAATGGCCACCCGGACAACATTTTCCGGCCGCGCTTCCCTGGTATATTCAGCTGCCAGGCGGCTGTAATCCGCTGCCTTTATCTTACTTTTCACATACCCATCCGTTTCCACGATGCCGACCCTGTGGAGTGCTTCCACCATAAAAGGGTCTTCCAGGTAGTCTTTGAAAAACGGCTCTGAATGAATCACATCCTGTAGCAGCCGCAATTCTTCGGCGTTGAGATTTGCCATAGCCAGCGCCGCCAACGACGGTTCTGTCGAAGAATCTTCAAGCAGAGCCGGCTGAGCCATCAGATTGCCCATACGGGCCTTCTCGCCCCTGGCGATCTTCTGCACCATAAAGAGCCGGATTGCCAGTAATTCCTCTGAAGGATAGAGGCTCTCCTGAAATCTCCTTCCTTTGAAATAGTTCAACCGCTGGTTGTAGTGAAAGAGCACCTTGGAAAGCCCCAGGATATTGGCATCATACACCATGAGCTCAGATACCTTCCGCTCGGGATCTTGCATGATATAGCCGACCTGGCTTAAATCCAGGTCAACGGAAAGGGACCTGGTTTTCCAGTCCTCTCTATTTGCCGGGTCACCGGCCACCCCCACAACCACCTGCATCATATACGAGAGAATCTCGACGGTGTATTTGCTGGCCGGTGTCTGATAATAATCATTCCCGCTTACATCTGCAGGGTGCGACCGGCGGCTGTGGTCCATATCCCGGGTGCTGCTGCAGTGCATCAGCAGGAAGATCATGCTGAATACAAAAGATATTCCAACAGCCTGTCTTAGTATTTGATGATATTTTTTTTTCATTTAATCGAGTAAAATCACACGCAACGGTTTGTTTGTCAACATCATCAAAATAAATGACCCTTGCGTAGACAAGGGTCATTTATTTTGTAAAAGTAGTGTAAAACCCCTTATATTACTTGAGATCCTTCCGAATTCCCTTTATCTGCTTCTCATGAATTCATTTTTAAGTACCATACGCGGACTCCTGTCTTTAGCCCTTTACGTCATCAACACCCTGGCCTGCTGCACACCTCTTTTTTTGATGACCCTTCTGAAGGTAGCCATCCCGTTGGCGGCCTGGCGCAAGCTGTGCGACCGGGTGCTTATCCGTATTGCCGGCATCTGGGTCGCGGCCAACAATCTCAATCAGAAAATCTTTTCCCGAACCCGCATGCAGGTCCACGGCCTGCAGAAGCTGGATCCGAACGATTGGTACCTGGTGATGGCCAACCACCAGTCTTGGGTGGATATCCTTGTCCTGCAGAATATATTTCACGGCCGTATCCCCATGCTGAAGTTTTTTCTGAAAAAAGAGCTGATCTGGGTTCCGGTCTTAGGACAGGCCTGGTGGGCCCTCGATTTTCCGTTCATGAAACGGTACTCGAAAAAATTTCTTGAGAAAAACCCCCACCTTAAAGGCAAAGATATCGAAATCACGCGCAAAGCCTGCCAAAAATTCAAAACTATGCCGGTTTCGATCATGAACTTTGTGGAAGGCACCCGTTTCACACCACAGAAGCACAGCCGTCAAAAATCCCCTTACACCCATCTTCTGAAAACCAAAGCAGGCGGGATCGCCTTTGTGCTGGCGGCCATGGGTGAACACCTGAACACAATCCTGGACGTCTCCATCGCCTACCCCGGCAAACCCGGAAGCTTCTGGGATTTCCTATGTGGAAAAATCCGGGAGATCCGGGTTGATGTCAGACCCATGCCCATCGAAACACCCCCTATGGGCAACTACACGCTGGATGAAGCCTTTCGAACGCGATTTCAAAACTGGCTGAACCGGTTATGGGTAGAAAAGGATGAACGGATAGACGCGATGCTCGCTGGGGCCGGCGGACCAGACGATCTGCAACCAGCCTCCCTGGAAAACCTGCAGAAGGTCGCCTGATCGATTATGAAAACAAAGCTTTCAGCGTGTAGCCGGCCCATATGATCATCGGGCCAGTCAGCTGACATTCCCCTTGAATTCAGTCTCCATTTTTAATAATGTTACCTCTCAATAAAATCGTGTTCCACGATTTTATGAAACGCAACTCCGTCGCTAAAACTTAAACGCTCATTTCTTAACATTTGAAGCGCTCACTTCAGGGAGGAGCATTTTATGACAATAATCGGTATCATCGGCGGGTCGGGACTGGACGATCCCGATATTCTGAAAAACGCGACAACTGAGGATGTGAACACATCTTTCGGAAAACCCTCGGCACCGCTTTCCAAAGGCCGCATAGGGGACACGGACGTTGTCCTGCTCCCGCGCCATGGGAATCAACACCAGTACAGCCCCACCCAGGTCAACAACCGGGCCAATATCCTTGCCTTGAAAGAGGCTGGTGCGACCCATATTCTAGCCACCACCGCCTGCGGCAGCCTGCGCCGGAAAATCGATCGGGGCCATTTCGTAATCGTTGATCAGTTCATCGATTTCACCCGCTTTAGGAAAAACACCTTTTTCGACTCCTTTGAAAACGGTCCCAAACACACTGCCATGGCAGAGCCGTTCCATACAGACCTGCGAAAGGCCCTGTTTGACACGTCAATGGAACTGGGTTATCCCACCCATGACGGCGGAACGGTCGTGACCATCGAAGGGCCCCGGTTTTCCACCCGGGCCGAATCCCATATGTTCAGGGCCTGGGGGGCGGATATCATCAACATGTCCACCACCCCGGAGGCGATGCTGGCCAATGAAGCGGAAATTCCCTACGCCGCTGTAGCCATGTCCACCGATTATGACTGCTGGAAAGAGGATGAAGAGCCCGTATCCTGGGGCGACATTCTCGCTGTATTCAACCAGAATGCCGACAGGGTAAAAAAACTGTTGGTCAATGCCATTCCCAAAATAATAAAAAATCCTTCCTCATAAGGGTGTTGAGTGTTAATTATCAACAGTGTATTGGAGTAATGGGGGGCCAAGATAGAATGTCAGAGGTCAGAAATCAGAGCCACAGATGCCAGAGGTTGGAAGACGGAGGACAGAAGACATAATTACAGAACAAAACAGATGAACATCCAACATCGAACGCTGAACATCGAATGAAAAACTTTTTGCTCCGGGCTCATAGTCAATAAAAATGCTGAGCGCTTTGAACTGACAAGCCAACTTCGACGTTGGATGTTCGATGTTCATTTTGAGATAAAAAGATATGGAGTGATGATGAATATCAAAGACACGATCCGATCCATACCCGGCTGGCCCATTAAAGAGGTGATTTTCAGGGATCTCACCACCCTCATGCAGAATCCAGAGGCCTACAAGGAAACCTGCGATATTTTCTACAACCGCTACAAGAACGTGCCCATCGACAAAGTGGTCGGTATAGACGCCAGAGGCTTTGTGTTCGGGGGGGTACTGGCCTACCATCTCAATGTGGGCTTTATACCTGTCAGAAAAAAGGGCAAGCTCCCTTACAAAACCATCGAGGAAAGCTATTCCCTGGAATACGGGGAAAGCATCGTGGAGATGCATGCCGACGCCGTCGAGCCCGGTGAAAAAGTGGTAATCATCGACGATCTCATCGCCACCGGAGGGACCATCGGTGCGGCCGTGAACCTGGTTAAAAAGCTGGGCGGCGACATTCTCGAATGCGGGTTTGTGGTGGAGCTGCCGGACCTCAAGGGGCGCGAGAAGATCAAGGGACAGCAGGTTTTTTCCATGTGTAAGTTTGAAGGCGAATAATAAAATCGCCCCGCAATAAATTGCAGGGCGATTTTATCATTATGTATTTTTCTTTGTGTACTTTGTGTCTTTGTGGTTATTTTTTTCCTCTAAGCGCTTATCTTTTCACCTAAGGCTTTCACCCTGTTCAAAATGTCCGGCAGGTCCATTTCCGTCAACTGCCCTTCCCTGACCAGCAGGCGGCCGGCCACCATCACATCGCGTACGTCTGACCCGCGGACGGCATACACCGCATGGGATATCGGGTTGTACATGGGAACGAGGTGCGGCTTTTGAGCGTCAAGGACGATCACGTCCGCCTCCTTGCCCTTTTCGAGCGACCCGATGGCCCTGCCCAGGCCAATGGCCCCGGCCCCCTCGATAGTGGCCATGCGCAGCACGGTGTCGGCATCCATAGCAGTGGGATCCAGGCTGTAAGCCTTGTGCAGTTTGGCAGCGGTATCCATCTCCTGAAACAGGTCCAGGTCGTTGTTGCTGGCGCAACCGTCAGTACCTAATCCTACCCTGATACCGGCATTTAGAAATTCGGCCACCGGGGCAATGCCCGCAGCCAGTTTCATGTTGCTTTCCGGATTGTGGGAAATCCCCGTCCCTCTATCGGCAATGGTGGCGATGTCCGCCTCGTCCACCCAGACAGCATGCACCAGGAGCGTCTGCGCGTCCAGTATACCGAGACTATCGAGATATTGGACCGGATGCATGCCCCCGCCCGCCCTGATCATGCCCTTTTCGGCCTTTGTTTCCGCCGTGTGGATCTGAAAGAGAATACCAAGGGACCGTGCCGCGGCTTTGGCCGCACGGATGGTGTCGGCCGAGCAGGTATAGGGTGAATGACAGAATATCGAAGGTTGTATCAGGGGAGAACGGTCCTGCCACCTTTTGGCATACGTTTCCGCGACTGCTATGTTCCGGCTCGCATCAGGCACCCCCGGGGCTGGGAAATCGACCACCCCCTGCCCCAGGACCCCGCGTATCCCGGCTTCCTGGACGATTGTCGCCACCTCGTTTTCGTGGAAATACCCCCCGCAAAAAGCAGTCGTGCCGGAGAGCAGCATCTCGGCACAGGCCAGCTCTGTTCCCAGACGTACATTTTCGGGGTTAATCCAGGCGGCTTCCGCCGGAAAAATGTGCCGGCCCAGCCACTCATCGAGCGGCAGGTCATCGGCAAGCCCCCTGAAAAGGGTCATGGGCATATGGGTGTGGGTATTGACCAGACCGGGCATGACCAGGCATCCGGCAGCGTCCACGATCTCCTTGCCTTCAGGAAGCCCTCCCATGCCTGCCAGGGAGTCGATGGCAACAATCCTGCCGTCCCGTATACAGATGACGCCGTCGGCAATGATGTTTGCAGCCGGGTTCATGGTGATGATGGTCCCGCTGTGGATGATTGTATCGAACGTCATTTTTACTCCTGCTTTTTTGATAGGATTCCAAACCACAAAGGCACAAAGAAATTTTAATCACGAAAGCACGAAAAAAGGAAAACACGAAAAGATAATTTCCATAAGGATTCGAGGGGCCAAGGGGAAGATCCTAGCCGTTAGTTCTTAGCTCATAGCCTGCTATCAGCCACGAGCTATGAGCTTATTTCTCCCTTGGACCCTCGACCCCTCGAATCCTTGAATCCTTTTCAAAACCTGTCTAATAATAGCGCAATTGCTATTATAAACTGTCAACGAGCTCGGTAACAATTCGATCCACCACCGGTGCCGCCTGGTTGGCCACATCGAGGATGGCCGCAATGCTTGCGGGCGCCGGGTTGTCCGGATCGTTGATGTTGGTTATAATGGAGAGGCCCAGAATTTTCATGCCGGCGTGTGCGGCGGCAATCACTTCCTGGATGGTTGAAAGACCCACGGCATCGGCACCGATGGTTTTCAGGAAACGAATTTCAGCCGGCGTCTCCAAGGAAGGCCCCAGGAGCCCGGCATAAACCCCTTGGCGAAGAGAAATATGGCGATCCCGGCAAATGGACGCCGCGGATTGCGCCAGAGCACGGCTGTATGCCCGGGACATATCCGGGAAACGATCCCCCCAGTCCGTGTTGTTGGCTCCCACCAGGGGATTAGCCCCGGTCAGGTTGATGTGGTCGCGGATCAGCATGACATCCCCGGCCTTGAAATCGAGGTTCAGCCCTCCGGCCGCGTTGGTGACGATCAGGTGCTCCGTGCCCAGCTTCTGCAGCACCCTGACGGGAAAAGCCACTTCCCGGGGGGAATAGCCCTCATAAAGATGAAAACGGCCCTGGAAGACCACTGCCGGCCGTCCGGCAAGGGTGCCTGCCACCAGCCTGCCCGGGTGGCTCACAACGGTCGATACCGGGAAATGGGGTATATCAGCATAGTCCAGCACCATTTCGGCCGCAAGCGATTGTGCGCTCGCGCCCAGCCCGGTTCCAGTCAGCACCCCGATCACCGGTTTTTTCGAAAAATACTGCTGAACGAAGGCTGTTGCCTCTTCCACCTGGTTCCAATAATTCTCCATAGCCGATATCTGTAACAAAATTATCCCGGTTGTGCACCCTATTCATTAAATTTTCATGAATTTGCGTACCTTAAAAATCATAAAGAATAGGCAACATGTCGATGTCGCATGCGAGGTTGGGCGCACATGGGCATGAAAATTTATTTCCAATGAAAAATCCTATAGTTGACCAATGCAGCCTGATGAACGAATCCAAAATCCGACCGTTGACTTTTTGCAAATTATATGGAATATTGGCCTGCTATGAAAGTGTCTGAAATCAACGATATTCTAAAAGGGAAGATCCTTTGCGGAGAAGACCGTCTGGATGACATTGTCACAGGCGGCGGGTCCGCGGATCTGATGGAAGATGTTCTTTCTGCGGCAACCGAGGGGTGTGTGCTTTTGACCGGTGTTGTCACAGAGCAGGTCATCCGGACGGCAAAGGTAGCCCGGGTGGGCGCCATTGTATTTGTCCGGGGCAAGCAGCCGCCCCAAAACGTGATCGAACTGGCAGAAACGTACCACCTGCCGCTTTTGCTTACGCGGTACTCCCTGTTTGTTGCCAGCGGAAGATTGTATATGGGTGGTTTGAGAGGACTGGACGGTTCTTGGTAATTTGCGCGATCTTACATGTTCCTAAGGTGAGCGTTTCAAATTAGTACCTTATT
>JBDLJD010000127.1:0-13021 GCA_039714495.1 Thermodesulfobacteriota bacterium
TCTATTTCACCATTCAGGATACCGCCCGGTTCAACCGTCAGATCGTTGCAGATAATTTTCCCCTGGCAGTGGCCGGTGGCCAGAACCACCAATCTCTGCATGACCCTGAGGGTGCCGTCGAAATGCCCGCCGACCGTCATGACGGAAACCGTTGCATCCGCATGCATGGCGCCATCTTCGGCAATGACCACTTCGTCTCCTTTGAGCGTTCCCTGGACAGCCCCCTTAATGATGAGTTGACCGTTGCAGGACACCGACCCTTCGATGGTCAACCCCCTGTCCACTATGGATATATTTTTTTTCGAACTGCTTTTTGCCATTATCCCCTCTGCAGTATTTTATCGCGTTTGATGGAAAAGCGTTCCAAATAATCTTGCGGTTTCAGCGGCGCAGCCGCGTTATCAAATAAATGCGCAACATTTATTTGCTATGGACACATTTCCGCCAACATATCCAGAGAATAATCCCTTTCCATAACCAGCTTTCCGTCCACGGTGAAAGTGAATATAGTGGCCGTCTCCAAATTGCCCTTCACAGCAGATGATGCGACCTTGTATTTCAAGGTCCGAAAATTGTAGATACGGAACCGCTTGCCTTTCTCTCCGGATGGTTTCAGATCCAACAGGGGAACATTGGGCAACACGATCCAGTCTTCCGAATTCATGCTGTCACCTTTCAAAACAATAACCGATCTTCCAGCCTGCGGTACATCTTTGGCGCCGGTGTTGATCACTTTGTACTCCACCCGCATGGACTCGGAATCCGGATCCTGGCAGACAGTGAGGTTCTGGTTGGCGATACTGAGCGGCGGCCCCGGGGTCTGGCCATCGGCCACGGCTATGGTTTCGGAAACCTTGCTCGCTTCTGTTGGCCCCTTTTCCGGATCGGCGCCCGCGGGGGTCGGTTCGTTGGCGACCGCCTGTATTGGCGCCTCGTTTCCGGACGGTCCGGCCACATCCTCGGTAGGCGCGTGCATTGCCTGTTCCTTAAGCTTGGACTCGAGAATGACCAGTCGGGCCAGCATCTGGTCTTTCTCGTCCCTCAGGCTCCGTTTTTCCGCCTGTACAACCGCTATGTCGTTCTGGAGAGCGGCAACGTTCCCGGCCCGGTTGTGGTACTGGTAATACAGGACAACCACGCCAAGCACGAGAAGGGCCAGCAATACCGCCAACCCGGTTACCATGCCTTTGAAATGTTTGACGGTGACGACCTTGCCGTCTTCGCCGATAAAAAGGATACTCCACTTTTTTCGGTTGTATGCCGCACTGCCGACCGTGGATGGTTTCATATTGATATCAATTCGATCTCTTTGTAAAGTTAAGCGTCAAAGAGCCCGCCCTGCACTTTGTATCCCAGGTGTCTGTAGGCTGCCTCGGAAGATTTGCGCCCGGATGCCGTCCTGATCACAAACCCTGTTTTCAAGAGATAGGGCTCCACCACGTCAACCAGGGTGTCGGTCTCCTCCTGGAGGGTTGCGGCAATGGCATCTATCCCCACCGGCCCGCCCTTGTAAAAATCGATCACGGTCCTCAAGTACTTGCGATCCAGCCTGGTCAGGCCCAGGGTATCCACTCCTTCCAGAGATAGGGCCGCCTCGACCATTTCCCGGTTGATGAACCCGTCGCCCTTGACCTGGGTATAGTCCCTGACCCGTTTGAGCAGCCGGTTCACGATTCTGGGGGTCCCCCTGGAACGCCTGGAAAGCTCTTGGGCAGCCTCTTGATCCATGCCGACCTCCAGCAGATTTGCAGACCGCAGGGCGATCTCGACCAGTTCCGGTTCTTCGTAGAAATCGAGGTTTCTGAAAAGCCCGAACCGGTCCCTGAGGGGTGAAGAGAGCAGTCCCACACGGGTGGTTGCCCCCACCAAGGTAAAACGGTTCAAACGGTAGCGGTGGCTGCGGGCATGGATGCCCTTGTCAAAGACAAAGTCAACCGCGAAATCTTCCATGGCCGGGTAGAGGAATTCTTCCACGACCTTGGGCGTGCGGTGGATTTCATCCACAAACAAAATATCCCCTTCCTCTAGATGTGTGAGCAGGCCGATGAGGTCCCCGCCCTTTTCAAGCGCCGGACCGGACGTGGTGGTCAGCTTGGCTTTCATCTCATTGGCAATGATATGTGCGAGTGTTGTTTTGCCCAGTCCCGGCGGGCCGTGGAAAAGCACGTGGTCCATGGGTTCCTGCCGTTTTTGTGCCGCTTGGATGGCGATGTTCAGCGTTTCCACGATCTCTGACTGTCCGATGTATTCGCCCAGTTGCTGGGGCCTGAGTGACAGCATGTCCGGTTCTTCGTCACCCGGCAGGTTCGCCCCGGAGATCACCTCCTGTTCATCCACCAAACCGCTTTTGAAATTTTCCACCATGGCAAACACCCTGACCAATGTTTATGTGTTCACGGTCAGGTCCTGATTAATAGTTGTCACTTTATGTGTTGCATTGCAGTGTCTTGGTACTTGATTATTGGACATTGAATATTGGTTATTGGATATTCAAAAAGACCAAATGCGAATGTCCAATTGCCAATAACGAATAGCCAATTTCCAAGTGTTTTTTGGGGTTCCGTCCACCGTTTTCTGCAGTTCCGACCTCTGGGGTTCTGTGGTTCTACTCCATACTCCTTACTCCCTACTGGCTTCCCGTCCTCCGGGACCGCTCAGCCCTGCTCCGCCCTCTGGGCCCGATACACCTCTTCAAACAACTCCTCGGGGGTCGCAACCGACGGATTGTTCTGAACCGCCTTTTTGACCAGATTCCGGGCCTCCGTCATTTTATGCCCCAGCTGCCGGACCAGCACATCGACCACCTGCTGCTCCAGGTCCTCATCGACCACCGTGTCCGGTTCCGCGGTTTCACGCATGAGGGCAAATTTTCCCATTTTCCCCTGCAGCGTGGCAATTATTTTCTGGGCGGTGCGGTTTCCGATGCCTTTCAGGGACTTCAGGCTGCTCGCGTCACCGCTTTCGATGGATGCGGCAATATCGCCCATGGACCGCGTCAGGGCCCTCACAGCCTTGAGGGGGCCGATGGCTTCAACAGATATGAACAGTTGGAAAAATTCCTTTTCAAGGCCCTGGTTGAAACCGATCAGCACCGGCTTGGGCTGACGCTCGGTCTGCTGGTGGTAAATGTAAAGGGCAACGTCATCGCCCTCGGCCTTCCCCTTGAACGTTTCCATGACGAATGCCGGCAGGAGTATTTCGTATCCCACCTGGTTGGCCAAAAGCAGGATGCCATCCTCAGCTTTGCTGAGCAGTCTGCCCTCTAAATACCCGATCATCGTTCACCCCATAGTTGGGTTCAAATGGCTCCATCCCTGAAGCGGTATAGTCCGATCAGAGCCAATCCCAGTGCATCTGATGCGTGGTTCGGCCGAATAGGTTCCTTAAGCTTCAGTCTTTGCCTTACGGCTTTCTCCAATTGTGATTTATCGGCATTGCCGTTGCCGGTCAGAATCTGTTTGGCTGCCCGCACGGAAACTTCGACCACCGGTACGCCGCACTGGTGGCCGGCCAAGAGGATGACACCGGTCACTTTTCCGAGCACAATGCCCGATTTGGGATACTGGTTGAGGGAAAAGGCCTCCTCAACAATCATTTGTTGCGGCTTTTCCTCTATGATAATGGCATGCAGTCGGGAATAGATTTTGGCGAGGCGGCCGGGCAATGGCGTGTGCTTGGAAGTGCTGACCGTTCCATATGAATATCCCTTAACCTTCAAGCCTTCCCCGGTGACAATCCCGATTCCGGTATCCGCCAGACCCGGATCTATGCCGATGACTTTTACCATAAATTTTCATGTCCCATCGCGTACAAAGAATCATGAAGCAATTGCCACCACCATAATATTCACGAGTTCATTTTGCGAAAATTCATGAAAATTAACATTAGAAACATTTATCCGCACGGATAATGTTGGACAGGGCAGCATAATGCAAAAGGAATACAGTCCGCAAATACGAATGACTGTTTCTAATGATAAGGTTAAGAAATTTCTTTTAGCTTCTGGGCAGCTATTTTCCCTTCATTGGTGTTGGGATATTTTTTCGCCAGTTCATTCAGAATCAGCCTGGCATTGGCCTTGTCCCCGAGTGAAAGAAAAGCAAATCCCTGTTTGAGCAGGGAGGCCGGCACTTTGTTACCCTTGGGATAATTCTCGATGACCTTCTGGTACTCCAGAATGGCCTTTTCATACCATTTTTCCCGGTAATATATTTCACCTATCCAGAACTGGGCATTGTCGGCATGTTCAGATTTTGGATACTCGGTGATAATTTGATTGAAGCTCTTCTTGGCCGTTTCAAAGTCCCCCTGATCGAAGGCTTGTTTGGCGGATGTGTATAAATCGGCGTCCGACAATTTCTTATTGTCCGTCACGATGGCGGCTGACGGTGGCGCCTGTACCTGTCCGGGTTCCAGGTCCAGGTACTGCTCGATGTACTGAATCCGGCCCTCCATCTTTTCCAGGCTGACGGCCATTTTGTCAAATCTTACCTGTATTTCCCGGCCCAGTTCCTCGGAGGTGTCCATGCGTTGCCTGACCATGTAGTCCGTCTCCTCGAGATTGCCCCGAACACCCTGAAGTTCGTCCTGCAGCTCAACGATCTGGGCATTGATACCGGCGTACTGGCCCCTGATTCTCTGGTTTTCCTTTTCAAGCCTGGTTTTGCTCTCCGATAATTCCTGGCCCAAAGCCTCGCTGTCCTTCTCAAAGGCAGCGTAGCTCTGTTCGTCTCGCTGGGACATTTCCGTGTAGTCGTTTTCGAGCCTGCGGGTTTTTTGGTCAAGCTCTTTGCCCAGTTTTTCCATTTTTGCCAGGCGCTGGTCCAGGATTATGACATCGTCCTGGTGAGCACATCCCAGGAATAGCACCAGGCAGACAGCTACAATAACGATTCTCGTCAATATGTTTTCCAACGTGTTATGCTCCGGTTAAAAATGGGCAAACAGCAGCCAGGCCACTGCTTGCCCAATTTAGTTGCAACTGAATATTGAACGTCTCACTTAGTAAAAGCGAATGGCTTTTCGCCTACTCGATGACAAAATGGACACGGCGGTTTTTAGCCCAGGCTTCGGCATCGCTTGCCGAATCAACAGGACGTTCTTCACCGTAGCTAATGGTGGTCATCCGCGATGGGTCAATGCCGATATCCACCAGGAAGGCCTTGGCGCTTTCCGCCCTCCGGTCGCCCAGCGCGATGTTGTAGGCTTCGGTGCCCCTTTCATCGCAGTGCCCTTCGATGATGATCGATGCGTCCGCCATCTCAAATAGGAAGTCTGCCTTGCGTTGGAGGACCTCCCTGGCCATGGGTTGCAGGGCCGAGCTGTCGAAATCGAAGTGGATATCTTCGTTTACGAACATCTGTTTGGCGGCAGCCAGCTCCTGCCTAAGCGCCTCTTCCTTGGCGGCAGCTTCGGCCTGAGCCTGGTCTTCAACGTCTTCTTCGGCAGCCATTTCCCACTGCCGAGCAGCTTCTTCCTGGGCAGCCTTTTCTTCGGCAATTCTGGCTGCGGTATCTACTTCCGGTTCTGCTGCAGTTTCTTCAGCAGAAGGTTCCGCCTGGGTGACCTTTTTGGCGCATGAGACCGTGAACAACAACCCCGGAATCACCACCAGAAGAGCCAGGTAAATCCATAATTTTTTACGCATTTTTCCCTCCTTTTTCACTGCTTATTGAAAATAATCATTTGCTTGTTATGTTTGGAGACCATTTCGGGCTGGTCTGCACTCCCGGAAGAGAGAGCAAGCGTCGCTGATCCGTGCCAAAAGCGGTCATAACATAAATTTTGGAAATACCCTCACGGGTAGAGCTAAAAGCAATCAGGCTTCCGTCAGGCGACCAGCAAGGCGCTTCGTTGTCTCCCTGGTCCTCCGTCAGCCGTCGTAAATCTTTGCCATCCACCCCTATGGTAAATATGTCGATGCGCCCCATCTGCATCATGGAATACGTAATCTTATCGCCCTTTGGAGACCAGTTGGGCTGCGTGTTGTAGCGCCCTTCGTACGTCAGTCGTCTGACCCGGCCGGAAACCATCTCTTTTATATATATCTGCGGCGTTCCGGACCGCTTGGAAACAAAAGCCATCTTTTTCCCGTCCGGAGACCACGTAGGCTCAACATCTATACCTCGGCTTCGTGTCAATCTTTTAATAACTTTCCCCTGCCCGGTCAACAGATAAATTTCCTGGTCTCCTGAAAATGAAAGCGTGGCCGCGAGCTCAAATTTGTCGGGTACCCAGGCCGGGGTTATCTGAATCCCCTTTTTGGCGACAACCGCCCCGCTGTTTTCCTTTATATTTCTAATATATAAGTCCGGTTTTCCACCTTTATAGGATGTGTAGGCCATCCATTGGGCATCCGAAGACCAGGCCGGGAACAGTGATATGTCGTTATGAGAGGTAAACTGCCGGGGATTGTAGCCGTCAAACGCTGAAATGAATATTTCCTTTTTTCCGTTGTGCTTACTGACAAACGCGATCTGGCTGTCGAAAACACCCCGGTTACCGGTCAGATGATACATCACCTCAGCGCAGAAACGGTGAATCATCTGGCGCTGGTTTTCGATGCGCCCCCGGTAGCGTTTCCCAATAATCATTTTTGCCTGGAACGTGTCGAACATCCTCAGTTCCAGTTCCATATAAGCTTCTTCGACGGCAACACCGCCGGTTACCAGGAGTTCCGAACCGATAACCGTCCAGTTGCGAAAGTTGATTTCTGGAGCGACGATCTTGGGGTCATTGGGATCGGCCAGAAAAGCATCCCGGTCCAACATTTCAAAATACCCTGTGAATTCAAGCGTTTTAGACACCGATTCAGCCAGTTCAACAGAAAGATCGCGTCCTTTCACATTTCCCGATATATTCTTGAAACCGGGTATGGCCGTCGGGATTTTTCGCAAAAACGGGTTGCTGATGTCGATATATTCGTATTCCTCCGCAGCAACAGCTGGATTTGGCGCTACGCCTGCGGTCAGACACACCATGGCCAGTACAATGATGATAGATGTTATTTTTTGCATAAATTTAACCATAGATAAAAAACAAAGTATTACCATTTCTAAAGTTTCGTCTATTCGACCCCTTCGGGTGTAAACCGCAGCCCCATCTGCACATAGGGACGGATAATCCCCGCCGGATGTGAGTCCACAGGATTTGCTTTCATGACCGCCCGGTAGGCGGACTCGTCAAAATGGCTGTTCCCTGACCGATCGGTAAAGAAAAGATCGCGAATCTCGCCGTCGGGCATGACCTTGAACACGAGCAGCGTCTGCAGGTCACTTCTGCCGCCGGCCAACTGTTCGGGAAATGCCCAGTTTTTCTGGATCTGATAGGCAATTTCAACCCTGTAAATATCGATGAGTTCGCCGACCCGCCCCCCCTGCCCGGTTCCCTCGCTGCCGGCCGCAGCAGGCGATTGGTCAGGAGATGCTGTATCTTCCAGGCGTTTTTCAACTTCCTGCTCCTCCACCTTGGTCTTGAGGCGATCCAAAGCGGATGTGATCCGCTCTGAAGAGGTTTTTTCCACCTTTTTCTCGATATCCTTCAAGGCACTCTTTTTCACCTTGGACGCTTTGAAGGTTTTCTTCTTCAGGGATGTTTTCGGCTTGCCGGAGGTGGAAACGACTGGTTCCTTTTTCACAGGTTTCGGCGCTACTTTTACAGCCTTTTTATGGGTTTCCTTTTTCTTGGATGTCTTTGTTTTGGGCGTGGTTACGGCCTTTTTTACCGCCGCCTTGGAGCGGGCCGCCTTTTGAGGGGTGGCCACCAGGCTGACATTGATCACCGATGTTTTGGAAATCCGGCTGGGCTTGTGCTTCTGGGTTGCCAGGAACCCTCCGAAAAAAGCCAGGTGAATCATGAAAGACAAACCGAACGCCCAGTAGACAAAACGGTTCTCACCGGCCATCTCCCGCACGAGATGGCTTCTTGCCGGCCCTTTCTTGCCGCTCTCCTTAAGCCTACTTCTTTTTATCATCGCTGGTATCGTCATCCGGCACAGTGATCATGCCCAATTTTTCAACCCCTGCCCCCTTGATCTCCGACATAACGTACACAACCATTCCGTATGATATGGTTTTATCGGCCCTCAGATAGACTTCCCGGTCGGTTCTGCCCTTCAAGATTTTTACCAGCTTCCCGTTCAAATTATCAGCGGCAACTTTGAAATCATTAATATAAACCTGATTGTTTTTATCTATAGAGACAATGAGTTGTTCGGTTTCTGTGGCAATTGGTTTGGCCGTGGCCTCCGGCAGGGAAACCTCCACGCCCTGAATCATCATTGGGGCTGTCACCATGAAAATAATCAATAGAACCAGCATGACGTCCACAAAGGGCGTTACATTGATCTCCGACATCAGCCGGTCGTCATTACCCCCGATTGTCATTTGCCCGCCTCCTTTCAACCATCATGATATCCCGCTCGATGATATTCAGGAAATCAGCTGAAAAACTGTGCAGTTCGGATTCCAGGGTTTTGATTTTCTGCATGAAATAGTTGAAGGCGATAACCGCCGGTATGGCAACCCCCAACCCGGCTGCGGTGGCCACCAAGGCCTCGGAGATGCCCGGAGCGACAACCGCCAGGCTTGCGGATCCCCGTGCCCCGATGCCGTGAAACGAGTTCATGATGCCCCAAACTGTCCCGAACAGCCCGATAAAAGGGGTCGTATTGCCCGTGGTTGCCAGAAAAGGGACCATTTGTGTCATGCGGGTGGTTTCCGTATTGATGGCCCTGCGCAGGGCGCGTTTGATGTTGTCCATTCCGGCAAACCTGCCCCCCATGGTGCCCTGCACCTCTCTTGCATCGCCGGTGGTCCCCATGCCGGACCGGCTGATTTTCCGCAGTTCCACATACCCGATGCGAAATATTCTGGCGATGGGGCTGCCCTGAAGTTCCTTGGCTTCCTTGTAAGCGTTGGACAGGTCCCGGCTTTTCCAGAAAAGATCGGTAAACAGGGCCGACTCCTGGTAGGCCTTTTTGATATAGCGGTACTTGATGATGATGATGGCCCACGAGGTGACAGAAAAGAATAACAGGAGAAGAAGGACGAACTGGACCATCAAGCCCGCGCCACTGATCATGTTGATTAAGTTTATCTGCTGCATATAAGGCTGCTCCGCTGGAATAATAGACCAATAAGAGACCATCTGAAAAAAACTTTGAGATGCCCTCTAATTAATGTTAATTAAAATTAATTATCATATATCTAAGCCTCACTCTTGTGTCAAGGCTTTTGACCTTATACAAGATGTTGTAAATGTGTTCCCAAGAAATATGTGGCGTTACCATGCAGTTTGCCATAAAAAGAATGATACCGCTGCTATGATATAAACATTTACCTGGGATGGCAACCGTCCCCAATGGAAATTAACACAACTTTTACGCAAGGATGTTTAAATTTCAGGGCCTATATAACCAGCAATTTGCTATGGGCAGCGCCCTCGTTCCTGAGAATGCCTTGTTGATGGTCATAACCCTGAAATTTAATATTGACACGCATACTATAACTGAATAGCTATATTATTTTCACAGTAACAGCTAACCCTATAGCAGCGGTTGTCACGCTCAGGGTATATGGGCGCATCCGTATGATTATACCTTTCCAATACCGTTGATCGGTATCGGAACAATATGATGACAACCGATATAGATGCATCTTGGCACACGGAGGAACCTATGCAATGGATTTTTAACTTTTTCGGCTCATCCGTCGGGAAAAAATTACTGATGGCGCTGACCGGTGTCTGCTTTATCGGATTTTTGACCGGCCACCTCATCGGCAACCTGACCCTGTACGGGGGCCGGGATACATTCAATGCCTATGCCGAACACCTGCATGCCCTGGGACCATTGATCACCCTGGCTGAATGGGGACTGCTCACCCTGGCCGTCGTTCATGTTTTCACGGGGATCCTCCTCTTCCTGCAGAACCTGAAAGCCCGGCCTGTCCGGTATGCGGTCAACAAAAGCGGAGGCGGCCGCACCATCAGTTCTGCGCTAATGCCCTACACCGGCTTTGCCATCCTCCTGTTTCTCATCTATCATCTGCTTCAGTTTCACTTTGTGGACAAAACCTTCACCACCATATACGACATCGTGTCCCTGGCCTTTGCCAACGTGCTGAACCTATCGTTCTACATCGCCGCCATGGTTGTGGTGGCTCTGCACATCCGGCACGGATTCTGGAGCCTGTTTCAAACCCTGGGCGCAAACCACCCCAAATACATGCCGATCATTATGGGCGGTAGCCTGGTCTTCAGCCTCGTATTCGGTATTGGTTTTGGATTTCTCCCGGTTTACGTGTCGTTTTCAGGATAAGGAGGAGATTATATGCAGCTCAACGCAAACATTCCGGGAGGTCCCCTGGCTCAGAAATGGGACAGGCATCGTTTCGAACTGAAACTCGTTAACCCGGCCAACAAAAGAAAATTCAACATCATCGTCGTGGGAACGGGCTTAGCCGGCGGCTCCGCCGCAGCCTCCCTGGCGGAACTGGGCTACAGCGTCAAATCTTTCTGTATCCAGGACTCGCCCCGCAGGGCGCACAGCATTGCAGCCCAGGGTGGCATCAATGCCGCTAAAAATTACCAGAACGAGGGCGACAGCATCTGGCGGTTGTTCTACGACACGGTGAAGGGCGGTGACTTCCGCGCCCGGGAAGCCAATGTATACCGGCTGGCCCAGATCAGCAACGAGATCATCGATCAGTGTGTGGCCCAGGGCGTTCCTTTTGCCAGGGACTACGGCGGTCTTTTGACCAACCGGTCATTTGGCGGCGCCCAGGTGTCGCGGACATTTTATGCCCGCGGGCAGACGGGGCAGCAGCTTCTTCTGGGGGCTTACAGCGCCCTGATGCGCCAGGTTGCCCAGGGCCGCGTGACCATGTATCCCAGGCGTGAAATGCTGGATCTCGTCGTGATCGACGGCCAGGCCAGGGGCATCATCGTCCGCAACCTGGCCACCGGGGAAACCGAACGGCATGCTGCGGATGCGGTGGTGCTGTGCACCGGCGGGTACGGGAACGTTTTCTTCCTTTCCACCAATGCCATGGCCAGCAATGTCACCGCCGCCTATCGGGCTCATAAAAAAGGCGCTTTGTTTGCCAATCCCTGCTTCACGCAAATCCATCCGACCTGCATCCCGGTGCACGGCACCTATCAGTCCAAACTGACCTTGATGAGTGAAAGCCTTCGGAACGACGGGCGGGTGTGGGTTCCTCGCAATCCGGGTGACGAGCGCCGGCCGGAAGACATCCCTGAAAATGAAAGAGACTACTACCTTGAAAACAAATATCCCAGCTTCGGGAACCTCGTGCCCCGGGACGTAGCTTCGCGCAATGCCAAGGAACAGTGCGATAAAAACAAGGGGGTGGGAGAAACGCACCTGGCGGTTTATCTGGACTTCAAAGACGCCATCAAGCGCGACGGCAGGGATGTCATCGAAAAAAAATACGGCAACCTGTTCCAGATGTACGATAAAATCACCGCTGAAAACCCCTATGAAACACCGATGATGATATACCCGGCGGTGCATTACACCATGGGCGGTCTATGGGTGGATTACAACCTGATGAGCAATATCCCCGGCCTGTTCGTGCTGGGGGAAGCCAACTTCTCCGACCACGGGGCCAACCGCCTTGGGGCCAGCGCCCTCATGCAGGGCCTGGCTGACGGCTACTTCGTCATTCCGTACACCATTGGCGGCTACCTGGCCGGCACCCCGCTGAAACCGGTGAACACCGACCACTACGCGTTTAAAGATGCAGATGTTGCCGTAGATGAAATGACCCGGAAGCTGCTGGACATCAAAGGCAGCCGGACCGTCGATGATTTTCACCGGGAGTTGGGTATGATCATGTGGGACTACTGCGGCATGGCCAGAAACAATAACGGGCTCGCCAAGGCCCAAGGCATGATCCAGAAACTCCGTGAAGAATTCTGGAAGGATGTAACCGTCCCCGGACAGAATATGGACTTCAACCAGAGCCTGGAGCGTGCCGGTCGCGTGGCCGACTTCCTGGAATTCGCCGAATTGATGATCCTGGATGCCCTGGAACGCCAGGAATCCTGCGGCGGACATTTCAACGAAGAATTTCAGACCGATGAAAACGAGGCCCTGCGCGACGACGATAATTTCTGTCACGTCTCAGCCTGGGAGCACCGGGAAGCCGGCGAAGAACCGGTGATGCACAAGGAACCACTTGTCTTTGAAAATGTCAAATTAACCCAAAGGAGTTACAAGTGACGAAAACAATCAACCTCACCCTGAAAATATGGCGCCAGGCAGGGCCCAGCAGCAAAGGCCGCCTGGAGACCTACATTGCCAATACCATATCGACGGACATGTCGTTCCTTGAAATGCTTGACGTGGTCAACGAACTACTGACCCTGGACGGTAAAGAGCCCATCGCCTTTGACTATGACTGCCGGGAAGGCATCTGCGGCCAGTGCGGGTGCGTTGTCAACGGCCGTCCCCACGGTCCTGAAAGCGGAACCACGCTGTGCCAACTGCACATGCGCCACTTTTCAGACGGTGACACCATCTTTGTGGAACCGTTCCGGGCCAGGGCCTTCAAAATCGTCAAAGACCTGGTCATCGACCGCAGCCCCCTGGACAAAATCATTCAGGCCGGCGGCTACATTTCAGCCAATACCGGCGGGTGCCAGGATGCCAATGCCATTCTCATTCCCCAGGATACCGCGGAAAAGGCCATGGATGCAGCAGCTTGCATCGGCTGTGGCGCCTGCGTGGCGGCCTGCCCCAATGCATCCGCCATGCTCTTCGTGTCTGCCAAGGTCTCTCATCTGGGCCTACTCCCCCAGGGCAGGCCCGAGGCCGCCCAACGGGTTGTCGCCATGCTTCGAACCATGGACGAACTCTGCTTTGGCAACTGTTCCAACGAGAGGGAGTGCGAGGCGGAATGCCCCAAGGAAATTTCTATTGTCAACATTGCCCGGCTGAACCGGGAATACATCAAGGCCGGGGTTGTTTCGTCGGTAATGTAAGTAGAGCAGTAGGGAG
>JBDLJD010000128.1:0-12988 GCA_039714495.1 Thermodesulfobacteriota bacterium
TCGGTTTCCTGGACGATGGCCCGTATTCTGGACAGCACTTCTTCGGGCAGCGGCTCAGGTTGATGGGTTTCAATAATTGTTATAGCTTTTTCAAGGGCGCGCGTGTAGCTGTCCGTGGCCCCGTCGCTCTCCCACATGCCGCGCCCCCGGCGGTCGATGATTTCAGGGTGCGATTGGCTGCGCATGCCGTTGAAGGTGTGCACATGGCTTAAAAAATCGCCAAAAGGGCCTATTTCGTCGATAACATCGACGGCCAGGGTTTCATCGTTTACAGGAATGCCGTTGACCGTGTGTTTGATCATGCGGGCAAATTCGCAGTCAAGGACCAGTTGGGCGTAATCAAAGGTGATGCCGCTTTCGAGCATCCCCAGACCGTAAATCATATTGGCGCCTGCCAATGCGGGAATCAGTCCGGTGAGGGTTTTTTCGTGGCCCATCTGGCTGTCGGATATCTTGCCGTCGCCCTATCCGCCGGCAACGTAGCTGGGCAGCGCGTAATAGCGCGCCAACCGGGCTACGGCCCCGCTGATCAGTGCGCATTCGGGGGTTCCCACGCTGGCTTCGGCCAGTTTCAGGTCCATGGCGGTTGTGGAACTGCCGTAGATGACTGGGGCGCCTCTTCGGGTGAGCTGCGCCAGGGTCAGGCCGCCGAGGATTTCGGCATTGTGGGTGACCAGTGTTCCCGCCAGGGTTACCGGTGATGTGCCGCCGGCCATGGCCATGGACAGAATGTTGCAGACAACGCCGTTTCTGGCGGATTCCATGATGATTTCACAGCAGTCGGTAATCAGTTTCAAAGGGCTGACCGGGCAGGTGGTAAAGGACACCAGCGGCCTATCCTTGAGCTTTTGAAGCCCGCCGGCAATAGCAGCGGCCATCTCCATAATCTTGTTGAGCAGAAAGCCGTTCCCGGGGCCGAAAGCGCAGTGCTTGGTGGTGTTGGTTAAAAACGCTTCGGCATTGTGCAGGGGAACCGATTCCTGGGGAACATCGTGAGCGCCGATGGCTTTTTCGCAGAAATCGATTTCCGGGAGAGCGTCGATGAGCCGGGCGGCATGCACCAGGTCCTGTTTGACGGGCTCCCGGTTTTCGCCGGTAAAGGGATCGTTGATCATAACCCCTTCGCTGAAGTTGGTAAAGTGGACCCGGGTGCTTTCCAGCACGATATCGTGCCGGGGATTACGGCCGTAGAGGATGACCTTGGACGGGGCCGAGCGGATGGCATCCTCCACCACTACAGGGGGGATTTTGACGATTTTCTTTTCACGGTCCACCCGGGCGCCGCCGTCTTCGAAACAGTCCAGGGCACGGTCATCCTCGATGAAGAGACCGGTCTTTTCCAGAAGCTCCAGCGTTCCCAGATGGATCTCTTCCAGTTCGTCGTCGGTCAAAATATTGAGGCTCAATCCTCCATTCAGATTGCGCCCGGCATGCAAGTTTCTTTTCATGTCTGTTCCTTTTTCGTTTTTACGCACTCCTTACGATGAAAAAATCACTCCCTTCAAGGGAACAAGTGTCGAGTCCTTTTGACACAGGTATCTATCTTTTAAAAATAGCGACGCAGTCGCGTTTCATAAAATCGTGGAACACGATTTTATAAAGGCTTCCCCCTTTTCCATCAAGGCGTCATGGTCTGCGGGACGGGGATGGCTGGTCAACAGTTCTAGGGTGTATTCCCTCAGGCGCTTTTCCGCTTTGGGCATACCCCGTTCCTGCCACTCTTCCAGGGAAATTTCCGGCCATATGGGGTTGCTGTAATCCATCTCACGGCAAAGCTTCACAGTCATATCGGCCATGAGAAAATTGCCCCCCGGGCCGATGTCGGCAATTTCACCAGGGGCCACATCAATTTCATCCAGGCTGAATCCCCGGCTGAACCGGCGTGCCTGGGCGATAATATGATTGGAATACACCACTGTCGGGGGCGAGAAGGCCACCGAGTTCAAATTTCCGCCGCACAAGGGCGCCAGTCCGACTTTGCCCAGGCAACTGGTCAGATGATTCAGCCAGTGCATGCCCGCTGCCAGGAGATCAGGCCCCCACCCGGGGCCGCTGCCCGATGTTCCGGAGTGGGGCAGCCCGTAGTGGGCCATCATTTCGGCGCAGGCAAGATTCAGCAGCATGGTGTGGGGTGTGTAGCAGGCCTGCATGGTCTGCATGTTAAACCCTGCCGGCAAGCTGCCCAGGATGATGGGGGCCCCCTCTTTGAGCACCTGGCTGTACACCAGGCCGGCCAGCAACTCGGCATTCAGGACGGCCAGCGTGCCCCCGGGCGTTATGGGGACGGTTGCCCCGGACATGCCGTAGTTGTTGTAGATCATGGGCAGTCCCCGCTCGACGGTCACCATCATTTTATCAGCAGTGGTTTCGTTGAGCACCAGGGGCGTGATGGGGTTGAAATAGGGGATGACAAAAGGATTTTGAGTAAGGTCGCCCTTCAGGTGTTCCAGCATATCGAGCGTGGTGCTGAAACAATGATGATTCGAGACCAGCAGGACAAGGGGCTTGGTGGTGTTGGCGACCATTTCGAGCGTTCCGATCAAATCGGCCGTATCCGGCGGCAGGTCTTTGATAACCCCCGGTGTGGCCACCAGGTCAAACTGGTCCAGGGCATCACCCAGGGTTGATGCCAGGGCCATGTGCCCCCGGTTGAACGGCTCCACCTGGTCATCTTCGGGGTGCTGGTAAAAGAGATTGGTGACGCCCACACCAAAACGGGTCTGACGGTTTTCCCCGTTTCCCACCTGGAGGACCGGGGCTCCTGTACGGCTGTATATGTCAACAACGGACGGGGCTTTTGTTATGGCCCAGTCCACCTGCTCCGCGGAGATGTAAACCCGCTGGTTGTCATCGACCTTGAAACCCTTGGCGGCAAACAGGTGCCGGGCCGGCTCGAAATCGACCCTGATACCCACACGGGACAATATATCCAGGGTATAGCGGTGCACCTGTTCCCGATTTTCCGGGTTCAGTACATGTATTTCAGGTTTAACTAAATTCATTTTTAGACCACATTGATTATTCTTACCATGTTTATGCTTCAAATTGATGCAAAGGTTCCTTGTTATCGGCGACCCGGCGAATATTGGCAGCCACCTGGGCCACAATGCCTTTCATGGCGTTGTCCGTGGAACCGCCGATATGCGGGGTTGCCATTACGTTGTAATTGAATACTGGATCGTCAGGATCCGGGGGCTCTTCCCAGAACACATCCAGGCCGGCCCCGGCAATCTCTCCTGAAGCCAGGGCGTCTTCCAGGTCCTTTCGGTCCACCAGTCCTCCACGGGACAGATTGATGAGAAAAGCATCGTTTTTCATCTGCTGTAAAGTGAGCCTGTTCATGATCCCTTGGCTCTCGGCAGTGACGGGAAGGCATAATATCACGAAGTCCGATCGCTGCAGCAGGACATCGAGTTCATCGGGCGTGCCAGCCCATTCAAGGCCCAGTTGCTTCCCGGCTTCCCGGGGGTTGTTGCGTTTGATTCCCATCAGCTTGACGTCAAAGGTCTTCAAACGCCTGATCAGCGCCTGGGCTATGCCGCCGAGGCCCACCAGTCCCACGGTCCGGCCGAAAAGGGCCCTGCCCTGGGGGAAGCCCATTTGCCGGTCGACAAGGCTCCTGGCCATGGAGCGCACGTCTCTGGAAAGCCCGATCATCATATAAATGCCGACTTCGGCCACTGAATCGGCATTGCCTGAAATATCGGTGGGCACGTTCGCCACCCGAATACCCTGCGCCACAGCCGCTTCAATGTCCACGAGTTCGAGCCCGGAGCCGCACTGCTGAATCAGTTTAAGCCGGTCGCAGCTTTTTAGTGTTTCCTGAGTCACTGTGGCCATGGTGGGGATAAGCACATCGTATCCTTCCAGCGTTTCGATATGCAATCCGCCCGTGGCTTTGAATTCATGCTCTGGAACAGCTGATCGGATCAGGTTCAGAAACCCGCCCCAGGCGTTTTCCGGGGCTGCAAACAGGATTTTCATCACCATCCCTCCTGTAAATATTATCAACAATATCTCAACTCTAAAGTTGTCTGTACAGCGTTAGGGTACTTCCACACCCTTGCCTAAATGTCAATAATCATTCCTTTTTCTGATATTATTCTCTTTTCATGGGTTCGAGAATCTTGTAGGCCACGCCAAAGGAACGCACCATACTCATGAATGCCCCGGGCAAGGGGACATCACGGTCCTTGATGAGGATATCGAATTTTCGGGCTTTTTCAAGCACAGCTTCGCTGTCAATGCCCTCCTGACAGTCGCACAGATACTGGATGCGCAGGGCATCGGTGAGGGGTATGGTAAGGTGGTCGAAATTGGATGCGAATGCTTTCAGTTCCTGTTGGACCGTATGCTGGTGGTCTGCCATAAAGTCAGCGACTGTTTTTTCCATATTTTCTATACAAAACAGACTGTTCACCACGGCACCCGTCAAGCGGGCAATGTCATCCGGGGGCATTTGTGGATATCTGTTTTCTAAAGAGGGTTTTAAATCTTTAAAAAGCACCATTTTAATGATGTCGATGCCTTGGCGGAGCGTGGGGACAAGATCGCCTTCAAGTTTTTCTTTGTTTTTACTCATGGTTGATCACCTTTTTTAAGACCATGGGACCGTAGGGTTTCAGATGCTTGGTTTCCGGCGGCAGTTTTTCATGTGCTCCTATAATGAGCAACCCTCCCGGTGTCAAACAGTTTACGATCTGGTTGAACACCGGCCGAATGGAATGGGACCGGTGGTAGGTCAGCAGGTTGTTGCGCAGGAAGATGAGCTGGAAAACACCGTCAGGCGGTTTCTGCAAGAGGTCCTGCTGCTTAAAAGAGATGGAGGATATCAAATCAGTGCTGATTTGAAATAGCTTTCCTTTGCGGTGTTCGGTAAAAAAGATGGAACGGCTGTCGTCCCGAATTTCACGCAGGCTGCTAAGCTGAAAAAGGCCTTTTCGAGCACGTTCGATACATTCCTGATTCCTGTCGGTGGCCAGGATATCGAGTACGGGCGGGGGGCCGAGTTCTTTTTCAAGACGGTACCAGAGCATCCTGAAACTGTAGGCCTCTTCTCCTCCGGCGCAGCCGGCTGACCACACCCGAATGCCTTCTGGATACAGGCTGACCAGTTCTGGAACGTACCGGGCGGCCAGGTCCGTCCATAATTGACGATCCCGGAAAAAGCGGCTGATGGGAACGGTCATGAGGGTTTGGGACTTCTCATTGGCCTTTGGGTCAGCCTTCAAGCACTCAATATAATCATCGACATGGCCACAACCCAATTCCCGCATGTGCCGGCGGATCCGTTTTTTGACCCCTTTGCGGACCCGGCGGTAACCTGACCAACACATTCCCCGGAAATCCAGCAGCTTGTGGAAATCATTGTCATCCATCACGCCACCAGTGTATGGAGATCGCCGGCAATTTCTTCGATCAGCGAGACGAGTTCCAGCTTCGACAGGTACTGCCCTGGTATGGCTGTTCTGCCCAGGAGAGCTCCCAGGAGATTGCCGGCAATGGCGCCGGTGCTGTCGGAGTCGCCGCCGTGGTTGACGGCGAGGGTTATGCCCTTTTTAAAGTCTGTCCCCGCTGCCAGGGCACAGTACACGCCTATGGCCAGGGCTTCCTCGGCAATCCATCCCTGTCCCAGGGAGGCGACTGTCTCGAAGGCAACAGGCTGGCGCTCATAGGCATCCAATGCCATGGCCAGAGCACGGGAGCATGCTTGGTGATGCTCGTGCTCTTCAAGTATCCGGGACGCCTTCTTGACGGCAGCCACCAGGTCTTGACCGGAAATGATTTCACGAATGATCAAGGCCATGCACCCGGCCGCAAGATAGCCCGTGGGGTGGCCGTGGGTGATGGCGGCAATTTTACAGGCCGCGTCAAAGACCCTTTCAGGCGGTTCCACAAGGCCCACCGGAGCAATGCGCATGACGCCACCACACCCCTTGCTGTTGTTGATGGACTGCTGCGGGGTGCCCATAACGCCGCTCTGCAAGGATGAGAGACAGGCATTGCCCGGCGCTCTTCGGGCGTGCAGTTCCCTGAAACTGATCAGAATGCCGTCGAGCATGCTGCAGGTGCCGTGCTGATTGATCATGTTATCTCCGGCGCCTGGAAGCTGAGTAGACAGCCACCGCAGATAGGCGTGGTATACACTCAACGTTTTTTGATCTGATGCAGGGTTTTCTGTCTGCCTGGTCTTGGACAAAATCAGTCCCTCGGCCGTGAAAAGGGCCATCTGGGTGTCATCGGTTATGGCGCCCATCTTCCCGTAGGCCGTGGAAAAATCATCGATGCCTCCGGGGCCGAAATGCGCTTTGATTTCCTCGAGGGGCATGAATTCAACCGGCGCCCCCAGAGCATCCCCCACAGCACCGCCGAGAAGGCAGCCTTCAAAATGTTCTAACGTTTTCCGATGCATTTATCTTGTTTCCTGTTTCAATGAAATTGTTATACGATTATATTGAAAGTGGAATCAACTGCATATTATTTCCTTAAATGCAGCTAAATTTGCTTTAGCTATTATGACAATCGGTATAACAGGAGGACCGACCATGACCTTCAACGTCGTCAACACCATCCAATTGCCGGGCGTGGATATCGGGGGAAAGCTACTGCAGGGGGTGGATGCCGTCTTTGTGGAAAAGCCCGGGCGGACAGAGGCGGAGATCATTGCCGCTGCCGCCGATGCCGATGCGGTGATCTGCTCCGGCCCGGTGCAGCCGTGGACCTCCCAGGTAATCGCGGCCCTGAACCAGTGCCGCATTATCGCCAGCCTGGGGGTGGGATATGACCGCATTGACCTGGACAAGGCCACCGAAAAAGGTATCGCAGTAACCAATATACCGGATTACTGTATCGACGAGGTGTCCACCCAGACTATTGCCCTTATGCTGTCCCTGGGCCGCAGGCTGTTTATGGTGGATGACATGGTACGGAAGCAGCATGTCAATTTCGTGCCGCCCAACCGCAAGGCCCTGGCCGGTGGCATCCGACCGGTTTTCAGGCTGAACGAACAGACCCTTGGCGTGCTGGGGTTCGGAAAGATCGGTACGGCTACCGCCCTGAAGGCCAAAGGTCTGGGCATGCGGGTCATTGCCTGCGATCCTTATGTTTACACACCAATTATGCAGAGCCACGGGGTGATGGCCGTTGATTTCGACACGCTGCTGGAACAATCCGATTATATCTGCATTAACGCGGCCCTCACACCTGAAACCATGGGACTGTTCGACAAGGCCGCCTTCAACATGATGAAACCTACGGCCTATATCATCAACACGGCCCGGGGGGAGATCGTCAACGAACCCGACCTGGTGGCGGCGTTGAAGACGGGCCGGATTGCCGGGGCAGGGTTGGATGTTACAGCCAGCGACCCTATACCTGAAGATGACCCCCTGCTGGATTTGCCTAACGTGATTCTCACCGGACACAGTGCCTGGTATTCGGAAACCTCGGACTCGGAAGGCCATTTCTGGCACCGGGCCATGGATCAGGTGGTAAAAGCACTCAGGGGGGACTGGCCGGAGTATACGGTCAACCCGGAAGTACGCAATCTATGGATGGAAAAATGGGGTGAGTAGAGTGGTGTTGGAGCGAGGGAAAATATTGTTGATAAGTAATTCAATCCATACTAAATTAATACCTTGTATGAAATTTGATGAGCTCTTATCTATCCGGCGATATTAACGAGTTTAGAGGCATTTTTGAATTATTATAAGGAAGAAAGGAGACTGATATGAGTGAAAAAGATATTTTGGCGCTTTTTGAAGAGTGGAACAACGCCCTTCAGACCAGAGATCCCAAAAAAGTGGCTGCCCTGTATGAATCCAACGGCATCCTGCTGCCCACCGTATCCAATCGGGTCAGGCACAACCCCGAGGAAGTGGCTGATTATTTTGTCCATTTCTGCGCTAAAGGTCCCAATGGCAAAATCGACGAGGCTAACGTGCGCATCTTCGGTGATCTGGCCATCAATTCCGGCGTCTATACCTTCACGTTCGAAGATGGATCCTCAGTACCGGCCCGTTTTACCTTTGTTTACCGCTGGAACGGACAGCGCTGGATGATCGTGGAGCACCACTCTTCCCAGATGCCGGAATGATCGCTAAAACCGGTGTGCTTTTCGGATATGTAAAAGAATTGTAAGCATTTGTAAAAGCGTTGCATCCTGCGGCCCCCCCCCATATACATGGCAGACGTTTTGTGGCTGAATAGATATTAACAAGCCCGGCTATATTGCCGGGTTTTGCTTAGTTAAGGATGGACGCGTGAACTATACCATATTTGATACGCCTGTTGTGCGGCCTGTTGTCCGGTGGATGTGCATTGTTTTTTTGTGGCTAAATGGTTGGAAGACTGAAGGCCGTCTTCCGGACATTCCAAAATTTGTGCTGATTGCTGCCCCGCACACGTCTAACTGGGATCTGCCCTACATGCTTGTTACGGCGTTTAAGCTGAAAGCCAAAATTTACTGGATGGGGAAGGACGCCATCTTTTCATGGCCGTTCGGCCCCTTGTTCAGGTGGCTCGGCGGGATTCCCATTGACAGGAGCCGGGCGAACGATGTGGTTGCCCAATCCATCGCGCAGTTTCAAAAAAATGAAAAACGCATTCTGACGGTCCCCCCCGCAGGCACCCGCAAGCGGGTGCTCAACTGGAAAAGCGGTTTTTATCACATTGCCAACGGTGCCGGTGTTCCCATTGCTTTAGGGTTTCTGGATTATAAAAGAAAAGTGGGCGGTATTGGCAAGGTTGTGCAGCCCACCGGCGACATCGAGCGGGACATGGAAGGCATAAAGGCCTTCTACAGGGATATATCCGGGAAATACCCGCTCAAGTCGATTGTTTCAGCACCCGCAGTCGTATGATCTACCGGCTTGTGTGCTTGTTAGATCAAAGGAGAATAAATTGATTACCACACTGGTTAAAAGGGCCACAGAATTGGCACCAGTATCATCACGATCACGAACACCGTCAGCGTCAGGGGAACGCCAACCTTCAGGTAGTCTGAAAATTTATAGCCGCCGGGCCCCATGACCATAACATTGGCAGGATGGGAAATTGGCGTCATAAAGCTAGCCGAAGCCGACAACGAAACTGCCATCATCAAGGAGTGCGGCGATATGCCCATGTTTGAAGCTGTGCTCAGCACGATGGGCACCAGCAACACCACTAACGCTGCCGTCGGTATGACGCAGGTGGCCATGAAGGTTAAAGCCACCAGTCCGGCCATTACGGCCATTGGCCCCAGCGGTCCGACCATCTGTACCACGCCATTGGCCAGGTACTGGGCGGCGCCGCTGTTGTCCAGCGCTATGCCCAGGGGCAGCATGCCGACGATCAGGATGATACCCTTCCACTCGATGGATTGGTGGGCCTCCTCCATGGTCAGGCAGCGGGTAATTACCATGAAGGCCGCCCCGATCAAGGTTGAGATGTAGATGGGGATAATATCCAGCACTGCCGGAAGTATGGCGCACAACATGATGAGCAGCGACAGCTTGGCTTTTTTAAAGTCCGGCGTCTTTTGAGCCGATTCCGTCAGCACCAGAAAATCCGGTTCGGCTGCCAAAAGTTTGAATTTTTCCTTCGGCCCATAGAGCAGCATGACATCACCCACCTGCAGGGCCAGTTCTCCCAGGTAATCGGATCGAAAGAGCTTTCCCTGGCGCCAAATGGAAACGACATTCAGACCATACTTATCCCTGAAATGAAGATCCCCCAGCGTTTTCCCGGCCAGCTTGGAGTGTGGATGCAGTATGGCCTCCACAAGTTCCACGTTAGCCCCTTCCAGGCGATTGAGATCCACCGACTGATCGGAAACCAGCTTCAATTCCCCCAGGTCCCTCAAAGCATACAGGGAGTGCTGCTCACCTTCCAGAACCAGTGTGTCATTAGATCTCAGAATGTCGGAAGATGTGGGCAGCGGATAATGATGGTCCCCTCGAATGATGGAGAGCACCCTGACCCCTAAAGCCGCTCCCAGGCGGCTTTGTTCCAGAGACAGACCGTCCACCATTGCTTCCTCCACCATTGCTTCCGGCGGCAATTGTATCTTCATCATGCGCTCGTTCAACCTGTAAACATCCACCAGGTGATCTGCCGGAATAATCGTCAGTTTGTCAAAACCGTCCTGCACTTCCATCTGTTTCAGCTGTTCCCCTTCACCTTGAATCAAGAGGGTATCGTTCGGCTTTAACCTGAAATCTTTCAGGTCGGCCGTGTAGATATCTTGGCTGCGTTTAATACCTAGTACATTGGCATGATATTGACTTCGGAACGCGGCCTGGCCCAGGGTCATATTGTTCAAGGGGGAATCATTGGTCAAGGTGACCTCGGCCACCTTGACTTTATCTGACACCAACAGCGCGGCAATATTTTCAACACGTTCGATTTTGAAATATTTAATGTTTTTCTGCAGGCTTTTAAGTCTGTCGATATGTTTGGCAGGTCCCTCCACCGTTAAAGAGTCCAGTGCCTGCAGCTTTTCAAACGGCGATGGTGACAGGATGGTACGCTTTTTCCTGGTTATGCCAAGAACGTTCAGGCCCAGAATCGATCCCAAGCGTATTTCTGAAAGTGTTTTTCCGACAATGGCGCTGGTTTCAGGCACCTGCAGGGTAAATACCCTTTCCTGCAACTGGTATTGTTCTTTGATACTGGGGCCATTGCTGCGTGACGCTTCCTGGGCAGGATTTTTCCGGGGCAGCAGGTGCCTTCCCACGAGAACCATAAAGGCCGTGCCGCCCAGGAGTACGGCAATGCCCACCGGTGTAAAATCAAACAGGCCAAAGGTTTCCATGCCGCTCTCTTGCAGCATTTCACTCACGATAAGGTTGGGCGGGGTACCGATTTTGGTCATCAGCCCGCCCAGCAAAGAACCGTACGCAAGCGGCAGCAACAATCGTGATGAGCTATGCCCGGTCTGACGGCTTATGTCCATAATAACCGGCAGCATCAATGCGGCTACAGCCACATTATTCATAAAGGCGGACATTACACCGGCACTGACCATGATCACCGCTATAATGGAGGATTCGCTGCTCCCCGAAACCTTCAGGACTATTCGTCCAATGATATTGGCCACCCCCGTGTGGGTCAGACCGCTGCTGAGAATAAAGACCGCCCATACGGTGATTACCGCTGGGTTGCTCCATCCGGCTATCGCTTCAGCCGGTGTTACCAGACCCGTGACCGCGGTCGTGCCCAAGGCCAGCAAGGCTACGACCTCCATGGGCACCCACTCCGTAACCAGGAGGACCACCGATGTGATCAATATACTGAAAACCATTATCATTTCAGGTGTCATGGTAAATAGCCGATGAGATTACTTTTAAACCATTGGATTGAAGAAGAACCTTCCTCAATTTAGTACCACGCAATCTTTTATAACGATACCATAAAATTCGGTCTGCCCAAACGAGCTTAATTATCCCCATTGACCAGATTTTACATTCATGGCCCTTCCGTGGTACGCTGGTAATGATCAAATGGTATCAATAACAATCTTGAGGGTTTTTCATGCCAAGGATTAAAATATTGTATGCGCCGTTATTGGCCTTATTGCTTTTGGCTGGTTGTAATACAGGTTTCCATGGATCTTTTGTCCCAGGCACCTATTTCGGCGATGAAGCTCATCCAGATTCTGAGCGTGTTGGCCCTGTAGTGGGGCAAAGCTGTCAAACAAAATGAAGTGGATCCTGGCGGCCATTTTGCCATTCATCATGTTGTTGGCAGGATGCATCAGCATTCCTGAAGAAAACTGGGTTATCAGTCAACGGGGTCCCTTTGGGATAGAAGGACAGATCCTGGACTGTGCGATCATCGGCCCAAACCATTCCCCCGGGGAGCAGCCGGATTCAGGCCATACGACATTATCACAGGTGATCCCTGAGTCTGGATTGAATGCTGAGGGTTTCAGTTTTACGACCTGGAACATTCACAAAGGAAAAGCAGAAGGGTGGGGTGCGGATTTCCAAAAAATAAGCCGCAGCACGGACATTCTCATTCTTCAGGAGGCATACCTGTCGGCCAATTTCAAGAATTTGCTCCAACAGGAAGATTTGCAGTGGGACCTGGCGGCGGCCTACGCGTATCAAAAGATCGAGGCCGGCGTGTTGACAGCCTCGAAAATCGCCCCCAATTTAACCTGCTCGTTCATGGACAAGGAACCCATAACACGCGTCCCCAAGAGTATCCTGATCACCCGCTATCCCATTTCCGGCAAGCATGGGGAACTCCTTGTCGCCAACATCCACGCCATCAATTTCACGATGGGCTATACTGCATTTCAACGGCAGTGCGATCGATTGGAAAGCGTGCTGGCAACGCATAAGGGCCCCCTGATCGTATCCGGGGATTTCAACACCTGGAACGACGGCCGAATGTCACGGGTGAATGCAATGGCAAAACGCCTGAACCTTTCCCCGGTCCCTTTTAACAAGAACCTCAAATCCAAATTTTTCGGTCAATCTGTTGACCACATTTACTACCGGGCGCTGGAAATACAAAATGCGAAGACCCTCATCGTGGCCACCTCGGACCACAATCCGCTTACGGTTGTATTCAAAGTGACTGAGGGATGGGAACAGGATTCTTAAGATGTTCAATTTGCTCAAAGGCATCCTTATTTTGTCATGGGGGATAGTGGTTTTTTGCCCCTGTACTTCCCATGCCGACATGGGGCTGGAAATCGAGCACCTGCTGCAGTACATTGATACGTCGGACTGCACATTCATACGCAACGGGAAAAGCCATGACAGCAAGGATGCAGGCATGCATATCCGAAAAAAATATGGCCATATTAAGGGCCGGATAAAAACCACGGAGGATTTTATCCGGTATGCGGCAACAAAAAGCAGTATAAGCGGCCGGCCCTACCAGATAATTTGCGCCAGTGATAAAATGGCCACGGCCGAGTGGCTGAAGCGTGAGTTGGACCGTTTCAGGAGAACAATCGATTGATTGGGAAGCGCAGTTCATTGGTACCAGGTCC
>JBDLJD010000129.1:0-12945 GCA_039714495.1 Thermodesulfobacteriota bacterium
GTGCCCATCTTCGCCATTATCATCCTGGGGTGGGCTGCCCGTCGGAGAGGATTCATTCCCCAGGATTTTATCGGTCCGGCCAACAGCCTGGTTTTCTACATCGCCATTCCGGCCATGGTGTTCAATGCCGTTGCCAAGGCTTCCCTCAAAGCGCATTTCGATCTTTCTGTTTTGGTCCTGACCCTTTGTGCTATGGTTGCCGGGTTTGCTGCTGCCTGGTGTTTGGGAGTTTTGCACGGGATGCGGGGGGGCAAACTGGGGACCTATATCCAGAGCGGCTTTCACGGCAATCTGGGGTATATCGGCCTGGCCGTGGCATATTATTACCTGGGGAATGAGGGGTTCGTCAAAACCAGTATTGTGATGGGTATTATGATGATACTGCAGAACCTCCTTGCCGTTCTGGCGCTCACCGTGAATTCAGAAAACCGATCCGGCAGGCACGGGTGGACAGTTTTACCGCGCAAGATTGCGGGCAATCCGGTGATTGCCTCAGCCATGGTGGGGATCATTTTTTCCCTGGCGGAAATACCCGTACCGCTGATTGTGGAAAGAAGCCTGGATATTTTGAGCGGCCTGGCGCTGCCCATGGCCCTGCTCATCATCGGCGGCTCCATATCCTTTGACCTGATCCGCGAGAAACTGAACCTGGTGCTTGCCACAATGGGTGTCAAGCTGGTGCTGCTGCCCGCGCTGGGATATGCCTTGTTTCGAATGTTCGGTCTGGCTTCCCAGGATTTCCTGCCTGGCCTGATTCTACTGGCATCCCCGGCCGCCACGATCTCTTATGTCATGGCCAAAGAGATGGGCGGGGACCCGGATTTTGCGGTGGCCTCTATATCCGCCAGCACGCTGCTGTCCTCGGTGACCTTTACCATCTGGCTCCAGCTGGCAGGGTGAATTTCATGCAATAATCAGGAAATTATTCTTGACAACAGGTTTGATGATATAATATTGGACGTTGTTCACGTGAGTCTTCCTTTATCATGGAAAACGCATGTGACTTACAATATTCCCCAGTAGCTCAGTCGGCAGAGCAAATGGCTGTTAACCATTGGGTCCGCGGTTCAAGTCCGTGCTGGGGAGCCAGATTATAAAGGGGTTGACCAAATATGGTTAACCCCTCTTTTTTGAAATGAAACAGAGCCGTCCGGCAAACGTGCCGAGGCGGCTTTTTGTTTCTTTATCGACTTGGGGCAACCCGACCATCATCAGGAAGATTTATATGAACTTTTCAACTTTTAAATTAAAGCCTGAAATTATCCGGGCCGTAGACCAACTTGGCTATGAACAAGCCACCCCGATTCAGGAAAAAATTATTCCCCAATTACTCACGGGCAATACCGATATCATCGGCCTGGCCCAGACCGGCACCGGGAAAACTGCCGCTTACGGTTTGCCGTTGATCCAGCTGATCGATTTCGATTCAAAGCACCTTAAGGGCCTGGTCATCTGCCCCACACGGGAGCTCTGCGTTCAAATCACCGGTGATCTGAAACTATTTGCCCGGTACGTCACAAACGCGCGGATTGCAGCCGTTTACGGTGGGGCTGATATGCGGGAGCAGATTTCCCTTATCAAAAAAGGGGCTCAGATTATCGTGGCCACCCCCGGCCGGCTGTTGGATCTGGTCAAACGTAAGGCTGTCAAATTGGGAACGGTGGCCTATGCAGTTCTGGATGAAGCCGATGAGATGCTGAACATGGGATTTCAGGAAGATATTGACGATATTCTGCAGCGGACGCCCTCTGCCAAGCGCACCTGGCTTTTTTCAGCCACCATGCCGCGTGCGGCAGCAAAAATCGCCGACACCTATATGAACAATCCCGCAACCATTAGCGCGGGTTCGCGCAACAAAGTCGCTGAAAACATCTCGCACGCCTGTTATATTGTTAAAGAGAAAAACCGATACCTTGCCCTCAAGCGGATGATCGACTATATCCCGGATATTTTTGGCCTTATTTTCTGCCGCACACGCCTGGAAACCCAGGCCGTGGCTGAAAAACTGATGAAAGACGGCTACAATGCCGAACCGCTGCACGGTGACCTCTCCCAGATGCAGCGGAATCAGGTAATGAAAAAATTCAGGGATAGGACCCTCCAACTGCTGGTGGCCACGGATGTAGCCGCACGGGGACTGGATGTGGATGATATCACCCACGTTATCAATTACAAACTTCCCGATGAAGCGGAACGATACACCCACCGGAGCGGTCGAACAGCCCGGGCGGGCAAATCCGGCACATCCATTGTATTGGTAAACACCCGTGAAGTCCGCAGGGTCAAGGAACTGGAGTCTCGAAGCGGCATTCGGTTTGAGGTCAAACAAATCCCAAGTGGCCGGGCCGTTTGTGAAAAACAGTTGTCCGCGATGATGGACCGGCTGGCTTCCACACAGGTCGACAGCGAAGAAATCGATAGCTACCTTCCCCCGGTGATGGAAACCCTTTCAGCCCTCAGCAAGGAAGAATTAATCCGCCGTTTTGTCTCGGCAGAGTTCAACCGCTTTCTTGATTATTACCGTGGTGCTGAAGACATCAACGTAAAGGTGAAAAAGAGAAAAACCAAAGCAGATAAAGCTGAACACCGCCTTGCAGGAAATGTTCAGCGGTTTTTTATCAATGTCGGTCGTTTGGACAAACTCAAAGAAGGGGCCATCGTACGCCTGGTTTGCGATACATCGGGAATATCATCCAAAAAGATCGGCCGGATAGAACTCAAACGGGAGTTTTCGTTCTTTGACGTTGACAAAAGAGTGGCCAACAAAGTGCTCAAATCTCTTAAAGGTGTGACCCTGGACGGTAGAAAAGTTATTGCTAAATTTGCGGTAAAAGAAAAAAAAGCAGGTAAAAGATACAGGTAAAAGGGGTTGCTGAGTAATCCATCACTATACCCATACACTATAGATATCTCAGGGGGCGGGGAGTTTCTGCTTAAAACCCTTGTCATTCCCGCGCAGGCGGGAACCCAGAAAGCGATTAGCTGAATGTCCTGGATCCCCTCCTGCGCGGGGATGACGGTAGAAACACCCCTATAGCTCAGATATCTGTAAGACTCGACCATAAATGCATGGCCGCATATGCTCGCCAGGGCTGCCAGGGGGCGGACATGTCTCTGAGTTGTTTTTCGGTTGCGGGAATTTTATCGGACGAAACGGCTTTTAATAGTCCCAGGTCGGAACAGGGCATGGCATCAGGGTGTTTGATGGTCCTCATGAGAATGTACTGGGCCGTCCATTCGCCAATACCTTTTATCTCGAGCAGGGCTTTCCTCAATTGGGAGGGGGTAATGGCTGCATGGAAACTGATACGGCCGTCCAGAACAGCAGTCGATAAATGGTGGATGGTGGTGATCCTGGCATTGGTCAGGCCGATGCCTCTGAAATCGACATTGGCAAGTTTCTCAGGGCCGGGAAACAGATATTTCAAACCAAACGGGTTCGGCATGCTCAGCTTTTTGCCGTAGCCGGCGGCAATTCTGCCGATAAGGGTGGTGGCGCCTTTGACAGATATCTGCTGTCCAACAATGGCCCGGATACAGAGTTCGAAGGCATTGAACGACCCTGGAACCCGGATGCCCGGACGCTGCACGACCAGGTTGCTTAAAAAACCATCCTTTTTCAAATGGCTGTCGATCTTCTTGGCCGGCGCTTCCAGATCGAAAATTCTTTTTACAATATCCGCAATTAAAGACAGTTTGTCGTGATCTGGAAAATGAATTTCCAGGCGCACACATTGATCGGCTTCAGGGAAGGATGCCGTGAAAAAACCAGATGCGTTGTCCATGGCGATAGTGCGGCTGTATATGTCGCCGTCCACATACTCCACGCCGGGGATGGCCCTGGGGTTCAAGAAGCCGTTGACCTGGGTGATGTCGAACGGTGGGTGAAACGAAAGGGTCACTATCTCTGGTTTGGTAGTTGTCATGAAACCGCTAATTTTACCTGACCCCTTTGGTGAGGAGTTTCTCACCGTGGGCGCTCAATCCCAGGTCCGGCAATTCCCTGGCTAACTGATCCGCGGTGCCGTAGCCGCTTACGTAGCCGTTTATGCGGGCCGCAGCCGTAGAGTCAACAAGATCCCTGTGCTGAGGATAGATGCGCGTCAGTTCACGCATGAGGCTTCTATTCTGTTTGAGAAGATATTTCTGGTGATAATCCTCTGCCATTGTAAAGGAACGCAAGGGCAGTACGCGGGTGGACACTGATTTTCCGGTTTTGTTTTCCAGGGCGGCCTTGGAGGCTAGGGCGGTCTGTTTCTGTTCATCATCGTGAAAGAATATGGCGTTCATATACTGGCCGGACGTGTTGCGGCCGTCAGGCTGGTGGCTCTCCCAGATGAGGTCCAGCAGCCGGGTGTAGGTGATGCGGGTAGGGTCGTAGTCTACCTGCACGGTTTCCGTGTGGTCACCCATGCTTCGGTAGGTGGGCGCTTTCTTTTTTCCGCCGGCATACCCCACGCGTGTGCGAATCACACCCTCTACAATCCCGAACCGGGATTCGATGCCCCAGAATCACCCCAGCCCGAAGGAGGCGGTTTCAAACCTGGAAGGCGCAGCCCTATCAAGGGGCGGCAGGTTGGTGTTTGTCTTTTTTTCTGCTGCCGTTGTGGTCGACCCGCTTGCAAGTGCTGGGGCTGCTGCCAGCGGGACCGTCAGCATGGCGATAATGATCATTGATAGGGTATTCATATATATATCCTGTACTTGAAGTTGATTTTCATGGGGGGTCATTCTGAACATCAAGTTAATTATTCCAAGAGTCCGGGCGATTTCGCTTTAAACCCGTGTTATCCCCGCGCAGGCGGGAAACGCAGTGAAGCTTTTGCGCTATCCAAAAAGCGATTAGCTGAATGTCCTGGATCCCCGCCTGCGCGGGGATGACGGTAAGAACACCCCGATGGCTCAATTATTGAAACGGTTTCAAAGTCATTTTTACAATAAGCACGAATGTAAAGCCTGTCATCCGGGGAGAAAAACCCTTGACGAATGGGTAAACGTTTTTAAATTATGGAAATATTGTTTTTCCCGATGGGGAACCAGGATTTTAAATAACAAAGGGAGTTAAAGATGAAATCGATAAAAAGGTTGATCATGCTAATGCTGGCAGGAATCCTATTCACAGGACTGGTGTATGCGGAAGAGCCGGCCGATAAAAAATGGAAGGACGAGGCCGAATTTTTATTCGTGCAAACCGGCGGCAACACGGACGTCCGCACCCTGGCGTTTAAAAACATGCTGGAATACAAATTTTCCAAACCCCTCATCGGTGTCTGGAATATCAGTGTGCTGGATACCGAAACCGACGACGAGCAGACGGCAGAACGCTATTACACCGATTTGAGGATGGACTACCTGTTTACGGAACACCTGTATGCCTACATTTTAGGAACCTGGATGAAAGATGAGTTTGCCGGTTTTGATTCTCGCTATACGCTGGGGCCTGGCGCCGGCTACAAAATATTGATTGGCCCTAAACACTTTCTATTGGCTGAAGCAGGCTTAGCATACGCTAGTGAGGATTATGTGGTGGAAGAAGATGAAAACTTCGCAGAGGGCCGCGCTTTCGGGAAGTACGAATACGCTTTTACTGAAAAGAACAAGTTTTCCCTGGCTTCGGAGTACCTGCACGATTTTGACGACAACAGCAACTACAAATCCAATTCAGAGGCCGCTGTCATATCCGCCCTGACGGATATTCTCTCCCTGAAAGTGTCTTATGAGCTTCGCTATCAGAACCGTCCGGTGCCCAGCGACCTTGAAAAGACGGACACGGTATTTGGGGCGGCTATTGTCGTAACCTACTAATGACTGAGTTGAGCGTTCCAAACTTTAAAATTGGTTCAATTCGTTCTAAATGGATTGGACCAATTTGTATTTTTAAAGTTTGAAACCCTTCGGGATTGCCGATCTCACCGCATCTACTGCGTCAGACACTATGCCGCATAGACCACTATAGCGAAACAGTGTCTTTCTTGTACCTGCGGCAACCTCGACAATCGCTCAACCAAGTCAATACCAGGGCCTTGCATGAGATTTGATGCAAAGTTGTGTGACGCACAGTCCTGCACGTTTATGGTCAAGATTTAATAAGGTTGCCGGCCAGAAAGGTGCCTGCGATAGCCAGAGATTCCATGTCGAGGTAGTGCTCTGCGGACTGCCGGAAGAGGATGGAGCATTGGGCTGGAAACTCGGCATCCCCGTCGTTGAAGTGCAGCAGCACCGGAATTCTGGGGAGCGCGTTGAACATCAGCGAAAGGTCGTAGGCGGCGCCGTCCTCAATAGGGGTTGCCCCCAGTTTTTGGGATGCCTTTGTCAGCAGGCCCATTCGCCCTGAAAAGGTGGATTCAATGGTCTTGTTGGTGTTGGCATTGAAGTAGCCGATGAGGGGGCCGGCGTTTTTAAATTCCCGGTAGGTCACCCACATCCCGTCCTGCATGACTTCACCGGGGCAGACCAGGATATACTTGCACAAGACCACGCAGATGGCAAAATTAGCCTTTTCCCCGGATGCATCTGTAATGCCGTTGGTAGAGACCCTGTATTCATCTCCGTAAAACTTGATGACCAGTTCGTTCCCTGATGCCCGGGCGCCCAGAACATCGGCCCGGGCCAGGTAGTCTATGGTGCTGAGCTGTTCAAGGTAGTCCTGGTAGGTCTCTTCGAAGACTGCCGCCTTTTTGGCTTTATCAGCCATATGTTATTTCTCCTTGAGTTCCTGGATCTTTCTCAGAACATCATCGTATTCATCCTCGAGGGCGAGAAGGTCCATCATGACCGGCGGCTTCAGCGAATGGGCCGGCAGGCGCCGCTTGGTTTCTTCGATCTCTTCTTCCAGTTCAGATAGCCGTTTTTTCAGTGCTTCCAAATTCATCATGGACCCCCTAGTCAATACAGAACGGTATAAGAACTTTCAACACGAAATCACGAAAGTTCGAAAAAATGAAAAAGGTCAAAATTGTGTTAGCGACGAAGTCGCGTTTCATAAAATCGTGGAACACGATTTTATTCAGGGAATCGTGTCCATGGCCGCAAACCTGGGTTCGTGCAGGGGCAGCAGGATGTCGGCTGTTTCCCTGACCTTCAGCATGATGTCATAGGCTTCCTGGGCGTGGATATGGGTTCCCGGCGGAATCACTTCCATTTCCATGGCCTTTATCTCAATGGGCGGGTCAAAGTTTTCATCGATCACGCAAAATCCTGTTATGGCGGCTTTGCCGTTGCCTGTGTCGATGAGCACGGTCAGGCCGCCCTTGGTGTGGGCCGGAGTGTGCATGACCCGTATTCCGGGTACGATCTCGACGTCCTCTGTGATGATGCGCAGCTGGCCGTTTTCCTCGACATCCTCGATGTAATCTTCGAGGTAGCGGAAATCGAGCGGGTGCGGGTTGTGGATGCTCTCCATTTCCTTTGCATGTACGTAAATCTCTGCATTGGTGCACTTGTAGTCGTTTTCACAGTGGTCGTTGTGCAGATGGGTGTGGATGATAATGTCGATATTTTCGGGGGTGAGATCCCAGCGGGCCAATCCCTCTTCGAATGTGTAGATTTTACCGTTTAGGGACGCCTCCCGGTCCTGTGACTTTATGGGGCGCATCTCGCCGGTGTCCACCAGGATCTTTTTGTCCCCGCCCTCGATGTACCAGCAGTAGATCGGTATGGTGTAGGTTTCGCCATAGCCGTGCTGATAGGTCATCATGGTTTTGTCGAATATTTTGGATCCCATGACGATGGGATGGATTTTGTAGGTTGTCATAACCGCTCCTTCCATCTAAGAATGAATTGCCGATAATGATTTCATATAGTTCGGGTGGTGGCGGGAGGTCAAGCTATTTGGCAGGCCCCTATCTGGGAGGAAGACCAAATGTCAATAAATCACGATCCCCCTATTGGCATATGGAAAACCTCTTTTCCAGGTCCGCAACAACATCCTTTGTAAACTGCACATCGTCAACCCCGGCAGGATCTTTGTCAGCGTTCCAGCTGTGCAATCCATGTTCTTTCCGATATTCTCCAAATGGGAAAGCGACTATGAAGTCCTCTTTTTCTGCCAGGAAATTAAAATCCGAATCGACAATAAAAGCAAAACAGTGAAAGTCAGACTGAGAATTGGTCGATGAATCATGATTGTGCCCGTTCAATTTGATATGTTTATCAAAATGATATCACGCAAACAACATAGTACCACTATTTAAATAACTCATTATAAATATTGAAATATAATGTTGACAAAGTATTGTCAATAGCAATATGATGTTCATGTTCTAAACGCCTCCAATGAGAGGATGTTCTTGCAGGTCGGATGTTTGCCCCAGGGAAAAGTATGTGCGTCTTTTTGTTCTTAGCCTGCGAGCACCATCACTGTAATTTTAACTTTGCGCAACTGTTGGGAGACACTTTTCATGTTTCAATTCAAGGAGAATGAACGCTATGTAATGCCGGCCCACTTCGGCCCCCGTACCGACAAAGTGCCTTCGGGCTGGTATCACGATGTCACCAATCTGATCATTTCGTACCGCACCGACAGGGAGAAACTGGCAGCCCATGTGCCGGAGCCGTTCGAGGTCGCCGAGGACGCCATCGTATCGGTTGTGTATGCCTGCAACAAATCGGTGGATTGGCTGGCCGGTCATGGATACAATCTGATCGGTGTTAACGCGTCCGTGGTTTTTAAGGGGGCCGTGGACCATCTGGAGGGGTTTTACACCCTGGTGATGTGGGAGAACCTGACGGATCCGATCCTGATGGGTCGCGAAGTCCAGGGCATACCGAAGATATTTGCAGACATACCGGACCACTCCATCGTCAACGGAACCTGGCGGGTCAAGGCCAGTCACTTTTCCCATCGCATCATGAACATGACAGTTGCCGACCTGGTCGACCCCACGGAAGAAGAAATTGCCGAGATGCTGAAAAGTACGGAAGGCAAGGACAATTGGATGGGGTGGAAGTACATACCCAACATGGATGGGGTGGGTGCATCCGTCTCGGCGGCCACGCTTTTTCCGGCGGAAAATGCCTATGTTGCCGCCCAGGTCGGAACAGGTTCGGTTGCGTGGGAGCGCCTCACCTGGGAGCAAAATCCCACCCAGTATCATATTGTCAATGCCCTGGCGGACCTGCCGATTATTGAAGACCTTCCGGCCATTATGACAAAGGGTAGTACAAATCTGGTGGTCGACGGCAAGCCGGTGCGGGAATTGAGGTGAAGCTGTCGATAATGAAAGGTGGCCGTATGAAATGGTGCCGCCCAGGGGGCAATCAATGTTGATTGAAGAGATAAAAAAGGTCTGTTTTGTGGGCGCTGGAACCATGGGGTGCTACAATTCGCTCCTGGCGGGGATCGCCGGCTATGAAACCGTGCTATACGACATTTCAGAGGAAGCGCTGGCCGCGACCTCCAGCGTCCAGGAGCAATTGGGCGAGTACCTGGCGGCCATGGGAACCTTTGACAAGGAACAGATAAGAAAGGGCCGCGACCGGATTCACCTGGAAACAACTGCGGAAGCTGCCGTTGAGAATGCCGACCTTCTAAGCGAGTCGGTATTGGAAAAACTGGATCTGAAACGCCAGGTCCATGGCCGGTTCGATGTATTGTGCCCTCCGGGGACCCTATTGACCACCAACACCTCCACGTTCATGGTCTCGGAGATTGAAGATGCGGTCAAACGGAGGGATCGTTTTGCGGCCATGCATTTTCACCTGATGACGCCCCTGGTGGACGTGGTGGCCGGACCGCGGACGTCACCAGAAACGCTCGATGTCATTACCCGCTTCGTCAGAAGCATTGCCTGCATTCCTTTCAAACCCGCCAAAGAGAGCAGGGGATATGTATTCAACAGCTTGAACAGTGGATGGAATTTTGCGGCGACGGCCCTGGCGGTCGAATACAGTGAGAAAATTGAAGACATCGACCGGGCCTGGATGTCGTTTCACCAGGTGCCCGTGGGCCCGTTTGCCATTATGGACCTGGTGGGCTTGAACGTGTATTACGACGGTATTCAGGATGCCCTGCAGCGTGAAAGAGACAACCGGACCTTCGGGATCATCGTCGAGCTTTTGCAGCCCTATATGGACCGCAATGAATTGGGTATCAAAACCGGAAAAGGCATTTATAGCTACCCGGATGCCGCCTATGGAAGGCCGGATTTCCTCACAGCGGTTCAACCCAGGCAGGATATTTACAAGGTGCTGGTGAATGGCATCATCATCATGGCCATTAAACTGGCGGAAAGCGGCGTGGCTGGCTTTGAGGATATCGACAGGGTCTGGATGATCAATACCCAGGCGAGTTCAGGCCCCTTTGGCTGGCTCGACGCGAAAGGCATCGATCTGTTTTTGTCGGAAGTCGAATCGGAAGAGCGGGCGTTGTTGTACCCCGAGTACGATAGCAGGCAGGTCCCAGGGTTTCTCGAGCCATTTGTGCAAGAGGGAAAGACGGGCAAAAAAGCCGGCCAAGGGTTTTACGCCTATCTGGATCCTGCTTATGAAGATCCCGGATTTTTAGCCAATCCATTTCAGGGAAAGTGATTTTGTCATATAAAAAAGAACTCTTCCCGCATTAGGTGGGAAGAGTTCTTTTTATTGGTACAAGATTTTATTCGCCTTTAAAGGCAGGGGCCCTTTTTTCCAGAAACGCGGTAAACCCTTCGATGCAGTCCTTGGAGCTCCCAACGGTCTTGGAGCCTTCGGTTTCCACACGCAGCCCTTCGTCGAGGCCTTCGTACGATCCGGCCGAGACAGCATTGAGAACGCAGCTTACGGCAATGGGCGGCCTCTGGGCCAGCTTTTCGGCAAATTGGAACACATCCGCCATCAGGTTTTCCGGTGTGGAAATCTGATTGACGAGACCGATTTCCAGGGCTTCCTGTGCGCCTATTTTTTTGCTGAACAGCATCATGTCCAGGGCTTTGGCTTTGCCAACCACCAGGGGCAGGCGCTGGGTGCCGCCCCAGCCGGGGATAATGCCCAGGTTCAGCTCGGTCAGGCCCAGCATCACCTTGGGGGCGTCTGCCATGATCCTGAACTGGCAGCACAGGGCCAGTTCCAGGCCGCCGCCCAGGGCAAACCCGTTGATGGTGGCAATGACCGGCTTGGGAAAACGGTCGATGCGCCGCCACAACTCCCGGCCTATGGCACCGGTTTTTGGGCCGTTGGCGGCATCGCTGACATCAAACCCGGCGGAAAAGCATTTCTCGCCGCCACCGGTGAGAATCACGACCCGCACCTCTTTGTCGTTCTCGACGTCGTCGATGGCCTTTTCGAAATCGAGCATGGTGGCCAGGTTCCAGGCATTGACCGGCGGGTGGTCAATGGTGATAAGGGCAATATGGTCTTTCTTTTCAATTTTGATATTCTCAAGTTCCATGGTCAACTCCTTACTATAAAAGTATCAAGTGATCTAAAGTACTAAGTGATCTAAAGGTGATGTATCGCTTCGCTCTTCCATTAATAAGAAAAGATAGAATTCCTCAACTTTAGTCACTTTAGTCATTTTAAACTTTGCTATTTATATTGCCCGTCCTTGATCATCTGGGTCGGCTTGAATATTTCCTTGCCGAATTTTTCAGCAAGGTCCTCGAGCCGTGTGGTCAGGTCAGCAGGTTCCATACCTTTTATCAGAGCCATGGGGCCGAAGGGGCTGCCCGTGGCGTTGATGATGGCGGTGTCCACATCTTCCAGGGCACAGGCGCCCTGGGCAACGATTTTGGTCGCCTCGTTGGCGTTTACGGCCACCAGATCCATGGGATCGAACTTGTCGGACGCTTTGGACAGATCGATTTCCGGCCTGCCGGCTGCCCAGTCAAACAGGCCCTTGCCGGTTTTTTTGCCCAGTTCGTTGGCTTTGACCTTGGCGCTAATGGTTTCACCGGCACGAAAATCTTCATGAATGGCTTCTGCAAAGTAGGCGCTGCCGTGGAAGTTGATGTCAAGGCCGGTATAGTCCATGGTTTCATAGGGCCCCATGGGTGATCCCAGGTTCCTTAGCACAGCGTCCACAGCTTCGGGTTCCGCTATTTTCTTGTCCAGAATGCAACCCAGGAGCACTCCGCTGGGGGCCTGCACCCGGTTGACGATAAACCCGGGAACGTCCTTGTGCACCTTTACCGGTACCTTGCTTATTTTATTCACAAAGTCATACCCGATCTGCATGGTTTCGTCGGTTGTTTTATCGCCTTTGATCACCTCCACTAGTTTCATGATCACGGCCGGGTTGAAATAGTGCAGGCCCAGGACTTTTTCAGGCCGGTTGGTGGCTGATGCGATATCGGTGATCTTCATGGTGGAGGTGTTGGAGGCGAAGATGGTGCGGGCCGGCGCTGCCGCATCCATGGCTTGGAAGGTCTCCTTTTTCAAGTCCATGATTTCCGGGATAGCTTCGATGACCAGGTCCGCCTCTTTGACGGCCTCTGCAAGATCCGTACAGGGGATCATCAGTTCGTTTTTGATCTTGTCAAAATGCTCGACCGGCACTTTGCCCTTGGCCACCAACTTTTCAAGACTGGCATTGATGCGGCCGACGCCCTTGTCCACGAACTCCTGGTTAATGTCCCGCAGAAAAACTTTGTAGCCGGCAATAAGGGCCACTTCTGCAATGCCGTGGCCCATGTCGCCGGCGCCGATGACTGCAATGGTTTTGATGTCGTCAATGTTCATTTTTCATCTCCTGGTTGGGGTTAAATATTCCGAAACTGTGCATAACTGGATAATGTTCCCTATTAGTACCTATTTATTGAAATCGCATCATGTTTGCATAGGATCTTGGTTCCGGATTCACCGGGTTGGATGTAAAAAATACTAAATTCTAATTCACCAAACTCTAAACAAATACCAAATCCAAATGTTCAAATATGCAAAACGTAACAGCTGTACAATTTGCGCATAGCGTTTGGCCCTATTACCGTTTATGTGTTTGGTATTGGATCATTTGAAATTGTTTAGTATTTT
>JBDLJD010000130.1:0-12120 GCA_039714495.1 Thermodesulfobacteriota bacterium
CTTCAACCGGTGGAGGCTCCTTTCGCTTATGCCCTGATTCGGCTCGATGGAGCAGATGTAGATCTGATGCATATTATTCGGCATGATCTGGACCGCTTGAAGAACGGCGTCCGCGTGGTCGCACGTTTTAAAGAAAAACAGGAGCGCGAGGGACACATCCTGGACATCGACAGGTTCGACATTATTTGATTCCCCCTGATGGAGGGCACCATGGACGATATCGCCATTGTCGGCATTGCACAAACTAAATATGAACGAAAGAAAAAAGATAAAACCTACTTTGACCTGGTTTACGAAATGGCCACAGCAGCCATGGAAGATGCCGGGATGACCCTGGCGGATATTGACAATGTCGTAACCGTCTCCAACGACTTCCTGGATGGAAGAACGATCTCCTCCATGGCCGTCGGCGATGCCGCCGGCGCTCACGACAAGAACATTTCCACCGTTGAGGGGGACGGGACATTCGGGGCTTTCTACGGGGCCATGCGAGTGCTCGGCGGATTCGGAAGCACGCTGGTGGTCGTGCATTCCAAGGGGAGTGAAGGTGATGTACGCTATGTCACCAACGGCATGTTCGATCCTGTATACCAGCGATTCCTCGGGATCGAAGCCGTCAGCGCCTCTGCACTGCAGGCCAACCGGTATATGCACCGTTACGGACTCAAGGAAGAGGATTTTGCCGAGGTTGCCGTAAAAAATTACGGTAATGCCAAAAACAATCCCCATGCTCATCGTCAACTGGATGTCACGGTTGACGATGTGATGAATTCGGAAAAGCTCGCGGACCCCATCAAATTACTGGACTGCAGTCCGCTCAGCGATGGTGCGGCGGCTATCATCATTGCCGATGAAGCCCGGAGCCGGAAAGCAAAGACCCGCCCGATCTGGATAAAGGGCATGGCCCATTGTTCGGATGCCTATTTTCTCGGGGATCGAGACCTCGCCAATTCGGAAGCACTGAAAAGCGCCGCCCAAAAAGCATACGCAATGGCCGAGATTTCCGATCCGGCGGCAGCTATCGATGTGGTGGAGCTTTACGACGCCTTCAGTTACATGGAACCGCTTTGGCTGGAAGGGCTTGGTTTCAGTAAACCGGGCAAGGGGGTGGAACTGTTGAAACAGGGTGTCACACCGATGTCCGGCGCCATGCCTGTCAATCCGTCCGGTGGTGTTTTGTCCGCACATGCCATCCTGGTGGCGGGCCTGGCCCGCATCATTGAATCGGTGCTACAACTAAGAGGTGATGCCGGGCAACGCCAGGTGGAAGCTGCAAAAACAGCCCTGGCACACGGGATAAACGGTCCTTGCGGCCAGGCGCATTGCGTATGGATTCTGAGCAACGAAAATTAAGAGGTTAATCATGGCACAGAGAGTTGCAATTGTCGGAACCGGTCAGACAGACCACAAAAGTCACCGAGCAGATGTGAGCGGCCGTGAAATGATCCAAGAGGCCGTCCAGCGGGCGTTGGATGACTGTGAATTGTCCATCAAGGACATCGATGCCATCGTCATCGGCAACATGGATCACTTCGAATCCATCAACTACGTGGATTGCTGGAGTGTCGAAGGATCGGGCGGTGTTATGAAACCGATCATGAAAGTCACCACCGGGGGAACGACGGGAACCTCGGTGGCCATTGCCGCCTATTACCATGTGGCCTCCGGATTGTTTGACAGGGTGCTGGCCATCGGCTGGGAAAAAAACTCGGAGAGCGATACAACGGCGGCGATCATCACCTGCAGCGATCCGATCTGGGACCGGTTTTCATACTCGGGCGCCATCCCCAGCCTGGCTACTGAAGCCAGCGCCTACATGAAACAGTACGGCGCCACGCAGGAAGACGCTGCGCGCATAGCGGTGAGGGACCGCAACAACGCCATGAACAACCCCCACGCGCATCTGAGAAGACCGATCACCCTGGAAGATGTCATGGCATCGCCCATGCTGGCATATCCCATCAAGCTGCTGGATGTCTGCCCCCGCACGGATGGGGCCTGTGCCGTTGTTTTTGCGGCGGATGGAAAGGCCCAGAAACTGACGCAGCGGCCCGCCTGGGTTCGCGCCACATCCGTCCGTCACACCTATACATGGTTTGGCGACTCCACGGACTACGATGCCGGGCTGGTTTCCCTGCAGCGCGCCTCCCGGGAAGCCTACCTAAAGGCGGGCATCAAAAACCCTGCCGAAGAACTGGACGTGGCCGAGCTGTATCTGCCTTACACCTATGCCGGCCTCAAGTGGATCGAGGATCTTGGGTTCTGCGGTCCCGGGCAAGGTCCCCGGTTTGTCGGGGATGGAAACACGGATATGGGCGGAAAGATCCCCGTCAACCCGTCCGGCGGTGTTATCAGCACCAATTGCATCGGTGCCACGGCGCTTTTACGGGTTGCCGAGGCAGCCATTCAGGTGATGGGAAAAGGCGATGCACGCCAGGTTCCGGATGTCGATCTGGCCCTTGCTACCGGATTTGGCGGATGTTTCTGGTCGGATGTGATGATTTTAGGGGCCGGACGCCCCTGAACAAAAGAAGGAGATGTTTTCCATGGCAACAGAACGAAATTATGATCAACTGCTCACGGTGACATTCGCCCAGCCCATGCCTTATGAATGGTCCGTGGGCAGACACGGCAGCCGATTCTTCCAGGAAATAAGGGAGCGGCAGCGTTTTATCGGAATTCGCTGCCCGTCCTGCGGCAAGGTGTACGTACCCCCGAGACGGGTTTGCGGACCGTGCTATGTAGAGATGCACGATCTGGTACCGCTTTCCGATCAGGGGACCCTGAAGGCGTTTTCCATCGTGAACTATCCATTTCTCGATCCGGATACCGGCCGGCAGCGCCCCATACCCTACACCTATGGCTATATTCAGATGGATGGCGCCGACAATATTTTCTCCCACATCATCAACGAAACCGACGTTGATAAAATAGAGGTCGGGATGAAAGTTAAAGCCGAGTTCAAACCGGAAGAAGAGATGCAGGGCCACATGGCCGACATCCGTCACTTTGCTATCATTGTTTAAAACGCTCAGTTTAGGTAATAAAAATGGATGGGGAACTACCCGGTCTGGTAACCGTCCGGAAGTCATATAAATGCCCGGGTTCCCTCGGTGCTCACCTTCTACCCGGGACCAAGTCCGGACAGGATCCCAGCTCCAGCGGAGACTGTATCCTGCTGGATTTTGAGAACCGCTTTTTCGGCCTTTCAGACAGCTCGGACAGGGATCCGGGTGCTTCAAGAAGATTTCTTCTTCAATTCGACTGTTTATTGTCTTCGATTGCACCCGATCCAACGACGACGCAAACCTTCGCCACCAAAGATCTGGAGCAATGGGTCATAGATCTCACCGCCAACACTAAACGCCTCCTACTGAACCTGAAAGGGAAAGGTTCCTGCACCTTTACCGGTTTACACATGTTAAGCACAGCCAATGGATTGGCAAGTGTGCTAATGCATACCGGAGACAGCGCCTTGTATGAGTTTGTACCGAGTACGCAAAAGCTATTCCTGAGAACCGAAAATAATTTCTGGATGGTGGGCAGAACGGACAACTTATATCAGATCGCGGTATTGGAGCCTGTTCCCGAAAGCATATTCATCCTGACGACGGACGGACTTTCCGGCCTGCACGACGCTTCGACTTCTGCACCTAAAATGAGGATAAGCCATATGTTGCGCCAAACTGCTGTGGAGGATATCCCGGAAAAATTGATAGTTCGTCAAATACAAAATTCCGGATTGCACGACGACGCCGCGGCGATCACCATTGATCCCCGGCGGCTGAAATCTTCCAAGCGAAAAATCTTGGTAAAATAAAATGAGGAGATTACAACATGAAAGACAAATTTGATACGATCGTGGTTGGTGCGGGCATCGCAGGCCTGGGCGTGGCCGCCATTCTGGCCAAGGAAGCCCACCACAAAGTCCTGGTCCTGGATCGCTATCCTTCTTTTGGCGGAAGGCTGCTGAGTTATGGCGGTGCGCCGCAAAAGGAATGGCGGGTCGACGTGGGGCTGCATATGATCGAATTGGGGGAAAAGTCAAGCGCCACCGAACTCAATACGAGGGTGGGCAAAACCGTAAACTGGGGCCCTTTCAGTAAAACCGTCGAAATATGGAACGGGAAAAAATTTATCAACGTGGCCGAACTGGTGCCCATGAGCGATGAAGATAAAATCGCATTTCGGGAACTGCTGCAGCAAATTGCGGCCCTGAGTGATCAGGAAATTGAACAATGGGACAATCGATCATGGGAAGAATGGCTCGTGGAACATGTACCCCAGCCCAGCGTAAGAGAGCTGTTCATTGATTTTGGCATGATCATGACAACGATTCCCCTGGCAATTGACATGGCCGCCGGTGAGGTGCTCTACATCGCCAGGGAAAATCTGATTAAGCATCAGCAAGTGCTGTCGGCAAGCTACCCTTTGGATGGGATGGAAGGGCTGACCCGGGGATTGGTGGAAACCATCGAGGAAAATGGCGGAACCCTGAAATTCGGATGCAACGTTCAGGAAATCATCTTTGAGAACAGGAAAGCCATTGGCGCGCGCATCCCGTCGGGCAATCATATATACCCTATGGATTACCGGATGCCCGACTCTGAAATAGTTTACGCGGATCGGGTTGTATGCGCCCTGCCAATCTATCAGCTGAGCAATATTATAGATTTCAATCCCGCAACAAGCCCCATGCCAATGTGGTGGCTCAAACGTGTCACAGACATCCAGCATGAAATTACCGGCCTGATCGGCTATGTCATCGGGTTGTCCGAACCGGTTGTCGACCCGCAGAAGCTGTGCTTTCTGAGCGCGTTGAAGACGAAAAAAACCGGTCTGCCGTTTCAGGGCTTCCCGGCTTCCAATTTCTCTCCGGATGTTGCGCCGGAGGGCAAACAGGTACTTCACACGGATATCGTGTGTGAACATGCCGAGGCCTCGGATAAATTTGAAAGAAACAGGCTCTTGAATCTGATGTGGGAGGATATCCAGGAGATGTTTCCGGGAATCGATAATAAAGTGGAGTGGAAAATACCCTACTTTGTGGACGGCTGTGACGGTCTGGCCCGCAAACCGGGTCTGGTGGGGAATTTCAAGCCGGCCTTGACGGCCCCGGGAATATCCAACCTGTTCTTTGCCGGGGACACCTATATCGGCAGAGGTCTTGCCGCCAACGGAGCCGCCAGAAGCGCTATGCATTGTGCCGACATTATCTTGAAAGCTTAGCGCATACAATATGCAATAATTTTTATACGGAGGGAACCATGCAGCCCAAAGTGATCATTACAGCCGCCTTGTCAGGAGCCGGCACCACCAAGGAAAACAACCCGGCCTGCCCATACACGCACACAGAGTTTGCCGAGGAGGCGCACAGGTGTTTCAAAGCCGGAGCGGCCATGGTTCATGTCCATTCCAGGCTGGACGACGGCACCCCGACACACGATGTGGAGCGGATCCGGACCACCCATGATGCCATCAAACAAAGGTCACCGGAATTGATCGTCAATCTTTCGTCCGCTGTTGGTAAGCACAAAACGCCGGAACAGCGTATTGCCCAGATTGTCGAGATCAAGCCCGAAATGGCATCATTGAACACCAACTCCATGAATTTTGGGGCCGTCAACTATAAAACAGGGGAGATTTTGGCCGATTACATTTTTGACAACACCTTCACCATGCTTCAGGATTTCGGACGCGCCATGGAAGAGAACGGGGTTCGCCCGGAACTTGAGATTTATGACATGGGCGGGCTGGACAACGTCCATCTCATCATGCAACAGGGCTTTTTTAAGACACCCCTGAATTTTAACTTCGTCTGGGGAGTAGCCGGGGGACAACGCTTTCGTCCCGAGTCGTTTGTCGCCCTGGTCAACGCCTTACCGCCCGATGCCAACTTTACCACTTGCGGGGTGGGCAGGGAAGAATTTCCGGCAGTCATGCAGTCCTGCCTTATGGGCGGCCATATGCGGGTCGGCCTGGAGGACAACGTGCGGATGCCGAACGGAGAACTGGCCAGGGGCAGCTATGAACTCGTGGAATGGGCGGTACGCGTAGCTGAACTCATGGGACGCGAGCCGGCAGCGCCGGATGAGGCGCGCAAAATCATGGGGTTAAAAAAGTAACTTTACTTTATTTCGCATTTCCTAAAAAATAAGGATATGAACAACAATAAAGCAAAAATCATCGAGGCCGCCGAGGCCCTCGTGTTCGAAAAGGGCATCGCTGATACCACCGTGACCGCTGTGGCCCAAAAAGCCGGTGTCGCGGATTCTCTGGTGTATCAATATTTCAAGAACAAGGAGGACCTGCTTTTCTCGGTCGTGATCGAGAGAATGGTTGAATCCATAGAGGTCGCCAAGGAAGCTCTGCAGGGCATACAAGACCCCGAGTCCCGATTAAGAAAGCTGATCTGGCACAGCCTGAAATACAACGACCGCCACCCGGGGTATGTCAGGACGCTGATGTTCGAATGCCGTTCCAACCCGTCATTCTACACCACAAAAGGCTATGCCATCATGCGGGAGCACCTGAAACTCCTGGTGGATATACTCAAGCAGGGCGTCAGTGAAGGCGTGTTCAGAGACGACGTCCACCTAGGCCTGGTTCGAGATCTCATTTACGGTGCTTTCGATTTTGAATCCATCGATACCATCGCCACCAAGGAAATCGACGAAAGCATCGGGGATTTCGACGCCATTATCAACCTCCTTTTGCCCATGCTGCGAAAGTCGACACCGGAAGCAGAGAACGAAAAGGAGACCAAAATCCTGGAAGCCGCCGAAGCTATGTTTTCGGAAAAAGGCTTCAATAAAACACGAGTACAGGAAATCGCCCGCTTGGCGAAGGTGGCGGAAGGTAGCATCTACGACTACTTTAAAAATAAGGAGGACCTTCTGCTGTCCATACCTCTGAAGCGATTCCAGCGCCATATCGATGCCCTGCCGGAAACATTTCACATCAAATCGCCGCAAAGAAAGCTTCGGCGGCTGATCAAATATCATTTCAGCCTGTATCTCAACAATCGGAATTTCCTGCGGGTCTTTCTGCTCGATATCCAGCTCAACAAACGGTTTTACGGCTCCAAGGCCTTCGATCTTTTTCAAACCTACCTCAAAGCCTTCGAGGGCATCATCGCCGAGGGCAAAGCCGAAGGATGCTTTCGAAGGGATATCAATCCCCGTGTTTTCAGAAATATGTTTCTGGGCGCCTTCAGCCATATGGCCCTGCGTTGGCTGTTTTTTAACGAGGAGAACAAATACGACAAGCTGGAGGAAATCGATTCCCTGACGGACCTGCTCTCCTTTGCCGTAATAAATCATTCGGGCAGACAATCCTGACGCGGATGCACTCTTGAAATCGAGTCGATGTTTTAATTACCCGAATACTATATCATAAAACAGCCTGACAAATGATTGAAAAAGGGAGAATGTGTTATGGAACCATTAAATCGAATAAAATCTCTGCTGGCGGACCGGCCGGCCCAGTTAAAACATAAAAAAACCCAAGACAAAAAGATTGTGGGCTATATTCCCGGCGGTTATTTCCCCGAAGAAATCGCCCTGGCAGCCGGGGCAGTGCCGGTTGGCATGGTGCGGGGGGGAGAACACAGCGCCGTCGAAAACGCTTTCGCTTGCGTCGACCACTGGGTGGATACGTTTTACCGGTCACAGATCGGATATGCTACTTCCGGGGACGATCCTTATTACAATTTAATCGATGTGCTGGTGGTTCCCATCACCGATTCCAACAATCGTACCTTGTCCGATACCCTGAGCTATTATACGGATCTGGAACTGTTCGTCTATGGCGTCCCGCATACAAAATCGAAGGAAGGCCGCGACTATTTCAGGCATGGCCTTGCGAAAACCGCAGACAAAATTGCCGGGTTGACCGGCATTGAAATCACCGGACAGCGCATGACCGAGGCCATCGACATCTGCAACCGGGAAAAAGAACTGCTGCGGGAGCTCAGCCAGGAAAATCAATCCGGAAACACCGCCCTCAGTCCAAAAGATTACGTGCTGGTCAACCAGGCCTCCATGCTGCTGGACAAAGGGCAGTTTATCGAAAACCTGGAAACACTCATAAGGGAGTTGAAGGCGGCAAAATCCGGCGACAATAAAAAGCCCAAGGTTTTGTTGACCGGATCGACCCTGGCCCTGGGGGACGACAAGATCATCGATCTGCTCGAAGAATATGGCGCGACCGTTATTACCGGAGAATTCGCCGAAGGGATCAAACCTTTTCAACACAAGGTGGAGCCGGCCGAGGATTTCATGAATGCCCTGGCCGAAACCTATTTTATGGAGCGAGTCGCGCCTGCCTGGTTCAGGCCCGGACACGAACTGCCGGAACACCTGATTCAAACGGCATCCGCCACAAGGGTCGACGGCGTGGTGTGGTATCAGTTGATGTACCGTGAAGCATACAAGATCCTCTCCCATTATTTCCCCGAAATGTTGAAAAAGGAAACCGGCCTGCCCGTGCTGACCCTGGATTCCGATTATGACCCGGCTGAAACCGGACAAATGGCCACCCGAATCGAAACCTACATTGAGAATATCAGGAGACAACCATGACGACTGAATATCATGAATTGCTTACCCTCTGCGGTTTTGAACCAGATGAAATCCAACAGCAGCGCCATCGGATCGAAACAACGTTTCAGCGCCTGAACCTTGTCGCCGGTGACATGGACAGAGCAGTATCCAGGCTGCGCACCTATTTCGATATTGAACTCAAGGGCGTGCGGAAAGTGCTGGGGACATGGCTGAAAGAACTCATCGATCTGGTCATGGCCAGGGACGAAGGGAAAAAACTGATATACTACGGATATCCGCCCTTTCAATATATGGGGCTGGTCATCAAGAAAGCCTCCGAAGCGGTGGGTGACTTCTATATTGCCTGCCCGGAAGTGATTCTGTGCGAAACGCTGGGTCAGATTTTCGGCAAGCTCAATCCGGTCCTCGAAGCGGGCGAGGCGGGAGGCCTGGCCCCGGGGCATGCCATGTGTTCGCTGCTCCAGATCAAAGACGGCGCCCTCTCCCTGGGTTTCATTCCCGCCCCGGATCTGTCCATTTCCACAAGTTATTTCTGCGACATGGGCCCCAAAGCAGACGAGTTGATGCAATACAAGCACGGTGGCTACCCCGTAGAGTTCGTTGACAGCTGCATGGACTCCCCCTGGGGGGAATGGCCCGCATATGACCCGCAACGGATACATTATTTGGGGCAACAGCTTGAGCAGCTTTTCTCCGCTCTGCAGGATCGATTCGGGTTTACGATCGATGAAACAATCTGGACCGAGGCCAGGAAACTGGCAGGACCGCTGTATGCCGCCACCTTCCGATTGAACAAATCCCTGACAGCCGATCCCCTCCCCCTGGGAGCAGCGGATGCCCAGCTGATCCTGAACCTTCCCATGGGCTGCACGGGTATCGCCCTGAAAGAAGGGGCCGAGGCGATCGAGATTATGGCGGAAGAGTTGGAAAAACGTGTTGAAACAGGCGTTGGTGTCCTGCCGAAAAACGCACCGAGGGTGCTGATGGGCTTCCCTAGTTTTGTCGATCCGGCACTGAACCGGCTGATTCAGGATGTGGGGCTGGCTGTTCCGGTCCACACAACCCTACTGACCCCGCCTCCACTTCCCGAATCACCGAAAACATATAAAACCCTGGGTGAAAAAAGGTCCGTGGTGGCCATGCATGGCGGCCTGTATCACAGCTCCTTCGGATGGATCGGACGCATTAAACGCGGCTTGGATTATACGGATCTTGACGGCTTCCTCTATACCTATCAATACAGCTGCAGACCACTGACCTGCAACAGTAAGCTGATGAAAGAATATGTTGAAAAAGAGATCAAGCTGCCCACGCTGCTGCTGGATATGGACATGTATGATGACCGCAACTACTCCGCAGGCGCCTTGCAGACCCGGCTGGAAGCTTTTGCCGAGATGCTGAAAACCAAAAAGAAATAAGTTTAACGAATTAAGTGAATGACATGACATCAAAACAATTGATTACAGCAGGGATCGATATCGGAGCTGCCACTGCCAAGGTGGTGATATTGAAAGGCGGCAAGATATTGTCCGCCCTGGTTATCCCGACCGGGGGCAGTGTCAAGGAGGCCAGCCGGCTGGTGATGGAAAAGGCCCTTGGGGAAGCGCAACTGTCGCTGGATGACATCACATCTGTTGTGGCAACCGGATATGGCAGAAAATCCGTGGATTTTGCAAACCACGTCATCACCGAAATATCCTGTCACGCCCGAGGTGTCAATTTACTGATCCCGTCCGCCCGTTCGGTGATCGACATCGGCGGACAGGACAGCAAGGTGATTGAAGTCAACGACCAGGGCCGGGTCGTCAACTTTGCCATGAACGACAAGTGTGCGGCCGGTACGGGCCGATTCCTGGAAGTGATGGCGACGGTTCTTGGAACGGATATCGGAGAGATCGGATCCCTTTCCCTTCAGGGTCAGAAACCGTGTCAGATAAGCAATACCTGCACGGTTTTTGCTGAGTCTGAAATGGTGAGCCTGCGGGCGGAAGGCGAAAACCGGGAAAACATCCTGGCGGGAATCCACCTGGCCATGGCCCATCGGGTCGCTATCATGGGCAATACGGTCGGACTCAAGGAAGAAATCGTCTTTACAGGCGGCGTTGCAAAAAATGTAGGCATGAAAATGGCTTTACAGAAGCGAATCGGCAAGGAGATCCGTGTACCCGAGCAACCACAGATAATCGGGGCTCTGGGTGCCGCCGCGATCGGGGCGCAGAGGCTTCGAGCATAGAAAATTCTCATCGCACCCCTAAAACCTGTCCAGTTCTCACCTGTTGAGCCAATACTCTATGAAAGGAGTTATGACCATGGATAAGGAGGATCAAGTCAAAGCGGCTGAAACGGCAATTCGCCAGGGATACGCCCACCGTCTCCCCATGCTTATCGTGAAAAACGTGGTGGATGCATTTGGAGAAAAGGCCTGGGAACCTATTGAAAAGGCAGCCAGAGAGTTTGCCGCCTATCGGGCGCCCCTGATGCAATTTCTGATCGAAGACCCGGAAAACGCTCGCGAGCTGGGAAATGTTTTCGACTTCGAAGACAACCTGGCCGGCATTCAGGGTGAATGGGAAGTTCATGGCCCCAAAGATGCGGTCAAGAGAGAAAGTTCGTGCCCGCACAGTGAATTGTTTAAAACCAGCCCGGACCATTGCGGCCGCCTGCTCTATGAAGTGGCCGCCGAGACGCTCAGGCAGATCAACCCCAAGGCCGAACTGACGCCGTTCAACAAGGGCAAATGCATGGCCTATGGGGATGACTGCTGCGAAGTCCACATCCAGGTAAATGATTAAAGCCCATGCCGGGTTATTTTCCGATAGAGGGTTTTGCGGTCAATACCGAGTTGGTCGGCCACTTTTGACCTTTGCCATTTATGCGCCTCTAACAATTTTCGAATGTAGCTTCTCTCAAATGTGGAAACCGCCTCGCGCAATGTGCCTGTTACATCACTATCGATTTTCGCCGGTTCAATGGGTGCCTCAGTTATTGAAAGCGAACTGCCTTTATCATGCATTGGGGATAAAAAGTCCAACCGATTCAACGTGATATATCGATACAGGGTATTCTGAAGTTCACGCACATTGCCCGGCCATTCATAGGCCATCATGGCATCCAGTACCTGGCCCGGGATCCTGGGCAGGGGTTTGTCCTGGTATTTAAGTTTTAAAAAATGCTCCAGAAGCAGGAGAATATCCTCTTTGCGCTCCCTCAAGGACGGGATCTGAATGGGAATAACATGAATGCGGTAGAAGAAATCTTCACGCATGCGCCCCGCTTTGATGGAATCTTCCAGGTTTCGGTTGGTTGCCGCGATGATGCGCAGATCAGGAAGGCTCAATTTCGTATCCCCCAGGGGTGTAAACCCGCCCCCCTCCAGCACCCTTAACAGTTTGACCTGCAGCAGCGGATCAAGCTCGCCCAGCTCGTCTAAAAAAAGCGTGCCCTTGTCGGCCAGGCCCAGGTACCCCATTTTATCCGAACCCGCCCCGGTGAATGCGCCTTTTTTGTATCCAAAAAACTCACTTTCCATGAGATTCACGGGGATGGCGCCGCAATT
>JBDLJD010000131.1:0-12072 GCA_039714495.1 Thermodesulfobacteriota bacterium
CCCTCGACCCCCCGGTAACCACAAACACCTTGTCCGCCAGACCGTAAGAAATCGTCTCCATATGTGCCTCCAATATTTAATTTTTTAACCTAAATTTAGGTTTAAGTATTATACCCGGGCGCTCTTTAAAATAGTTCAGTTGCTCTTGATTCTTTTTTCGATATGCGCGAAAGATCATAAAAATTTAGACATTAGCTTACCGGCCCCTGTAGGTCAACCGGCAAAGGAGACGTCCTGGTTTGAAAATATACGCGGTTGCCGACATACACGCCCGGCAGAAACGCCTGAATTGTATTTCCGCCAATGTAAAGCGATTGTCGCCAGACCTCGTGGTCGTAGCCGGGGACCTGACCAGCTACCGGGCATCCTCTTTTGTTGTCAGGCACCTCGCAGAACTGCCGGTTCCGGTCTTCGCCATCCTGGGCAACACCGACCGCAAACTGGTGGGCCGGCAGATCAACCGCAGTACGGGCATATCTTCGACCAATCGGCCGCCCATGAATGAGCACCCGTTTAACCTGGTGGGCCTGAACGGAACCCTGCCCGTACCGTTTCGGTCACGGGTCAGCCTCAGGGAAAGAACGCTACTGAAATCGATTGCCCCGCTGGTAAACCAAAATACCATTCTCGTGGTGCATACACCGCCCTGGGGTATTCTGGACGAGGTCATGGGGAAATTTCACGCGGGCAGTAAAAACCTGCTTGAATTCATCCGTTCCAAAGAGCCAATGCTGGTTGTCTGCGGCCATATCCACGAACGGCCGGGCGTAAAGCATCTGGGTAAAACCATGGTTGTCAACTGCACCCTGGGGCATGGCAGCCAAGGGGCGCTCATCCATATTCAGGGCCCCGGTTCCACCCGGCTCAAGGTTCAGATGCTATACCCGCCGTTATAAATCAGAGAACAGAGCCCCAGAACCACAGAGGCCAGTTCAGTAAGCAGTAAGGAGTAGGGAGAAATCCGGAGATCGGAGTGCCAGAGGTCTGAGCTACAGAAGACAGGTCGGAAGGTAAACCCGTAACTCGCAACTTGAAACCATGAAATTGGGTTGACAATCAAAGAGGTTCTATTATTTAAGTAAACATGCAAAATAACAAACCCATATCCATTGTCATTGCTACGCGCAACAAAGGTAAGACCGCTGAAATAAGCGCTCTATTGGAAGGCTTCCCGGTGCTGGTCAAGAACCTGGATGATTTCGGTCCGATACCGGAAGTAGAAGAAGACGGCGAAACATTCGACGAAAATGCCTATAAAAAGGCCAGTTTCACGGCCCGTATTCTGGGACTGCCGGCTCTGGCCGACGATTCCGGCCTTTTGGTAGATGCGCTGGACGGTGCACCGGGCGTTCATTCGGCCCGTTTTGCCGGGCCGGAAGCCACCGACCAGGACCGGTGTCGAAAACTGCTTCAGGACATGCAGTACCACGATAAGCGTGAGGCCGCCTTTGCGTGCGTTATATCCATCGCCGTGCCTACAGGACCGGCCTTGACTTATGAAGGGGAGTGCCGTGGCGTCCTGACCAGGGAGCCCCAGGGAGAAAACGGATTCGGTTACGACCCCATTTTTTATTTCCCCCCTTTGAAAAAAACCTTTGCCCAACTGACCCGGGAGGAAAAGAGCCGGGTGAGCCACCGGGGAAAAGCGCTCAGGGAGGTCCGGGAGGAATTTGACAAAGTGCTGACCTGGATTGACATTCACATGCCCACGGATGATAAGTTCGATTGCCAGGAGTAATTTCTTCGTTTGAGGAGAACCATATGACAGTTAAAAACAGAGGTGTCGATATTATAGCGGAAATTGGCGGCATTCACGACAAAGGCGCAGCCATGGCCCTTTTCCAGGAAAAGCTGGACAGCGACCATCTCGCCCGCCTGCAACGGATCACAGACCCAGCCATCAACATCAACATCGCCAATGCCATTGCCATGTGCCAGCCCGAAGCCGTTTTCATCAATACCGGATCCGAAGAAGACCGGGCGTTCATTCGTGCCATGGCGCTGACCAAAGGCGAGGAGGAAGCCCTGCCCATGCAAGGGCACACCATTCACTTCGACCTCAAGGATGAGCAGGGCCGTATCATCGACAGGACCTACTACATTGCCGACCCGGATGAAAAAGTCAGTTCCCTGGCCAACCGTATGGAACGCACCGACGCCCTGGATGAAATCAGCCGGATCATGTCCGGCATCATGCATGGCAAAACCATGGTGGTGGGATTTTATATGCGCGGGCCGGTGGGGTCTCCGGTTTCAAATCCAGCCCTGGAAATTACCAGTTCCGCATATGTATCCCACAGCGCCGAAATTCTGTACCGCAACGCCTATGCCCGTTTCAATGAAGAGGTAGGGCGCCTCGGCCATTTCTACACCAATGTCCACAGTGAAGGGCTCAACCGGCCCGAAGACCTGCCCAGCGCGCGCGTCTTCATGGACCGGAGCTACAGAACGACCTTCAGTTTCAACTGCACCTATGCCGGCAACACCCTGCTCCTGAAAAAGGGCAACCACCGTTTTTCCGTCGACAAAGCGGTTTATGAAAACCGGGGGAACGAGTTGTCCGAACACATGTTCATCACCGGCATCGACGGGCCCGGCGACCGCCGGACCTGGTGCACCGGAGCAGCGCCAAGCGGTTGCGGTAAAACCACCACCGCCATGGCCGGCAACCATTTCGTGGGGGATGATCTGGCCCAGATATGGATTGCCGACAACGGCAGCATCCGCTCCGTGAACCCGGAATGCGGCATTTTCGGAATTGTGGAGGATGTCAACAATGAGGGCGACCCAATGCTCATGGACATCCTGCGCAACCAGGGCCATGAAGTCATCTGGTCCAACGTGCTGATCGATGATAACGGCTTGCCCCATTGGGTGGGTAACGGCGAGACTGCTCCTGAGAAGGGACGGAATTTCCAAGGGGACTGGTACACGGGCAAACAAAATGCGGACGGCAGTGAGGTTCCCCTGTCCCATCCCAATTCCCGCTGCACGGTGTCTTCGACCTCCCTGGCCAACTACTCGGAAAAGGCTGAAGATCCTAAGGGTGTGGAAACACGGGTGATCACTTACAGCGGGAGGGACAGCGACACCATGCCGCCGGTATGGGCGGCCAAGAACCCCGACCACGGGGTTGCCATCGGCGCCTGCATCGTTTCCGCGGCCACGGCCACTGAAGTCGGCGCCACAGGCGTCAAACGGGCGCCCTGGGCCAATGCGCCTTTTATTCCCGGGGCACTGGGAGACTATATGGATGCCCAGTTCAACTTCTTCAACAGTCCGAAAATCGCCGAAGATAAAAAGCCTGTCATGGCCGGTTTGAACTACTTCCTTACCCATGCCGCCCGCGGTGGCGACTCCCAACAGCTTCTCGGCGAAAAAAAGGATGTCAAGGTCTGGCTGGCCTGGCTGGAAAGAAAGGCCCACAACGATGTGGAGGCCATTGAAACCCCCATCGGTTTTCTGCCGAAGTTCGAAGATCTTCAGGCCCTCTTCGATTCCATCATTGCCAAGGCATACTCCCAAGACCTTTACACCCGGCAATTCTCCCTATATATCGACAACATCGTCGATAGAATCGATCTCCAAACCAAGGCCTACGGGAAAGAGGAAAACATCCCGCAGGTACTTTTCCAGGTGCTCGAGGAGCAAAAAAAGGGGCTCATGGCACTCAGAGAAAAGTATGGCCCTGTTGCGACGCCCGAACAGCTTCAAGCCGGATAATAAGCTAAGAATCCACTGAGACTAACTCCGGAAACATGATATCACATTCCACTCCCCCCATCCTGAAAACAGCGTTCAGCCCGCGTATGGTGGTGGCGCTGCTCATGGGCTTTGCGTGCGGCCTTCCGCTGCTGCTGACCATTACCGTGCTCCAGGCCTGGATGAAGGAGGAGGGCATCGACCTGACGGTCATCGGCATCATGGGCCTTGTCGGGCTTCCCTACACCTTGAAGTTCCTGTGGGCACCTTTCCTGGACCGCTTTACCCTGCCCTTTCTGGGCCGCAGGAAAGGGTGGTTGCTCCTGACCCAGGTCCTGCTCATGCTGGCCATATCCGCCCTGGGGTTTACCAGCCCTGCCCGGGCGCCCTGGACCGTTGCGCTGGTCGCTTTTCTGGTCACCTTTCTCAGTGCCAGCCAGGACATCATCGTAGATGCCTACCGCCGGGAGGACTTGAGCGATGCAGAACTCGGCCTGGGCTCTTCGCTCTACATCAACGGGTACCGAGTGGGCATGCTGCTCGCCTCCGGCGGGGGGCTGATCCTGGCCGACCATATCTCCTATACCATGGTGTACCAGGTGATGGCGGCCTGCATGCTGCCGGGCATCATCGTCACCCTTATGGCCCCGGAACCCGGAACCCCTGCCGGCACACCGCAAACCCTGGCAGAAGCGGTTGTCACGCCGTTAACCGAATACTTCAGGCGTGACGGCGCTGTATTGATCCTGGTCTTTATCCTGCTCTACAAAATCGGTGACAGCATGGCGGCGGCCATGACCATCCCCTTCTACCTGGACATCGGCTTCACCAAAACCCAAATCGGCGCCGTCGTAAAGCTATTCGGGTTCTGGGCGACCATCTTCGGGGGAATCGCCGGCGGCCTCCTCATGCTGTACACGGGTATCACCCGCTGCCTTTGGATATTCGGTGTTCTGCAGGCCATTTCCACGGCGGGCTTTGCCCTTTTGGCTGCAATGGGCAACAGCATTGCAGGACTTTCCGCCGTGATCGCCTTTGAAAACCTGAGCAGTGGAATGGGCACGGCTGCCTTTGTCGCCTATATGGCAAGTCTTACCAACAAAAAGTTCACGGCAACCCAGTATGCCCTGCTCAGCAGTCTCATGGGAATCCCGCGCGTACTCGCCGCGACCCCCACCGGGTATATGGCCAAACATTTCGGCTGGGTCACCTTTTTCCTGTTCTGCACAGTCATAGCCATTCCCGGTATGCTGCTGTTGTTCCGGGTTGCGCCTTGGTCAGCGGGCCAGAGGACAGAACCCCAGAGGCCAGAGGACGGAGTATCAGAGAACAAAACCAGTAAGGAGGGCATAGGCCAGAGACCGGATTGCCAGAAACCAAGACGGTAGGCAGTAAGTAGTTGGGGGTAGGGGGAAGATCAGAGGCCGGATGGCCAGATGGCACTGCAGGGCTGAAGCCCTGGCCTACATACCCATTCCTCAAATCAACCATGTAGCGCAGGGATTTATCCCTGCTGGGACTGGATGCATTAAACCGATTGCCCCCAGGATCAAACATCCAGAAAAGCAGGGTGTCAGTGCGAATTTTGAATTGATAATGAAGTTCTCTGCATTCCGCTTGCCCCATTCCTTCTGTTTCTGGTAATAAAAGCAATGTGTGTGTCTATTTCGTATGCAAGCGACGCAGTCGCGTTTCATAATATCGTGGAACACGATTTTATTCTTTGTGTCCTTTGTTTACCCAGTGAAATGCACGTCAGTGCCATCGAAGATGATTTCACCGGGGTGTCTTTGTGGTCGAAAATATTAAGGCGATAGAAAATGACTTATAACAAACTGAATGCCCTCATACGCAAGCGGTCTCTGGACCTTCAGGAAAAGCGCCGATCCATCCTGGAATTCCCTGCAGAGCAGGTTGTCGAAAAAATACTGGACTCAGAAAAGCCCGTGGAACTGGTGCACTCCTTTCCAGAAGAAGACCTTTACCTGCTGATCAATGAAATCGGTCACCAGGATGCGCTGCCTGTTATCTCCCTGGCCTCGGCCAAGCAGTGGGAATACATCACGGACATGAATATCTGGGAAGGGGACACGGTAGACCCGGTGGCAGCCACCAAGTGGTTTTCACTGCTGATGGCGGCAGATGCCGACCGTTTTTCACGTTGGTGTGCAGACAATAAACAAGCCCTCACCGAGCTTTTTCTCTACCGCAATGTCGACATCGGCATCCGGGAGGATGATGAGGATGCCACGGACTTTGGCCCGGAATTTTTCACAATTGACGACACCTTTTATTTCCGGGTCAGGGAACTGCCCGTGGAAACGGATCCGGACGATGCACTGGAAGCCAGGGAAGCCCTCGAACATTTCAAGCAACAGCGCCAAAAGCTGTTCCCGGAACTGTTGGGCAAGATCGCCACAAACGACTACCAGCTTTACCGCAACCTCTTAATGGAAGCGGCAACCATCATCCCGGCTGAAACCGAAGAAGAGCTTTACCGCTTAAGAAATGTGCGGCTGGCTGAAAAAGGGTTTCTACCCCGGGAAGAGGCCGTGGGGGTTTACCAGCCCCTGGATCCACAGGACCTTCCCCAGAGGTCGGCCAAATACGCTAGCCCTGCATCCGCTGACACCCCGTTGCCACCTGTACCCCTGGCATCCGACAGCCTGCTTGAAACAGACACCCTGTTCGGCAGCGCATTGGCAGCCATCGACCGTGTGGAGCTAAAAATGCAGCTCCAAGCCGAGTTTGCCGCACTATGCAACAACCTTATCATTGCCGACCACAAAAAAGTCAGCAACCGGCAGGGCCTGGAAGAAATCGTCAAAAAGGCCTGCGATTTCATCAGCATCGGCCTCGCTAACCTGCCCGAAGACCACAGGCGGATGATCCAGACCTTTCCCCTGGCAGACATCTTTAGGGTGGGTTACGGAAAGGCCCTGGCATTGAAATGGAAGGCCGAAGCCTGGCAAAAGGAGAGCTGGTATACACGGGCAGGCTTGCGCTTGAATTTCTGGGGGGAGACCTTCATGGGCGTCATCGGCGGACTGCTGATTCAGAAACCGCTGTTTTTCGACAACTATGCCACGGGAACCATATATCGGGAATTCCAAACCGCTGCAGACATCCGTTCCACCGAATACCTTCTGGACCAAATCATATCCCTGGACAGGCTGTTCGGTCTTCAGGGGGTTGAAGAAGCCCAGGAGCAGACCAACCCGCCCCTGACATTTTGCAACCTCCTCTTAACCGGGTGGGCGGCCTATTGCAGCGGATTGTCCCCAATACCCCCATACGCCACCCATATCCCCTTGAAGGCGTTCAAAGCATTTTATAAAACCCTGTGGAACAACCAGGATCCAGCGGCCATAAAGACAGAGGTCAAAACATCATTTGCCGAATGGGTCGTTTCTACCAGCGGACTGAGCATAGATGACGTCTCCTCACAATACGGTGATATCTTCACAGACCTGTTTAAAGAAATCGAAGCAGAGTATGCAAAAGTAGTAGTCGACGACCTTGACCCCCGCTTCATTCTCTTGTTCAGAGTCGAAGCGTAAACCCCAACGTTGGGGTAAACAACCTGCAAAAGAATAGATAAGGATCTCATCGTGAACAATGAAGTACAGCCGACATTGGAAAAAGTAAAGAAACTCCTATCGCAAACCCTTGATGAAAAAAGGACTGAAGCCGCAGCAAAGCGGCATAAATTAGCATACCGGACCGCAAGGGAGAATTTAACCGATCTTGTGGATACGGATTCGTTCGTTGAATACGGACAACTAGCCGTTGCCGCGCAACGCAAACGTCAATCCTCTGAAGAGCTGCAGATCAATACGGCAGCCGACGGTGTCATCACGGGAACAGCCACCATAAATCGGCCCCTTTTCGGCAAAGACAGAAGCCAGGCAGCCATCGTGGTATACGATTATTCGGTTCTGGCAGGCACCCAAGGATTTTTTCACCATCAGAAACTGGACCGCATGTTTCAAACAGCCGAAGACCTGAATCTGCCTGTCATCATGTACACCGAAGGCGGGGGCGGCCGCCCCGGGGATGTGGACGTCACTCCGACCACAGTGATTGCAGGCCTCCACGTGCCCAGCTTCTACACCTGGGCCAAGCTCAGCGGCCAGGTGCCGCGCATTGCCATCAACAATGGATACTGCTTTGCAGGCAATGCCGCCCTGTTCGGCTGCGCCGATATCACCATTGCCACCCGAACGTCATGGATCGGGATGGCCGGTCCGGCCATGATCGAGGGCGGGGGCTTAGGCGTTTACAAACCCACCGAAATTGGCCCCATCGATGTGCAGGATAAAAACGGAGTGGTTGATATTGTCGCGGAAGATGAAGTCGAAGCAACCGCCATCGCTAAAAAACTTTTAGGCTATTTTCAAGGTCCTTTGGAAAATTGGTCTTGCAAAGACCAGATAAAACTGCGGGATGTCGTTCCTGAGAACCGGCGCAGAACGTATCAGGTGCACAAAGCCATCGAAGTGATCGCAGACGAGGACTCCTTCACTGAGCTGCGAAGCAGCTACGGCCGTGGCATCATAACCGGTTTCATTCGCCTGGAAGGAAAGCCCATCGGCTTGATTGCCAACAACTGCATGCATTTGGCCGGCGCTGTGGATGCTGAAGCTGCGGAAAAGGCATCCCGCTTCCTGCAGTTGTGCGATGCCTTTGACCTGCCGATTCTTTCTCTTACCGACACCCCCGGGTTCATGGTGGGGCCTGACAGCGAGACCCAGGCCGCCGTACGCCGCATGTCCAGCCTCTTTGTATCTTTTGCCAGCGTAACCGTGCCTGTTGTTGCGATCGTTCTGCGTAAAGGCTATGGCCTGGGAGCCATGGCCATGACCGGAGGCAGTTTTCACACGCCGGTCTACATCGCTGCCTGGCCCACCGGAGAATTCGGCGGCATGGGCCTGGAGGGGGCGGTTAAACTGGGCTTTAAAAAGGAGCTGGACGCAGAAAAGGACGAGGCGGAAAGAAAGGCCCTGTTCGACAGATTGGTCGCCATGATGTATGAAATCGGCAAGGCTACTGAAGCTGCCGCGCATTTGGAAATAGATGCCGTCATCGACCCGTCCGACACCCGGAAAGTTGTTTTGAAAGCGCTCAACTCCGCCTGCGGCCGGAAAAAATCAAAGGGCCAGAAACGAAATTTCGTCGACACCTGGTAATAATGCTGGCCTTCAGATGTATTTATATGGGGGTCAGTTTAAGTGGTGAGCCTTCGCTATTGGAAGAGTAATCTCTTTGGGAAATTTGTTACATATATTGTCTTCTATACCGCTAATTAACTCTGATAGCCTTTGATCAATCAGGAATACAAATTGGAAACTAGGTAATATGAAAACAATATCTGGATTTTTTTTAATTACCACCCTCTTCCTTTTATCTATTCCTGTTTTTTTCTCCCCTATACAGGTACATGCTTCCACAAAAACCGTCTCTTTGCCAATATCAATCGACTATCAACTACTGAAGTCGCTCATTATCAAGACAGCTTATACAGATCCAGGTCAAACCGCCATATTACTAAATGAAAATGATGGCTGCATGAAAATTACGATCTCAGAACCAAGCATCAAGGAAGAAAGCTCGCTAATTCTATTTGAAACGAAAGTTCATATTGTAGCCGGCACCTTCATTTTGAATAATTGTATAATGCCTTTAGAATGGGAAGGTTACCTCGCTTTGGCTCAAAAACCGATCATTGATAGCAAATGGAACCTGTCTTTTAAGACTGTTGACTCTACTCTGTATGACAAACACCATAGATCAACAAAAATTACCGGGGTTGTCTGGGATCTCGCCAAAACCCATGTTTACGAATATTTAGAAGACATTACTATTAATCTTGCACCGCCAATCTTAGAGTTTAAGTCAATTTTGGTGGAAGTGTTTCCCATTGACCTTCACGCCAATGTCACAAGAATGATAGAAAGCATGAAGCCCGGAAAATTAAATCCAGCTTCTGCGGCATTACAAATCGGAATTCTTACAGAGGTTCCGGAAGCCTTAAATGTGGAGACTGATATTGAGAGAGAGCAGATCTCAACGGAGGAATTGGAAGTATTTATTAACTCCTGGGAAACTTGGGACTCTTTTTTAGTTGTAATGATTACCTCCCTCTCGAACGAACCTATATCTCAACATGATCGTCAGATTCTTTTGGATACACTCTTGGAAACGCGGCACCGATTTATCACCGGCTTGCTGGATGAAAATGTGGAAAGGGACTTTGTCAGAGACCAATTCATATCAACATGGGAAAACTTGTCCCCCATTTTCAGAAATCAGCTGGGTGATGATCCCTCTAAATCTCTCTTCGGTTACCTGGCCTTCTTTACAGCTGCCGACGCTCTATCGGCTTTGGATAAAATTAGCCCCACCATGGGGATACAGATCAGTCGTAATGGCCTAATCCGTTTGGCAAGGTTGTTAGCAGAAGACGAATCATTGACCCTTGATTATAATATTGGTGTGGATTCAAAACTTAGGGAAATTCTTGGCCTTGGCGCACCACCAATAGCCTCAAGTCCAGTCACCCATATGGAGGAATTAGAGATTGGGGAGGAAGAAATCGAGTTAATTGAAGATAATGATTCGAGTCTTAAAAAGCTTAAAATGTTCTTCATGTGTAAATCAGCTTGGGCAAATGCGGATAAGCCGACAATCACGTTTAATGATATTATACCGTGGGTCTTCTCGAAGAAAAATATCGAAACGTACGTTGATCGTATCAAAGCTCTTTTAGAGGAAACCTCTAATGGTGAGTTAAATGACAGCAAGATCGAAAATAGATACCATGATCTCTATAGGCTGATCGTCCTCTCCACCGCTTGGCAGGAAAGCTGTTTCAGGCAATTTAGGGTAAGGAAGAAAAAAGTGACTTACCTACTGTCATACAACCGCTCATCCGTGGGACTGATGCAAGTAAACGAACGGGTTTGGCGAGGCATGTATGACCGACAGCATCTGCGGTGGGACATACAATACAACGCTGCAGCAGGCTGTGAAATTCTCGAGATTTATATTAGAAAATATACCTTAGATAGAATAAAGAAAAGGAAATTAGTTCTTAATCTGGATGACGACACCATGGCAAGAATAGTGTACGCAATGTATAACGGAGGACCAGGACAGTTTGATAAGATTCTCAAGCGTAATAAAGAAGGAACGTTTTATACAAGCGACAAGCTATATTTTGAGAAATATTCTTGGGTAAAAAATAATCAGTGGAAGAATATCAGAAAGTGCCTCATTGGCGGATGAAGCGACTAATACGGTTTTGATTGCTTCTCATTTCCAGCCTATTCTAAAAACTATTCAAGGGCGCGCTGGGACAATCAACTATATTTCGGCGTTCGTCGAATTAAGGAGATTTCTTTGTAAATTCTAGATTGAATCCCTAGTGATCGGCCAAGGGTTGATAACACAAAAAGGCAACTGCGCAGATATCGCTGGCCGGTGCTGATACCATGTATGGTATCAGCATTTTTCTTGGAATAACGATGGGTGATGTCAGGTTTTGTAAAGTGTTACTTTTCAGCAATGTGGGCAAGTGCCGAGGGTGTTTGGCAGCCACAGGAAAATATTTGGATCCGTCTCATTTTTTGATTTCTTAGTTGACGCTGATACGTTCTGTATCAGTAATGACCCTGAAATAATTATGCCGGTAATCGGAACTTTTATTTGAAAGTTAACCACCCTATATATGGTATAACACCAAGGTTCAGGGGCGGCAATGACGGTAGTACCACTCCTGAAAATTTTTAATCTCAAAAGCTGTTAAATTAAGAAAGCCGGCTTACTGCCGTCCCTCTGCAACCTTTTGTTCGGCCCTTATCATTATTCTTGACGATTAAGCACAGTGTTCGTTTTGTTGTATGCACGCCTTACTTTATTTAAAGCCTTATAAAGGTCTTCTTGGTCAATACCATCTGATACTGCAAGTTTCGCAAATTCAATACTAGCTTTTACCAAGCTAAATGCCGGACTAAATAATGCCGGATCTGTTGCCTTCCCTCGTAACCTTTTCGAGGCATTAGCAAGCTTATTTAATTCAGGTCTCCAGTCTTTATGAGTCTTATTTGCCGCTTTTTGGGGGTTAGTATTCTGAGCATTGTCAAAACTTTCAATAATACGATCGTTTTGTTTGGCTATCATATATGATTCTTTCAAGTCATGTTTGATTCCACTACCAAAATAGACATTATGTGTTTGAAAAATTCCATCATATATAATTTTGCCTTGAAACGGCAATAAAACTGTCTGTACGTAAAGAGGAAGGCGAGAACGATGAATTAGTTCATCAAAATTTTTGTAAAGCCCTAATACGCCATAGACTTCATCTGT
>JBDLJD010000132.1:0-11928 GCA_039714495.1 Thermodesulfobacteriota bacterium
AATTAGTTACCTGAATTTTAACAAATTCATCAAATTTTATGCAAGATTCAGGTTCTAAAATGTTTTTCCGCAGCAACTGCCGGGTCCGGCGCAGGCGGCCTGGCCAGGGGATGAGCCGCAGCAGGCGGTATCTCCGGGTCCGGGTACGCGTGGTTTGACCGCACCGGACATGGAAGACGGCGCTGACAGAAGCTTCTGTATATTCGAGCTTCCGCAGGCAGAACAGGTTGGTTTGTCGGAATGGGCGGCCACCAGCAGTTCGAAGGTTTCACCACAATTTTCACAACGAAAATCGAAAAGCGGCATATTCTACTCCTTCAATAGAAACACACCTTGGGTCTTGGGGAATCGTATGCATGCCCTGTCTTAGGCATCAGAACATAAAAATTTATGACAGCGGATAACGGCTATTGTTTACCGTTGTATTCATCTATGGCCTTGTGAAGCGTCTTTACCGCCAGCTGAATGCAATGGTGCTTTTTGACCGGTATCTCTTCGAGTACCTTGAATATATCCCCGTCGTTGAGTTGCCGGGCAAATTCCAGGCTGTGCCCCTTGATCAGGTCAACAGCCGCCATGGCAGCCGATATGGCCCCGGCACATCCCAGAACTTCATATTTTGCGTCTTGGATGGTGCCGTTGTTCATTTTGACATAAACGCCCATGGTATCGCCGCAGGTGCCTGTCATTTCAGATGTCACTTCCGCATCCGGGATAGAACCCATATGGGGTTTTTCAATATAGTATCCAATGGCCTTTTTCGAATACCCGGCTTCGGCCAGCATTTTCCGGATGCCGTCGTTCTGACTGTTCTCGATAACTGTTTGCTGACTCATGCTGTTCCTTTGCAAATTATTTTGTCTGCAATTTGGATTTATCCTCCGCGTTTTTCAGCGGAGGGTGAATTCAAATTTAATGCACTTGCTCCTTGATGATGATCCTTAAGTGAGGCGAATTTCACAATTTTTAACCCTATAATTATCGAGGTACATTAAGCATCATCAAAAAGGGTGTCAAGCGGCAAAGGTAAGCTTGGTCCCGGACATATTAAGGATGAACTGAGCGGGCATCTGATTTTCGATGTATATAACCACCTCTCTTCCCGTGCAGTGCGTGGGCACAATATAATCGGGTTCAAAGGCTTTTAATTCATCGGTTGTGGGTTTGACCACGCTGTCGAAATCAGTGCCTGAAAGATGGAAGCCGCCCATAATGGCATGCACCTCATCGATACCGGTCACCTGCCGGGCATGCTTCACCGTGTTCACGATGCCGGCGTGGGCGCAGCCGGAAAGCACCACCAGCCCCTTGCCCTTGATGTTAAAAGCAAGGCCTGTGTCATCGTGAAACGGGTCAGCCATCTCCTTGCCGTCAACCTCGCAGCACAGGTCAGGCGCGCCCTTTTCAAAAGGGGTGACCCTTGGGATTTGGCCCAGAAAAATGGCCTGGTCATCCAGGAGCGGGTAAGGATCTTCAGACTCGACGATGTTCACGCCGCATTCTATGGCTTTCTCCTTGGTAAAGGCAGGAAAGTATACCTTGAGTTCTTCGGTAATTTTTAAAAACCGCGGGTTCACAAAAGACCAGGGGTGCAGCACCAGGTCCAGACTGTTATTCCCAACCATCTCGGCCATTTTTTTTATGCCCCCCACATGGTCCAGGTGGCCGTGGGACAACACAAGGATCTCGGCTGCCGTGAGGTCGGCATTGAGCGCCTCTGCATTGCGCGCAGCCCCGTCTTCGGAAAAACCAAAGTCAAACAAAAGGGATCTGGATTGCCCCTTCCGGGTGATGGTCACCAGGGATGAAAATCCGTGCTCTGCCAGGATGCTGTTGCTGACCTCCATCCCTTTGAGGGGCATGGCACGCTGGATAACATCGGAATTGTCCTTGGTAACGATGTCAATGAAATTGTCCTGCAGGGTCAGGATTTCCACTTTGTCTACTTCTTGAATCACGTGTGCCATTTTCCGCCTCCATCGCATTAACTCCCTTCATCAGACACCGGCGTAGGTTAAGTGAACACTGTTGTCACATGTAATCCTCACCGGATCGGTAGAACCTTTTCAATTCTCACCGGCTGAGCCGGTGGCTTATGAAGGGAGTCAGTCGCCCTTGAGGATGTTATACCAGTCCCAAAAGAAAGTTCACTCAACCCTACCCGTACTGATACATGTTTCTAATGTAAATATTAGTATGTGAAGATTTTATGGGTATATACTCATAATGAGTTACACCATCATTCCAAAACAAGCAAGGATTTTACATTTGCATTTCTCAGATAATCGCGAAACACGATTTTATGAAAAATTCAAATCATGCAATGGTTTTCCAATCATTTTTTCAATGGATTGCCTAATCCTAATGGCCTGTTCCATTCTGAAGGTCATCATTTTCAAAGCTTCGGGGTCATCCCTAAATTGTTCTTTTTTCCCACTAAGGCGCTTTTCCAGACTGACGATTTCGGTTTGGCTCACCATTTTGTCGGCCAAATAAACCACTTCTGATTCGCCAATCCCCATTGACGGATCAAAGGCAAGATCCATGTGCCGGCCGGCAACATCCGCCGCCGCCTGGAATCCGTTTGCCGCAATCAATTCAGCCCCCTTGCGGGCATGGTCGGATCGGCCTTTGGCAATATCATGCAGGATCCCGGCAGCTTCAATCAGCGGCACGTTCACATCGCCGCCAGAAAAATTCATCGCCTTTCCGATGGTTGCGGCCAGTGATGCCACCGCTCTTGCATGCGCCATCGCAGATGCGTTCTCAGACTGGTGAATGGCAAGCAATGCCTGGGCCTCTTGCATTGACGGGATATCAAGATTTTTCGACTTTTCCAGAATTACGGTATAGTCGTCAGGGGTATCCATATCCATGAGTACGCCTTGATCGGCCACAGCCTTCTCCAGGCTGTCACGGTCCCATGCCTCAAGGCAGTGCTGCAGCCCTCCCGGGCCTTCATACTGCAGTATATCTTCAATAAAACGGGTTGGGATCAGAGGCGGATGCCCCTTTTGCCTCTGAAAAGAGGGATAAATGATCTTCCCGGGGTAGTTTTCATATGAATTCACAAGGTTCCGCAGAGTGGCCGGTCGCACCAGGGGAATGTCAACCGGTATAATGAAAAACGCGTCCGTGCCATCTCCGAGGGTTTCAATCCCCTTTTTAATGGAACTCAGCATGCCCTGGGCATAGTGTTGGTTAACCTTCCAGGCAAGGCTGTTTTTCTCCAACTCCGGAATGATGTCCCTGGAACGGTGCCCGAGGACGACAAGGATATCCTGTATGCCTTCCGCCCGAAAGGACTCGGCCACATGCGCAATGACACTCCCCTTCCCCAAGGGTAAAAGAGGCTTGAGACGACCCATGCGGCTCGAAAAGCCGGCGGCCAGAATGATGGCGGCGATATCGGTTTTCATCATAAAAAAGCTGATATCACGCTACCCATATTTGTCAATAACGGAACAAAGACGCCTATTTCCATTACTTTATGATTATCTTAATATAAAGTAATATTTTTTATTATGTAATGATTGACATATTAATGCAGGTGCTTACATTTATTTTAACACTATTCACGTAAGTCTGATGACTTATAACCTAATAAAATTTATTTATAATTTTAATTCATCCCGCACTCAAAAGTGCGGGATGAATTAAAATTCGAAGGAGGAAAAAATGGGTAAAATTATCGGAATCGATCTGGGAACGACCAATTCCTGCCTCTCCATTATGGAAGGCCAGGAACCCAACATTATCAACAATCTGGAAGGCCGCCGCACAACGCCTTCCGTCGTGGCTGTTACGGAAAAAGGCGAGCGTCTGGTGGGGCAAATCGCCAAACGGCAGGCCATTACCAACCCTGAAAATACGGTTTTCGGCATCAAGCGGCTGATCGGGCTTCAATACGATGCCCCGGAAGTACAGCGCGACATCCGCAATCTGCCCTACAAAATTGAAAAGGACGCCAACGGCGATGTCCGTGTAAACATAATGGATAAACGCTACAGTCCTGCGGAAATCTCGTCCTTCATTCTGGCGGACATTAAAAAATCCGCTGAAGCCTACCTGGGCGATGAGGTGTCCGACGCGGTCATCACGGTACCCGCCTATTTCAGCGACAGCCAGAGGCAGGCCACCAAGGACGCCGGCAGAATTGCCGGTCTAAATGTGCTCAGGATTATCAACGAACCCACGGCCGCCTCCCTGGCCTATGGCATGGACAAGAAATCCGAAGAAAAAATTGCCGTGTTCGACCTGGGCGGTGGCACCTTTGACATTTCCATCCTCGATATCGGCGACGGCGTGTTCGAGGTCAAGGCCACCAACGGTGATACCCACCTGGGGGGCGAGGATTTCGATTTGCGCCTGATCGACTACATAGCCGATGAGTTCAGAAAAGAACAGGGCATCGATATCCGGCAGGACAACATGGCCCTGCAGCGGCTGAAAGAGGCTGCTGAAAAGGCCAAAATGGAGCTGTCCACGTCCATGGAAACCGATGTCAATCTGCCTTTTATTACGGCTGATGCCAGCGGGCCGAAACATCTCAACATCAGGATCACCCGGGCTAAACTGGAATCCCTTGTGGCAGATCTTCTGGACCGGCTGGAAGGGCCTTGCCGGACAGCCATGCAGGATGCCGGGCTTTCCATGGGCGATGTGGATGAAATCATCATGGTGGGCGGTATGACCCGCATGCCCGCAGTTCATGAAAAGGTTCAAGCAATTTTCGGTAAAGCACCCAACAAGGGCGTAAATCCGGACGAGGTGGTGGCCCTGGGAGCCGCCATTCAGGGTGCCGTGCTCAAAGGAGATGTAAAGGATGTGCTGCTGCTGGATGTGACCCCCCTTTCCTTAGGCATAGAAACCCTGGGGGGCGTCATGACCCAGCTCATCGCTAAAAACACCACCATTCCGGCCAAAAACAGCCAGGTGTTCTCCACCGCCGAGGACAACCAGCCCGCCGTCTCCGTCCACGTTCTCCAGGGAGAAAGGGAGATGGCCTCGGGCAATAAAACCCTGGGACGGTTTGAGCTGACGGGCATTGCCCCTGCCCCTAGAGGTGAACCGCAAATCGAGGTTGCCTTTGACATCGATGCCAACGGCATTGTCGATGTATCTGCCAGGAACCAGGCCACAGGCAAACAGCAGTCCATCCGCATAACCGCTTCTTCGGGGCTCTCCCAGGATGAAATTGACCGCTTGGTGCGCGATGCCGAACTGCATGCTGATGAGGACCTCGGCAAAAAAGAGCTGATCGAAGCCAGGAACAGCGCAGACGCCCTGATCTACAGCACCGAGAAATCACTGGCTGAAATGGGGACCGCTGTGGACCCCGCCGCCCGTTCGGAGGTTGAGGGCCTTATCGGACAGCTCAAGGATGCGGCCAAAGGAGACAATGCAGCCGACATCCGCCGCCTGTCCGAAGGCCTGTCCCAGGCAGCCCACACCATCACTGCAGCCGCCTATCAGAACAGCCAAAGTCCCCAGGAGGGGGCTGCTGACGGACCCGACACACAGAAAACCGGCCCTTCCGGTGCACAGCCCCGCGGCGATGACGATGTGGTGGACGCGGAATACCAGGAAGTGGCCTAACCAAAAAATCTCCCGGGCAGTTTTACTGCCCGGGAGATCTTTTGGGTTGAATAAAAATTGTTCTACAATTTTTATTGACTATTTGGGCTCTGGTTCGTAAGAAAAACCACCGCATTCCAACCCAGAGGCGGTGCAATCGAAAATCATACGCTAAAGGGCTGTTGCCATTACCATGCTCCCAAAAGCCGCCAGACAGACCGTTCTCAAACACCAGCCCAATGATACTCCCCGTCTTGCGAACCTGGTGACCATGGAAAATCCTTCCAGCGTTTTCGCGGAAGTGAAAAAAATCGTGTTGGCCCTGGACCCCGGACTCGATGTCAAACCCATTGAAAATGTATTCCATGACATCGTAAAGCTGTTTTCCGGTCAATATCCGGGTTACCGGAAGTGCAACACGCGTTACCACGATCTCAAGCACACCACAGACACATTGCTGGCCATGGCCAGGCTGATCCACGGCGCCCAGACAAACGGCATAACCCTGCAGAAAAGGGACATCCTTCTGGGCCTGGTCGCAGCCCTGATGCATGATGTAGGCTACATTCAGCAGGCATCGGAAACCAGGGGAACCGGTGCCCAGTTCGCCCAGGTGCATATCGCCAGGGGAATTGCCTTTATGCGGTCCTATTTGAAAAACAATGGCTTCTCAAGCTATGATTATCGAAAGTGCCGGACAGCTGTCCTGTGCACCGACCTGAACCTGCCGATTACAAGCATCGCCTTTAAAACCCAAAGCAATGCACGCATGGGCAAAATGCTGGCCACTGCCGACCTGATTGGACAGACAGCAGACCGCTGCTACCTGGAAAAATTGAGATTCCTGTACCAGGAATTCAGGGAAGCCGAAATAAAGGCCTACAACAGCGAGATTGAGCTTTTAGAGGATTCACTGATTTTCAATGAACACATGAAAGGCAGGCTTGCCAAAGACCTGGATGGTGTGGACCACTATCTCACCGGCCATTTCCAAAGCCGATGGGGCATTGGAAAAAATTTATATCATGAGAGTATAAACAATAATTTAAGTTATTTAAAATGTTTTCTTAAAGATAAAAATAAACATTATTCCCATTTCCTCAACCGCATGGAAGCACCTTAATATTCTATTCTGATAACAGGGAGATAGTATGAAAGGAATAATCCTGGCCGGCGGATCAGGTACCCGGCTTTATCCAATAACCCGGGTTGTGAGCAAGCAGCTCCTGCCCGTGTACGACAAACCCATGATATATTACCCGCTATCCGTTCTTATGCTGGCGGGCATCCGTGATATTCTGATCATATCCACCCCTGAAGATCTGCCCCTATTCCAGAAACTCCTGGGTAACGGCTCCCGCCTGGGCATACATTTTACATACAAAGAACAACCTCGGCCCGAGGGACTCGCCCAGGCCTTTATCATCGGCAAGGAATTCATCGGCAAAGACAACGTTTGCCTCATCCTGGGGGACAATATTTTCCAGGGCTACAACCTGCCGACAATTCTAAAAAAAGCCATGGCCATCGACAAGGGGGGGCGTATCTTCGGTTACCGGGTGAGCGATCCCGAGCGCTATGGTGTTGTCGAGTTCGACAGCGAACAGAACGTCATCGGCATAGAGGAAAAGCCCGCGCACCCCAAATCCAGCTATGCCGTACCCGGCCTCTACGTCTACGACAACGATGTGATCAAGATCGCCGAGGAACTCAAGCCATCCGCCCGCGGAGAGCTGGAAATCACCGATGTCAACATGGTCTATCTGGAACGGGGAATGCTGAAAGTCGAATTGATCGGACGCGGGTTTGCGTGGCTGGATACAGGTACGGACGAGGCTCTGCAGCAGGCTGCCAGCTTTATTCAGGCGATTCAGGATCGCCAGGGGGTCCGGATTTCATGTGTCGAAGAAATCGCTTACCGCTTGGGCTATATCGACAGCGAACAGCTTCAGGAAATTGCCGCCCCCATGCAGAAAAACGCCTATGGTCGCTATCTCATGGAGATCATAAAAGAAAAGGAAGACCGCAGCTCCATTCGCGCTTAATTTATATGGCTACAAAAAATCAAAGGCACAAAGAAATAAATCTCTTTGTGCCTTTAATGTTTGAAAATTAGTCTTTGAGCTTTTGTGGCTTCGTGGCTTTTTTTTACGAACGCTTTATGGTGACACTTTCCATCACCACAGGCTCGACAGGCTTGTCCATGGGACCGGTCTGGACGGCGCCAATCTTGCCGACCACATCCAACCCTTTGATAACCTTGCCGAATACCGAATGGCGGTCATCCAGATGAGGCGTGGGCCCTAGGGTAACAAAAAACTGACTTCCGTTGGTTCCGGGTCCGGCATTGGCCATGGAAAGCACGCCTTCACCCGAATGCCGGAGAGAGCCGTCGAATTCATCCTTGAAACGATATCCGGGCCCGCCTGTGCCGGTGCCCTGAGGGCAGCCCCCCTGAATCACAAACCCTTCGATGACACGGTGAAAAGAGAGGCCGTCATAAAAATTCCCCTGACGGTCCGTTTCCTGTCGCCCTTCTGCCAGATTGATAAAATTCCAAACGGTTTCCGGACACTCTTTTGCATAAAGCTCCGCCTCGAACGTCCCCATGTTGGTTTCGAATACAGCCGTAGCCCTGTCGACATCTTCCTTGTAATCACTCTTGGTATAGCCCATTGGATCCTCCCTCGAAAAATGATCATGCCTTGCCGCCGGAAGCAATGACGCCGGCAACGATGTGGTTGTCAAATCAATATGCAGATGATAATCAAGCAATCCAATATGTCAACTCGTGCGATAAAATTTCTAACGAGCCAGGGCGCTGTATTTGAGGTCATTAAATACGATCACGACCGCAAGGGAGCCGTGTTCGCCGCACAGGCCGTGGGCTTCCCCCTTGACCGCACCATTAAAACGCTGGTGGTTCGGCTGGGGGAAAAACAAAACGCCCTGGCCCTGATGCCCGGAGACCGTGAACTGGACCTCAAGCGCATGGCCAGGGCTTGTAAAGCCAAGCGGACGGAATTGGCATTGCCGGCTTCGGCCGAGCGTCTGACCGGCTACAAAGTGGGCGGCATCAGCCCCTTTGGATTGACTACACCCCTGCCCTCTGTCATGCACAGCCGCCTTTTGGCCTGCGACAGTGTGGTCATCAACGGTGGGCAGCGCGGCACCATGCTGAAGATGTCGCCCAAAGAGATCGCCCGCCTGCTGAAAAGCGACATCGCTGATATTGCACGGCCGTAATCCGTCATTATCGACTTGAGGTGTAATTTTTACAGGCTGTGAAGCCCTGGGCTACATGGCATTCAGCCGACTGTCTTGTAGTGCAGGGGTTTATCCCTACCAAAACGTGAACTGAATTTCGATATCAATCGTTATTATTGCAAATACTTTAAACAAAATGTGCTATATTCCTAAAAAGGATATTTCATGCCCTTGTGCGCACAACCAAGCATGAAACATCCAAGATTACCAAATTATCATACGCATTAGAAACATGCAGTCGCACGGTTGATGTTTACTATCTCCTGTTTGGAAATAGGAACACTATTTTTTAATTACGGCCCACTGTTTCTAATGAAGAGGAGGAAAACCCGATGCTTAACCATGTGGTGTTATTGAAATTCAAACCCGATGCTGCAGAGAGCGATATAGAGAAACTGGAAGCGCTTCTCGACGACCTGCCCAACAAAATATCCGAAATCCTGGTTTATGAGTTCGGTCGCAATATCATCCCATCAGAAAGGGCGTATGATTTTGCACTGGTGTCTCTTTTCGCCAACCCGGAATCCCTGGAACGCTACCGGCAGCACCCGGACCATCTGAAGGTGCTGGATGTCATCAAGAATATCTGTGAAAATATCGTCACCACCGATTTCATGGGATCCGACGCCGGTTCCATCAAAGAAAAAACACCGGACATGGGGCTGCCCGATTTTTAAATGGAGTATTGGAGTAGTGGATTAATGGGGGATGACAAGACAAATTGCCAGAGGACGGAGTTACAGAAGACCAGTAAGCAGTAAGGAGTAGGGAGTAGGGTGAACTTAACCAGCAATTCGCAACCTGCAACCCAACACTCCATTACTCCAGCACTCCAGAATGTTGGTATGTGGCCAAGCCTAGTTTCTCTGGCTTGACACGGAGGACCAGGCTTTACATGTTGGAATAAAACTCAACCACAACAGGCCAAAAACACTTTGAATAAATCTTTGTGTCCTTTGTGTCTTTGTGGTTTATTACAAATGTTAAAAAGACAGGAGCATGCCATGGACTACAAGGAAATATTGTGTGAAACTCAAGGGTCCGTCTGTACTCTGACCCTCAACAACCCTGAAAAAATCAACGCCCTTTCCAAAAACATGGTGGCAGAGCTGATCCAGGCCGACGCTGCAGCCTGGAATTACGCCAAGCACACCATCGCCTTGAACAACCTGGCCGAAGATGCCCAGAACGGCATCAAGGCGTTTTTAAACAAGGAAACGCCGGAGTGGGAAAACAGATAGCCAGAGACCGGAGGTCAGAGACGGGAGTAGACAGAGCGCTTCCTGCTTAACGTCATTCCCGCGAAGGCGGGACACGCAGTGAAGCGTCAGCGCTATCCAGAGCTACAGATCCACAGACCTACAGAGTCTCAGAACCTCAGAGCCCCAAAGGACGGAGGACTGAGGACAGATACAAATTTTGTGTGTTTGCATGAATGCCTCAAATTGACAGGTAGATCTTAAAGTCCTTCCTGATTTGTTTTTCGATCTCGGGATCAATTCCCGGGGACAGGGGTTGATCCAATATCTCCATGGCCATGGTGACGGCCCGCTCCCGGGCGGAAAGGGCGCCGCCTTCAGACCAGTCGTCACGGCTGCCCTTGTCACTGATGCCGTTGCCCGTGAAATACTCGCTGCGCATGTGCCGCATTGTGTGGTCGGATGCCAGGTAGTGCCCGCCCGGCCCCACTTCCATAATCGCGTCATAGGCCAGATGGTCGTCATCCGTGTTGATACCCTCCAGTATCTTGCATCCCTGGCCGATGATTTCATCGTCAAGAATATATTGTTCATAAGAGATGCAAAGCATGGATTCCAGCATACCTGCCGCATGGTGAATGTAGTTGTTGCCGCTGATGACAGCCAGGCAGGTGGTGTAAGCCTTTTCCCAGCCGGCCTGGGCATCGGGAATCTTGGCATCGCTCAAACCCGAGCTGCAGTAATTGGGCACGTCGATGTGCTGGCTGAGCTGGTGAATGGCCGCAGTCATCATGCCGCACTCCACCCCGCCCCCCTGGTAGCCCATGGAACGCATATCCGCCATGGCCGGCAAACCGCCGTACAGCACCTTGGCCCCCGGGTAATGCACCTGCAGCAGGGTAATGGCGGCCAGTTCTTCGGCATGCGTCTGCAAGAGCGTCCCGGCCATGGTCATGGGTGAGGTGCTGCCGCTCATGGGCGCGCTGGTTACCGTGGTGGGAATGCCCAGTTCCCCGGCGGTGAGCACGTTGCGGGTCGATTGGGTGCAGAATTTCAAAGGGCTGATGATAATACAGGCGGAATTGGAAATGACCGGCTTTTGCCTTAACACGTCCTCGCCGCCCACGATGCGGCACACCATGTTGTATGTTTCACGAAAGGTGGTATCAAAATTGAACCCGAGCATGATGTGCTTCTGGGTGGCCATCATGGCCGAAAAGATGATGTTGACGTCATAGTGTTCAATGGGCAGATCATGGGGCACGCAGGGAGACTGGAAAAAATGGATATGCTGCATTTGGTCGACAATGCGGGCCACATTGTGAGAATCTTTCAGGACCGTCTGGCGGGCCTCACCCGTATCCAGGTCTAAAATTTTAATGGCAGTCCCCCCGGTCCCTGCATACACCCTGTTTTTGCCCAATTTCAGATCGTTTTCGCCATTCCGGCTGTAAAGGACGAATTCACCCGGTGCCTGGGCAACCATCTCTTCCACCAGGCCACGGGGAAAATAAATTCTATTTTGCGACGCATCTGTTCTGCAGCCGGCGTCGTTCAGGACAGTCAGCACATCTTCCAGCCCCTCTTCATAGGTCATGCCGCCCTCTTCTAACAAATCGAGCGCCCGCTCGTGAATTGTCTCTACCTGGTCTGTGGATAGCGGCCTGTATATGTTCCCGGTCAGTCCTCCGGATTTCATTTTGTCCTCCCTATTCCAAGTCATATCCTTATGGTATTATATTTTCAGATCAAATCGCTTCAGAGTTGCTTCTGTGGGCCGGCCGCTTTCATCCCACCCCATGTTCGCATAAAAGTCAGCCACCATGGGCGCCAGATTCACCTTGCGCCCCTCGATCGGCCCCTTTTCAAAGGAAGTGTTCAGAAA
>JBDLJD010000133.1:0-11884 GCA_039714495.1 Thermodesulfobacteriota bacterium
TCCGCTCCGGCATCGACCAGGCGCTTGATATCCTGGGCAAACTCCAGTGCGGTCTGCTCATACCGCGTGGGACCATCGTCATCGGCAACCGGTTTGCCGGCATTGGGCTGAATCAGCACAGGAAGGCTTGTAGCGGCTTTCATGTCTTTGACCAGGTCCAGCATGTCGCTACTTCCCAATGTGCAGTTGCTGGCAAACACATCTGCCCCCGCATTCCCAAAGGCCTCGGCGCTTTGGGCCACGCTTTCGCCCATCATGGTGAAAAAGCCGTTGGGTGTTTTGTTGTAGGTGACGGCGGCCACAACCGGACAGTCGCCGGCCTTTTTTGCCGATCTGACTGCCGCCAGGGACTCTTCCAACGAAAACATGGTTTCGATACTGATGAGATCCGCCCCACCCTGCACTAAGGCTTTTGCCTGCTGATAAAACGCCTCCTCGAGTTCTTCCACGCTCGCCGTGCCCACCGGTGGGAGCATCCTGCCGGTGGGGCCTATGTCGCCGGCAACAAACCTGCCCGGGGGGCAGGCTTTTCTGGCAATTTTCACGGCCGCTGCATTCACCTGTTCCGTTTTGTCCTCATGCCCCTTGTCAGCGAGTTTCAGGAAAGTGCCGCCAAAGGTGTTGGTGTGAACAACATCCGAGCCGGCATCATAATACTGTTGGTGAATGTTCTCGACGATGCCGGGTTGTTCCAGATTCCAGAGTTCGGGCGTTCCGCCGGTGGGCAGGCCCGATGCCAGCAGCATTGTCCCCATGGCCCCGTCAAACACGACCACCCTTTCGGCCGCCAATTCCAATATACTTATTGCCATATGGTTCGTCTCTCCTATAACCATTCCCAGGTTGATTATCAGCAACCATTGATCAAGTGGCCACGAAGCCACAAAGTCTCTAAGAAAAATTCAACCCCTTTGTGTCTTTGAGTCTTAGTGGTTGGATGTTCGATGTTGGACGTTCATCTTTTAGCATCCGGTTTCTCCCTACTGCCTACTCCTTACTACTTACTATAACGCCGACCTTTGAGGTATGAGGTTCTGTGGTTCTGTTCTGGCCTCTGTCCTCCGTCCTCTGGTCTCTGTTGCTACTTAACCGTCACCACCGGGCAGTGTGACTTCAGAATCACAAACTGGGCCGTGGATCCGAAAACCAGCTTCTCGACTTTGGAACGACGTTTGATGCCGATAATGATCTCGTCCACCATCTCCTCTTCGGCAAACTGTACCAGATCCTCTCCGGCGGAAAGTCCGCGAATCAACAGATGGGTGGCACATTCGATCCCTTCGCCCTCGCACGCTTTTTTTTCAAATTCGAGATCCAGTTCCGCTCTTTCAATATCCGCTTTCTCGGATTCGGTCCCTTTGGTCATAGACGCGACGATGATGATGCTGCCGTTGTACGCCTTGGCATGGTCCCTGCCCAGCCGCAAAGCTTCCCTGGAAGATCTTGACCCATCATAACACACCATGATTTTCATCGGTAACTCCTTTCGCTCCGGATTTTCATGCCCTGCTGACACGAAAATTTATGTAATTTGATTATATGAATGTGAATTCACCCACGCTGGCAACAGCGGGGATTTGGAATTAAAGTTACCCTTGCTCTACCACACCTAAGGCCTGATTACCACTATGAAATACGCCTGCTGGCCAAGCTTGTCCCCAACCTTGGAATTATTTCCTCCAGGAGAACAATATTGCGCCGGACGAGAGAAACACAACGATCATACACGCCATAACAAGCAGTTCAGGAAGGATATTTAAAAGACCGGCGCCATCGTTCATCACCCTGCGTGCGGCCGTCAGCATGTGCGTCAATGGAAATATTTTTGCAGCCAGCTTGATCCACTGCGGAGACCCCTCCAGAGAGAACCAGACTTCCGACAGGAACATCATAGGCCATGTGATAAAATTGAGAATGCCGCTGGTAAACTCTTCACTGGTACCCCTGGAGGCGATCAAGAGCCCCAAAGACGTGAGGCTGGCCCCCCCCATGAAAAATACGATGAACAGGTCGATATAGGAGCCTTCCATATGAAACGAAAATACAAGATCACACCCCACCCAGACGACAACCAGGGTAAACATGAGCAGAAAGATTCTGGAAAGGGTTTGGGCCGCCAGGTACTCTAAAGATGTGAGTGGTGTGGCCTTAAGGCGTTTGAGTACACCATTTTTCCGATAGCGCACCACGATGTATCCAACCCCCCAAAGGGCGCTGAACATCATGTTCATGGCCAGGATGCCTGGAAAAAACCAATCGATATAACGAATCTCACGGCCTTTTACCTCCTTGCGGTCCGAAAGGCGGTCGTCCGCTTCGGACACGAGGCTGGATTTGAAAATTTTTTCCACGAAATAACCCCGGGGAGATGTTGAGCTGACCCAGTACTGATGGGGCGTAGAACCGGCTTTGAGCAAAAAGTCGATTTTATGGTGCATAAGCTTGGTGAGAGCGGTTTCCTGGTCTTTGAAGGCGATGAATTCCACGTGGCGGGTATTAAGAAAGCGTGGAGGCACCCCGTTGTCCGTGGCAGCCAACTCCTCCTGGGCCATGGGGAAGATACCGACCTTATATTCCTTGCGCCCTTCCCCTCCGAAAATCAATGCAAACCCGCCCACAAGCAGGAAGGGGAAAATAAAATTCCAGCCTAATGCGGAACGGTCCCTGAAAAACTCATGATTGCGGGCGGTGAACATAGCCCAGAGCCGCTTTAGATTCATGCTTATACTCTCAACTGTTTTCCGGTTAGTTTCAAGAAGACATCCTCCAGGTTGGGTGCCCGTACGGTCATGTCGTGGATATCCACATTGAAATCCATCAGGGCCTGCAGGCCCATCTTTACATCTTTGGCATAGATCTCGACGCTATTGTTCACCCTGTTGAACGGCAAGGGGAAATCAACTTCAGGAAAGTCTGCATCATACCCGGGCAGGGTCACGGTCACCCCTTCGCAGTACTGCTCGATCAAATTCTGCGGAGTGCCGGCTGCAATGATCTTTCCCTGGTCCATAATGGCAATCTCGTCGCACAGCTCCTGAGCTTCCTCCATGTAATGGGTTGTCAGGATGATGGTTTTGCCCTCCGCTTTGACATTTTCCACCAAATTCCACAAATTCCTGCGGGCCTGAGGGTCCAGCCCTGTGGAAGGTTCATCCAGAAACAGAAGGCTGGGGTCGTTGATCAGCGCAATCGCCAAAAGCAGGCGCTGCCGCTGACCACCGGAGAGCTTGTCGTTCGGCTGTTTGAGAAGCTCTTCCAGATGGCATTTTCTGATTAGCGAATCCAGCTCCTGGGTTTTCCTGTAAAAGCTTTGAAATGTTTTCAGGGTCTCCAGCACCGAAAGAAACGCCAAAAGCGATGTCTGCTGGAATTGTATGCCGATTTCCTCGGTGAATGTTGCATCTCGTTGCCTGCCCTGGTAATAAATATCGCCCGATGTCGGTTTAAGGATTCCTTCCATGACCTCTATGGAGGTGGTTTTTCCGGCACCGTTGGGACCCAGGAGACCGAAACAGCTCCCCTCCTCTATGGAAAGGCTGATGTCATCCACCGCTTTGAATCGACCGTATTTCTTGACCAGGCTTCTGACTTCCAGGATCGGCTGACGTGTTGTATGCTCTTTTTGGTTCACGGGGAGATCCTTTTATTACACCCGCTGGGGCGGGCATCATTTTTTCGAATACTATAAACAGGTAAAATTATTCAAATCCGCGAAATGTGTCAACACACAATGCGTCTTGATATATACCGGTTGTCGGGATATTGAAAAGCAGAGGACGGAGTACCGGAGGCCAGAAACCAATAGACGATGCAGGGTTGAAGCCCTGGACTACATTCCCATTCTTCGAATCAACCATGTAGCGCAGGGATTTATCCCTGCTTCGAAATGCAGGACTTGACCTTTGAATTTTATGACCCCGGCATACATAAAAACCCACAAAAAGGGACTGCTCCATTGGAAAGCAGAAACGGCCAGGGAGGCGTTGCGTGAATGCCGTCTGTGTCCTCGCAAGTGTGGTGTCAACAGGCTGAAAAACGAACCAGGGGGACGATGCAAAACCGGCGAACTGGCCGTGGTAGCCAGCTTTCACCCCCATTTTGGCGAGGAAGCACCACTGGTCGGCAGCAACGGGTCCGGAACCATCTTTTTTACCCACTGCAACCTCAATTGCAATTTCTGCCAGAATTTCGACATCAGCCACGACGGTGTCGGCCGTACGGTAACTAGTACCGAGCTGGCAACCATGATGATCGACCTTCAAGGTACAGGCTGTCACAATATCAATTTTGTAACACCGTCCCATGTGGTGCCGCAGATCCTAACTGCACTCGAAATTGCTGTTGAACAGGGACTGCGCATCCCCCTCATATACAACACCGGCGGGTATGACCGGGTTAAAACCCTGAAACTCCTGGAAGGCATTGTCGATATTTACATGCCGGATTTCAAATTCTGGGACCCTGCAGTCGCCGCCATGACCTGCCAGGCTCCGGATTATCCTGAGGTCTGCTGCAGCGCGGTAAAAGAGATGCATTGCCAGGTGGGCGACCTTATCATTGATCGCGACGGGATTGCCAGGCGGGGCCTTCTCCTTCGACACCTGGTCATGCCCCAAAATCTAGCCGGAACACGTGATATTATGCATTTCATCGCGACGCAGATTTCAGTGGATACCTATATAAACATCCTGGACCAATACCGTCCCTGTGGACATGCCTTTGAAATAGATGCATTGAACCGCCGCATATCGCGCAGTGAATTCAAGGAAGCCGTACGGCAGGCCACAGAAAAGGGACTTTTTCGCCTGGATTGACACCCGGGCAAAAATCTATTACTTAAATCCTCGCATGCTCCATCGGCCTTGCCTGCGGATTTGGCGAGGATGCCAATTTTCAACCATTTAAAAGGAAAAAAAATGAAGATTAAAACAATCCTGTTGATGCTTTGCTGGGTATTATTTTCCACAACTGCCGTTGCGACTGAAACGGCCAAACCAAGGGTCCACATGCAGACCACCCTTGGCCCCATCGTTATAGAACTCGACCCTCAGGCTGCCCCCAAAACCGTTGAGAATTTTCTACAGTATGCCCGATCAGGTTTCTACACTCAGACCATTTTTCACCGGGTCATCAAGGGGTTCATGATTCAGGGCGGCGGACTGACCCCCGATATGCAGAAGAAAAAAACAAGCGCGGACATTGAAAACGAAGCCGACAATGGGCTCAAAAACGTTCGTGGATCCATCGCCATGGCCCGCACCATGAACCCGCATTCCGCCACGGCCCAGTTTTTTATCAACACCGTAAACAACAGGAATCTGGACTTTACGTCCAAAACGACCCAGGGGTGGGGCTACTGCGTGTTCGGCCGTGTTGTCCAAGGCTTGGAAACCGTTGATAAAATCGAAAACACAGCCACCACCGTGAAAGCCGGACGCAGGGATGTGCCTGCCGTACCTGTCATCATCGAATCCGTATCCGTAGAGTAACACCCAGAGCATCGGAACCCCAGAACTTCAGAGCCTCACGTAGCTTTTAGCCTGATCTCTGTTTCACCTCTTCTAGTTCTGGGATCTGTCATCTGGAGCTCTGTTTTCCGTTCTCAAATCTCTAGCTTTCCGCTTGACTTCCCCACGATTTCTGCTTACTTTATAGATAGCTCGCCGATCGACGAACCGATGCCATTATAGATGATTCCAAACCGGGCTGGTTCCACCTTGATTTCCATTTTTTATGCCTCTGGCTTCGATGCACGTCCTGTTTAACTTCTTGTTTTTTCATTCTTTTTCGATAAGGATCGCCATCATGCCAACTCGGAAAAAGAAAACTGAAAGAAGGGTTCACAAGCGGTTTTCCGCCAAGGATAAAACGTTTGCCATGCTGCGGGCAGAGCGGTGCTCGTTAGATCAGATCAAACGGATGAGTATGGGCGAGATTGCCTGTGCCGTGTACAACGCCAAGCCCGCATTTATGGGCCAGATTGTGGACATGAGCCAAGGGGGGCTCTCTTTCGATTATATCGACGAAGCATGCACCAGCAAAAAGAGCTTGAAACTTGATATTCTGTCTGCCAACGAAAAATTTTACATGGGCAGGATAAAATTCAAACCCGTACATGAACTCAAAGCTACTGATAAAGCTTCAATAAGCCCCATCCGCATGAAAAAAAGGGGTATTCAGTTTGTCGACCTGACCTTCAAACAGCTTTCCAGGCTGGAAAAATTTCTGCGAAATCACACCGACGGGGAAGTAGCGGCTTAATCTTCTGAATAAACCCGTTGCCGCTGTCTGGCCGCTGCCTTCAGGACATCCACACTGCTATCCACATAATCGAACACCCTGGCCTGCTTCTTGTCCTGGTCAGGTCTGAGCACCCTTCCCAGGTACTGGATAAGCCGCCCGCTGAATCGTATAGGCGTAGCTAAAAACAGTGTTGAAAGGGCTTTGCAGTCAAAGCCTTCCCCAACAAGCTGCCCCGTGGCGATAAGGACCTTGACCTCACCGTTGTTCAGTCGCTGCAGTACATGCCTGCGCTCTTCATTGCTCAAATCTCCGGTGAGCAGGTCCGCCTGAACGTTGTGTTTATATTTCAGCATGGCTTTAAGGGTTTCACAGTGCTTTTTGCGGTCGGACAACACCAGGCAGACACCGCGGCTGACGGTCGATTCTTTGGCCACGTCGGAAACAATCAGACGGTTGCGATCGTCGTCTGTGGTGAGTTCCAGAAGCATTTTGCTGTAATGCTTGACAGGGTCGTGGTAAGGATCAAAACTGGTTTCCCTAAAAACCACTTCCGCGCGCAGGATGTGTCCCTCCTCCACAAGCTGGGATTTTTCAATCTCCCAGTGAACATCGCCTAAATGCCAGAAGATCAGCTTGGACAGCTTATCTCTCCTCCAGGGTGTAGCTGATAGACCAAGCATATATTTCGAATCAAATTCCGTAACCGCTTCCGTAAACGTTCGGCTCGGCGCCCTGTGGCACTCGTCCACCACAAGGTGCCCTACCCCTTCGGAGATCTCGTCTGCACATCTGTAGAGCGATTGGACCAGCGCCACCGTGATCTTTTCACCAACCGTGTGTCGGCCTGATCCGATGAGTCCTACTTCGCTTTCCCCTATGCCCATGAACTTCTCGATCGCCGCGATCCATTGAAACGCCAATTCTTTGGTGTGAACAATGATGAGGGTGGGTTGGTTGCGTGCGGCAATCATGTAAAGGGCCATGACGGTTTTACCGCTTCCGGTGGGAGCGCTGAGGGTGCCGAATTCCTTGGTCAGCATTTTTTTTACTGCGGCAGCCTGAAAATTTTTAAGGCTGCCGGAAAATTCGAAGTCTGTCTTGGATAATTCCCTGCGCTGGTCCTTTATTTGTGCTTCTACCTTGTTTTCCCTGCACAGCATCAACAATCGCCGCATATATCCGCGGGGTATCCAGAGGCTGTCCTTCCATTTGCTGTACAGGCGCAGAACTTTAGGCGTGTTTCGATTCCAACGCCCCATCCTCTCATTCTCGAGCCATTTCGGGTTGACCATGGTCAACTCTTCCACGAGCTTCTCCCGCATAGCCGGCGTGAGACCGGTCAACCGGATACTTTTCCCGATTTCGATATTCAAAATACGAGTGTCCGAATGCAGACCAGCACAATGAGAATGATCACGATCAAAACAGCGGGGGGGGTAAGATAAGGAGCATACCAGGGCTTCCCCTGGGCACGTGCCTTTTGCAGTTCTTTGAAAAACCAGTTGCCTAGAATCAGGGCGGCGACAAACGGCGGTACAAACTTTAGTAAGGTGATAAGGATTTCCATGGACGTTCCACTAAGTTCACCCCAACGCTGCAACATTGGAGTTCAAAAGGGGTTGCCGTTTCAGCACAACCCCTTGTACGTGATGATTGTTGTGGTGCCCTGGACGAGAATTGAACTCGTACAGCCACTAAAGACCGAGGGATTTTAAGTCCCTTAAATTAAGGTTCCCCTACTTTCCCATAACACCATTTATTATTGAAATCATTGGGTTTATTGTATAATATCCTTCCCACCACATCACACAAACACCCATAAAGTGTGGGGCTATTGTGGGGCAAACAGAAAGGATAATAAGTGACCTCTAAAAAGTATTCAACCCAATATCCGAGCGTTCGCTATCGAGTGCACTTATCACGAAATTACAACGGTGGCAATCGGGATAGATACTTTTTTATCAGGCACCTCGTTCTGTTCAATATGCCCTCGCTGTTGTACGGCAGGTGTTCAACCATGCCTTTAAAAATGTAATGTATCATGGTGATAATCCAGTTAAAAAAGTTAAAAAAACCAGCTTTAGATAACAAACGAATTAGGTTCCTAACACATCCTGAGGCCGATGCTCTTCTGGCTGAGCTCAAGAGTAGGACCCAGCAACTCCATGACATGGCATTGATCTCATTAATCTGAAGATCGATTCGATTCCAAACACATTTAAACGCGCCGTTGACGAACTGGGTTATAACAAAGGTATCACCGACAAGCGGCACAAGGTCGTATTCCATACCCTCCGTCATACCTTCGCGTCATGGAGTTTCATTTATTTTATCCGGTTCACGGTCCATCACAATTTTTCCGTTGAAGAGAGCTCCAGCATCTATTGAAATGCTTCCGGCTTTGATATCACCACAGAAATCAGCATGCTGAGCAATATTTACCGTTTCCATGGCATTGACTTTGCCATTCATCTGACCGTTGATCACCACATCCTTAACAATAATTACACCTTCGATCCGCCCTTGTGGGCCAACGGTGAGAATATTTTCCTCCAGATCAATATCACCTTTTATCAATCCGTTAACGACTAAGTTACCTGATCCGCTTATTTTTCCATCGATAATAACACCCTCCCCAATAATTGTCATTTCACCATTTGGCGATTGCACTGATATCGATGTAGGTTTGTTGCGTTTACCAGTTTGGTCAGGAGCTTTCTCGAGTTTCACTTCCAATCGTTTGGTGTTGTTTTTATCTTTTGCGTCTTTCGCATTTCTAATGCGCTTGAACATGCCAACTCCTTTTAGGTACGCAATGTCACCTTATCTGTCGCCATAACTCTCTTGTACCGGTATACTTGATGCAAGGGCTAAAATTCTTAATTCCGTCTGTGTGCATTAACGGTTAACCGTATTGTTTTCTATTTTAGAGGGCAGTGATTCAGGACTGTATGACGACCGCATGTCTTTCCATTGTTCAATTCTTCTTTTTCTTAATTTGATAGGGTCTTTCCAGTCCTTAATTTCTGAGGTGTAACCATATTTCAATTCAGATTTTATGGCATTATCCCTGTCCACTACAGTTTGTTTATATCTGTAATTTTCTATGGCATTACCGTTGAAATCATAATAAACAGTGGTGCTGAATAAAGCAGTTGGTAAAAATGTTACTACCAAGAGAATAAACGTAATAATAATGAATAGTTTTTTCGTTTGCATGATGAGCTCCCTACTTTGCTTTGGATGACAATGCATTGATGCGTTGAAATGCAATGGAGATCAGTTTTTGGCCTCTGAGATTAAATATCCTTTTCAAATTAGCCCTTATTTTCTAACGCTTCAGCTGTTTTGTAAATTACCTCATTCTTTCCTGCTTTCAGTTCTGGTAGGTCTAAATATGGAATGTCAATAGCACCAAACCACTCCAAGCCTAAAAGAGCGACCACAATGAGGATAAGTATTCCAAAATGTTTTCCCATTTTGTTTCCTCCTTTTCTATATTGCGTTACATGGACTTACCTGCAATAAAGCGATGCAATAGCCCAATAAAAAAACCTTCAGGCATGCAATCCCAAAGGCTTCAATGAGTCGTTTCGGCAACCCGGCTATCATAGCTTTTTAAGCGTTAGACCCGTGGCTTTGCGACCCCGCCTTTCAACGGATGTGCCCTTTCGAACTATATGTTATGTATAACTATATCAAAACACAGTGTAAACTGTCAAGAATTTTCATTCGTAGATATGCTTGGGTGTTGAGTTTAGGTGTGGAGGGCTGTGATTGGAAGTGAGAGATTGTTGTGGAGATTGGGGTCAGTCGGGGAGACCTGCGAGACGGAGGGCATTGCGCATACCGTCAAGTATCTCCTGGTCCTTATACGGAAAGTCCTTCAGAAAACGACCAATTGAGAAATCTGGACTCAATTTGAGAACTTTAACCGCCTCTTTACGGGCATCATCTTCTTTTCTTGACATAGCATAAGTGAGGATAAGGTTTAAACGAGAGTTCAAGTAATCTGGACTTATTTCGAGGATCCTTTTAAGTACTGCTATCGCCTCATCATACCTTCCCAACAGGCGGAAACATGTACCATATTCGTGCAAGTACCAGTTTGGAGGCAACGGGTTCAAACGCATGGACTTATCAAGCAATGATAGTGCTTCTTCGATTCTGCCCACGGTTCTATATACTACAGACAATATTACGACACAGTCTGCATCATTGGGATTTAGGGAGACTGCGAGTTCACTCTCTTCAATTGCTTTATCCCATTGTTTCAATACAAGGTGAATCAAGCCCAATGCGGAATGAGCAGAAGGAAGAGAATTGTCTAACTCAATACACTTTAATGCATGTTGCATAGCCATTGCCCCAGATTGCTCTGGAAACTCGGTCCATCCTTGCCATGCCTCCTTCAAATATGTAGCCGCAAGACCCGCATAAGCTGACGCATAGTCTGGTTCCAAAGTAATGCATTCTTGAAACTTCTGTCTGGCTAATATATTACCATCTTTGCTAAACTGCGCTAAGTATTCACCTGCCTGCAAAAGATTGACATAGGCTGCCAAATTGTTAGTGTGTTTCGCTCGCAAACTGGCCTGTTGCCCCTCAGTGAGATTTACCTGTAGGGCAACCATAAGCTTCATTGTAATCTCATCCTGTAGTGCGAAGATATCCTCCAACTTTCGGTCGTAATTTTCAGACCACATGTGGTAATCTGTCGTAGCATCTATGAGTTGTGCTGTAATCCTTACCCGGTCACCAGCCTTCTGCACACTGCCCTCAAGAATGTACCGGACCCCCAGTTCCTTTGCGATCTGCTTGACGCTGACGGCCTTGCCCTTGTACGCAAAGCTGGAGTTCCGTGCGATAACGAACAGGTTCGACACCTTGCACAGGCCATTGATGATCTGTTCTGTCAGGCCATCGGAGAAATATTCCTGCCCGGGATCTCCACTCATGTTCGTGAACGGCAGGACAGCGATGCTTGGCTTGTCGGGCAGCTCAAGCTGTTCCTCTATAAGAGGCTTCGGAGCATCAGTACCCGTCAGAACCCTGTACACCCTCACTGGTTCTTCGATGTTCTTGACACTATGCTCTCCAAGGTATTCAGCCTCCAGTTCCAACTTGTTTTTGATCTGGTCGTAGGTGCTGCGTGAGATACATATTCCCCCGGCATCGGCAAGGCTCTCAATTCGTGCTGCAATGTTGACGCCATCACCGTAGATTCTGCCACCATCATGCACCACGTCCCCAATGTTCACACCGATCCGGAACTGAAGTCTCCGGTCATCAACGAACTTGGCATTCTCCTTCTTCAGCTTGTTCTGGATCTTCACAGCGCACTCTACAGCATCAACAGCACTCTCAAACTCAGCAAGCATGTTATCACCGGGATTGTCCACGACACGACCGGAATGATGTGTAATGAGTTCCGACATTAAAACCCGGTACGCCTTCAAGGTCTGGATGGTATGGACCTCATCGTCTGCCATCAAGAGGGAATACCCCTTTACATCGGCACTGAGGATCGCTCTGAGCTTGCGTGTGATCTTTTCGTTATCGCTGGACATTGTTGGATCACCTTTCTGTGGGTTGTGGGTTACAGAAGATGATGTTGTTGAGATGAGTTTTAATTACGATT
>JBDLJD010000134.1:0-11762 GCA_039714495.1 Thermodesulfobacteriota bacterium
TCGGGGTGGGCCCAGAAGAAGCGAGTGGGCTGGAACCGCTAGCCCTGCATCCTGGATCAACCGATTCAGCGCTGGATCAACAAAACTAGGAAAGCCTATCAGCACTCTCGGTGCGTCTTTTGGCAGGACGCCGGCGCCCGTTTCGACACGTTTTTCCAACTCTTCCGCCATGATCTCGATTGCCTCAGCTCCTTCTTTCATGGCGATGCCTGTACAGGCACTAGGATAATTCACAATCAGCTGCGCTTCGACTGGACCTAGGGGGAGAGGGTTGGCAACCAGGGATTTGTTCAGCCTGTTCGTGGCGGCATACAACGGACCGGCCAGTTTTCTGCTGGCGGCCCAGACCGTTTCGTCGATCACAAAGCCGAATCGATCCTGTAGAGAAGAAAACAATTGATCAAGCTGGCCGCCCAAATAATATACTAGTTGTGGGTCATATGCAGGCCATTCCCCCCAAGGGGAGTCCATGCAGCTGTCAAAAAACTCGACGGGATAACCGCCGTGTTTGTATTGCATCAACTCGTCTGCCTTGGGTCCCATATCACAGAAATAGCTGGTGGATATCGATAAGTCCGGGGCGGGGATATAACCTAGGGAGAGGGCGCCATCCTTTATTTGGAGCAATGAACACATAGCATGCCCGGGAGGCAGTCCTCCGGTTTCGCCTGCTTCGAGGAGCGGATTGAGCTTGCCGAAGATTTGTCCCAGCGTCTCGCAAAGAATCACCTCCGGACAGGCTACATAGAAGTCTCCAACTGCTTCGGAGGCTTTCTTGATGACCAATCCGGTATATTGAAAGGGCGGATAGCCGTAGTATATTATTTTTTTACCCTCATCCCTGGCCATAACCAAATCGATGAGTTCTTTCAGCCAGACTCCAATCGCTTTTCGGACGCCCATAAGCTCAAGATCGAAATAGGTGCGCAGCCTTAATACAGCTCTGTCCATGTCATCAGCGCCAAGGTTCAATCTTTGAAATGTTGTTTCGATACGATGGCGCTGCCGTTGGATTTCATCTGGTTCGAAACCGCACAGCGTTAGCAATTCATTATATTCAGTCATCATCGTTATTTCCTTATACTTTCAATATAGGTTTCAACCCGTGTAGCCATCTGCCCGGTTTCAGCCGGGTCATAATCGGAATCCAGGACCATCACAGGGAGGCCGGTTGCTTTTTTTAACATTTCGGGAAAATAGTGGGAGAGGACCTTGTATGATTCACGAAACATCAATTGGTACCACACGACACCGTCTACTCCTAGATCAGAAGACGTTTGGATCAGGTGTTCCGGCAGTTCGTGGCCGGGCCTGAACCAGGCGGGTGCCACCCGCTCCATAAAATATGTTTCTGCCAGGGCACCCATGAAATTCTCATCCGGCTTCACCTGGTGCTGAAACTGTTTGATACCTTCAGCGAATTCCCCCACAATAACGGTTGCGCCGGTCCCTTCGAGCAAATCGATAACCTTGTTGTCTCCCATGGCCAGTGTCGACCCAGTCAGCAATACCTTGGGCATTGCAGCCTCGCTGACTTTTACAGATTGCAACTCTTTCAGAAGTGTTTCCAATTTTTCGACAAACTGTCTTTTATCCAGCAGCATTGATGCATGGTTGACCATCACATAATCTTTGGCACTGATGGCGGTGGTGCCGGATTGGTTTTCCAGGCTGAGCTTCCTCAAAAGTTCTTTTTCCCTGTTGCAGATGTCGATGGCCTCAGCTATTTTCTTTGCGGTGATGGCTATACCGGTCAATTCTGCAATCCGGTCTGCCATTTTTTCAAGGCCATGTCTGAAATAGAGGCAACCTTCTGCCGATTTTTTATGTGGGACGCCGTAAACGAATAGTTCCAGATCGGTATTATAGCTTAGCGTATCTGAAATGCTGCGGTTGTTTGAATCGGTGATGGGAACCACCAGCACATCGATTAAATTGTAATATGGATCTTCGCCTGAAGTGGCATAGCCGATCTGTGACCGGCAAAAGGTGTCCACCCAATGGTCTACATAAGTGAAGGCGTGTTCGATGGGGCCGTGTTGTCCCCCCCGCACCATTCCAACCGGAATTGCCTCGGCTGCCAGGGCTATCTCCTCGGGGAAATAACCGCCGGGGATATAGCCCACAATCTTTCTGCCTTCAGTTTATTCACGCTTCAACTGGGCTGGTCTGTCTTCCAGCAACTTTTTAATGCGCCTTAAAGATTCCATGACACATTCTCCCTGTTTTAATCATTTTTATATACTATTGGAATTTATGTAAAAACACTTGTCATACATGTATTGTCTAATTTTGATGGAATTACCAGGGATCGAGGAACTCCTTATTCTTTCTTCTTTTTTCTTCGCTGAGGAATACCGGCCAGCGCCTTGGCCAGTTTGATTTTTTGGGCCAGCTTGCCCTCCCGAAACATCATGATGCGCTGAGCCTGGGGCGATCCGGCACCGTGCATCGACTCTACCATTGCCGTACCACCCGTCATGGCTTCGATCAGCCGCCCAATCTTGACCCGATCCTCCACCGGGATTTCCGAAACCCCGATGAAATATTTCTTGACTAGGTGACCGACCTCCTCGCTTTTCAAATCGTATTCGCTGGGCAAAGTAGCGATATACCCGCCGGCGATGTCGGTTGCCAACCGCGCCACTTCGAAATGAAACCGCGTCACGTTATGTTTGCAGACATTGGCCAGCATGGTGTCCACCATGTAAGCACCTGATGGAGTGGGAGTGCCCTCGGCCGAGCAGGCAATCGATGAGCTGTAAAGCGTTTCGCTCAAGTGGATCATTTCGGTTACTTTGTCCCTGATATGCGCGCCCCTGGCCGCGCCTTGAATCTCGGCAAGGTAGCTGACGGCACCGGTCAGCACATCCATCAGCCCCGTTTTGCACGCCCCGTAGTTCGCCCGATGATGCGCTGCAAAGCGGTAGACCAAACTGCCGGCAAAGTCCGTTTCACCGTTCATAAATATTTGCTCGTTGGGCACAAACACGTCTTCAAAAGCAATCACCGCCTCCCCGCCCACGACTCCGAACCGCGGTTTGCCCGAGTCGATCCGCTCTCTTTTATCACGCCGGTCATCTCCGGCCTGCCGGCCGAAGATCATAGTGACGCCATGGGCATCGATGGGAAGGGCACAAACGATGGCATAGTCACTGGACCGCTCATCCAGAGCCGTAGTCGGCATCACCAAAATCTCATGGGAGTTGACTGCACCGGTCATGTGAAGCTTGGCACCGCGAATGACGACGCCGTCATCCCGCTGTTCAACTACACGTACATACTGGTCTGGATCCGGCTGATCAACCGGGCTCTTGGAGCGATCCCCCTTGGGGTCTGTCATGGCGCCAACCACCATGAGATTTTCATCCTGAATACGGGTCAGCCAAGATTTGAAGCGCTCGAAGTATCCGGTACCGTACTTCTGATCGATTTCATAGGCCGTGGAATAAACGGCATTGATGCCGTCTAAGCCCACACAGCGCTGAAAGCAAGTCCCGGTTTTTTGCCCGAGCACCCTCAGCAGTTTGATCTTTTTAATCAAATCCTCGATGCCCTGGTGCACATGGGTAAAGCGGCTGATGGTCCGGCCGGTCAGGTGGGAAGTCGCCGTGGCTAAGTCACGGTATTTTTCCTGACTGGCCAGCGCGTAAGTCATGGCCGCCGCACGCACATGGGGGGCTGTAGCCGGATTTCGCGTGACGTCTTCGATGCGTCCTCCCTTGTAATAAATTTTGGGCTTAAGTTTGCGCAGGCTTTCAATGTATTCTGCGCCGTTTTTTATTTTCATGTGGTCTCCTTTAGATGAGAAAACTTATCCTCTTCATGCCTGAGTGTGTTTGAATCTTGATCCATGCAAAACCTCATCTGGGAAACACCGCTCCTTTATCTGCACTTGATACAATCTTTGCATATCTGGCAAGATATCCGCTTTTGATTTTGGGTTCGAATTCCGGTAAGGCGGCCAGCCTTTTTTGAATATCCTCCTTCGATAGCCTGACGTTTAGTGATTTGTTGGGAATATCGATTTCAATAATATCGCCATCTTTGATGGCTGCAATCGGTCCTTTGGCCGCCGCTTCCGGCGACACATGTCCGATGGCGGATCCGCGGCTGGCGCCGGAAAAACGGCCGTCGGTGATCAGGGCCACCTCCTTGTCCATCCCCATTCCGGCAAGAGCGGAAGTCGGAGAGAGCATTTCCTGCATCCCGGGGCCGCCTTTGGGGCCTTCATATCGGACAACAATGACATCGCCTTTTTTAATTTCGGCGTTTACAATCGCTTGAAAAGCATCCTGCTCGGAGTCGAAAATACGGGCAGGACCTGAATGTTGGAGCATCTCATCGGCGACGGCGGCTTGTTTGACAATAGCGCCGTCCGGGGCCAGATTTCCGAATAAAACGGCCAAGCCGCCGGTAGGATGCACCGGATCTTCAACTGAACGGATGACGGAAAGGTCTTTGATCCCGGCCTGAATGTCTTCCAGCATATCACCAAGTGGTCTCCCATAAACCGTCATGGGTTGTGTATGAATGAGTCCTGCTTTATTCAGTTCGTCCATGATGGCAGGAATCCCCCCGGCATGAAACAGGTCAATCACATGGTGAGGCCCGGCGGGCGCGATGGTGGTCAAGTGAGGAATTTTTTCGGTTAAATCGCTGAAGTCTTTGAGGTTGATATCGATTTCCGCATAGTAGGCAATGGCCGCAACATGCAAAGCGGTGTTGGTGGACCCGCCCAAGGCCATGTCTGCGGCAATGGTATTGTAAAACGCCTCCTTGGTCATAATATCCCGTGGCTTGATGTCCGCATTGACCAGTTCAACGGCCTTGTAGCCGGTCTGCTTGGCCAGCCAAATCCGGTCGGCATACACCGCCGGTGCGCTGCCGTTTAACGGAAGCGACATGCCCAAGGCTTCGGACAGATTACTCATGGTATTGGCCGTAAACATGCCGGAGCAGGAACCGACCCCGGGACAGGCGGCGCATTCAAAAGTTTCCAGTTCTGCCTGTGTGATTTTGCCGCCCTTAAAACGCCCGACAGCTTCAAAGACTTTGTCCAGCCCGGTATCTTTTCCGTGTACTTTTCCCGGCAGCATGGGTCCGCCTGATATAAAAATGGACGGTATATTTAAACGTGCGGCTGCAATCAGCATGCCTGGAATGATTTTGTCGCAGGAAGCCATTAAAACCAGGCCATCAAACGGGTGTGACGTGGCCATGATCTCGATGGAATCGGCAATCAACTCCCGGCTGGGCAGCGAATATTTCATTCCCGCATGGTTCATGGCAATGCCGTCGCACACGCCGATGGTATTGAACACCATCGGCGTTCCACCTGCGGCATAAATACCGGCCTTGACGGCATCCACCAGTTTGTCCAGGTTAATATGGCCCGGGATGATTTCGTTGAAGGAGTTGGCGATGCCGATGATCGGCCGTTCCATTTCCCAATCGGTAAACCCGTCGGCCCGCAACAGCGAGCGATGGGGTGCCCGCTCCGGGCCTTTGGTCATCAGATCACTTCGTTTGCCCATTTTTCCTCCGATACTTGAATGAATTCAGCCATCTTTGATCTGAATATTGACCGCCTGAAGACGTTCCTTCGCCTCCGCCATCATGGTCTCCAACAGTTCTGCGCAGGTCGGCACCGAGTGAATCAAACCGATGGACTGGCCTACCATCATGGGGGCCGCGTCCACGTCACCCGTCTCCCATGCTTTCCGGACCTTTTCGCCGGAAATCAGCGGAATGATCTCCTCCAGGCCGCCGCCCTTGGCTTCAGTCTCCAAAACACATTCAACCGTTTCATTTTTTAGTGCCCTGCCCTGTAAATTAATGGTCTTACATATGAGTGCGGTGTCTTGCTCCTGTCTGTTGACCAACTCCTGCTTGATGTTGTCGTGAATTTCGCATTCCTGGGTGGCCATGAAACGGCTGGCCATCATGACGCCGTCGGCGCCCAATACCAGGGCTGCTGCCAGACTCGTACCATTGGCAATACCGCCGACGGTGACCACCGGAATGGAGACAGACTCCCTTATCCTGGGCGTCAGTACCATGGTGCTGACATCGTCATCCAGGGGGTGCCCGCCTTCCTCTATGCCGGCCGCATATATACCGTCATAGCCCACCTTTTCAGCATGCAACGCGTGGCGCACGGAGCCCACCTTGTGAAACAGCTTGACACCGGCCTTCTTGAGCATGTCGATAGATTCCATACCACAGGCCTTGTCGATGGGCGCTCCGGAAACTTCTATGCCCTCCACTTTTTCTTCGGCACACACCTTCAGGTACATTTTGTGATGCTCGCCGGTAATGCGGATCGACGGAAGAATAGTGACGTTCACCATAAAGGGTTTGTCGGTAAGCTTGCGGGTTTCACGAATAGCATCCCGTAAGTCATCGTCAGTTTCATAGATAGCCGCGGTCAGGTTGCCCATCCCCCCGGCATTGGAGATGGCGGCACATAGATTGGGTTTGCATATCCACATCATGGCGCCGCAGATGATCGGATATTCGATGTTGAACATTTCGGTAATTCTGGTTTGAATCATTTTATCCTCCTTGTTTCTTTTACAAAAGAATTTCCAGGTTCTCCAACGGATAGGAAACACAGGCGTGAATATAGCCGTATTTTCTGTCGGATTTTCGTACGGGCGTTCCTTCCGGCTGAAAAACCGTGCCCGATACCAGTTTGATTCTGCACTGACTGCACTCACCCGAGCGGCAGAGCGAGGGAACTACATGGCCGTTATCTTCCAGCGCAACCAGCAGCGACTCTCCCGCGTTTGTCTCAAACGACTTTGAGCCATTGACCCGGACCGTAAACCGATCCTCCGCTTTTATCTCTGACGGCCACCCTTGGTACTCACAAATATGGACCGGTGTTCCAAACATCTCCTGTTTGATTTTCCGTTGGTTTATTCCCAGCTTATCCAGTTCCGGAAGACAAAATTCGTACATGGCCTGGGGTCCGCAGACAAAAAAGCTTTTCCCGGCAAGGCTCCCAAGGGTTTCTTGAATAACTTCAGCGGTGATATAACCTGTTTTACCCTTATAATCGGGACCCGGCTTTTCGATGACGGGAATGTAGTTAATCGTGGTAAACTGCTCTGACAGTTGAGACAGTTCCTGATTAAAAATCATGTCATCATGGGTCCGGCTGCCGTAAAACAGGTGAATGGTGCGCTGCAAACCCCTGTCCGTAATTTCCCGGATCATGCTCATAAAAGGTGTAATCCCGCTTCCCCCGGCCAGGCACACCAACTCTTTTTGATGAAGGATCGGGTGGTAGTGAAAGGTTCCCTGAGGCCCTGAGCTTTTAAGGAAATCGCCGACCTTCACTTGATCCAGCAGAAAGTTGGAGACCCGTCCATTTTCCACCCGGCGCACGGTAATATCATAATATCCGGTCTGGTTGGAAGGAGAAGAGATGCTGTAGGCACGACCCGTTCTGACCTTGTCCACTTCCACAGATAGGGAAATGTATTGTCCCGCCTGAAAGGGAGGAAGATATCCGTCAACAGCCGTCAAACGGAGGGTTTTGCTTGAAACCGTCTCTTTAATGATCTTGCTCACACAAAGCTTAATCTGTGGCGGGTGAAGCCGGTTAACATATTCAGCGACCTGACCTTTTTCCAAGGAAAAATCATCGCCGAATTTTCTTGAAATTTCGATCGCCTGCCTGATGTTGTCATATCCTTCAATTTGTTCCAGCAACTCTTGTTTCATTCTGAATGCTCCCATTAGGCGTTGAGATCTTTAATGATGCTCCTGGCGGTTCTTACCCCTGATTCCAGGGTTGGTTGAAAGCCCGGCATTCCAACCCAGCACCCGGCATTATATAGACCGGGTATGCCGGAAACATTGGGGAGAAACAGTTCACTGTCTTTAATAAAATTATCAAAACCGTAAAACGTTCCACCGGGCGTTCCCAGGTAACGCATAAAGGTCAATGGCGTCGCGATTTCGATCTCCTCGATATGCTTTTTAATATTGGGGAAAAAGTTTTCCAAAACATCAAGGAAAGATTGAGCACATCGATATTTGGTATCGCTGTATTGAGCAGGCGGTACTTTAAGCCACGGATCGGCATACTTCAAGACAAGCGCCATGGCCTGGCAGGTTCCCGGCGGAGAAAACTGCGGGTCTATCAGGTCGTAGCAGCTTATGGCTGCAAAATCATTTTCGTTTATATCGAGTGCCTGCATGCGTTGATAGGCTATTGCATTATCAGTAGTGCCCACCATAAAATTGGTGCTTTGTTTAAATCCAAGCGCTTCCGGCTCCGCATCGAACCCCAGATAAAGCACAAACGATGACATGGCGACAGAGGCCTGCCGCAACTCGGCTTTTATGGATTCGGGCGCGTCTTCCGGGTCCATCAGTTCATAATAAGTTGAAATTTTAGAGCTGTTGGAAATAACAAATTGGCTGGTGATTTCATCGCCTGACTGGGTCATAACCCCTTGCACGGCTCCGTTTTTCATGATGATCTTTTCAGCACCACAGTTATAGCGGATGGATCCACCGTTTTCCAAAATGGTATCCGCGATTGCATTGGAAAGCGCTTGAGAGCCTCCCTTAAAATGCTGGGGCTTGAAATCACAATACGCTCGAAACGTAAGCGCCAGATCGGCAAAGCCAAGACGGTCAGGCGGCAGGCCAAGATATCCCCAGTAAGCCCCCAGAACGGATTTTAATACGGGATCTTTAAAAAAAGAGTCCAATACCTGCTGGGTGCTTTTCAGGGCATATTTGAAATATTCCGGATATTTCCCCTTTGAAACTTCAGGGTCCTGAAAATACTGGACACCAATCACCTCATAGGCAACCTTGGTGACAAGGTCCAAATATGCTTTGATCGCTTTTTTTTCACGCGGAAACAATCCCTGGAGCAGAGAAGTTATTTCATTGATGTCCGGCGGCAGGGCAATGCTGCCTTTTTGCGGAAGGTATAGAAAATTGTAAAGATCATCCATTTCCAGAAACTCGAGTTTGTCCAATACACCGATTCGCTCAAATAGATTCCTCAGGGGACCGGGAGCCTTTTCGGTTCCAACACCGCATATCTGGTGCAGGGAAACTTCAAATTCAAATCTCCCCCTGCAAAAACTGGTCGCACTGCCGCCGGGAACATTGTGCCGCTCGAGAACCAATACCTTAACGCCCTTTTTGGCAAGGTATGCGGCAGAGGTAAGACCTGCATTTCCGGCGCCTATTACAATTACATCGTAATCCGTCATTTTTCCCTCAACTTTGGTTTATCAATTCACCTGGATTTCGGATGCACTATTTCCGTTTCCACGTCGGATCTCTTTTTTCCATCAATGCGGTAACCCCTTCTTTGAAATCATCGGACCTGAGCATGATGCTTTGCATGGATGCTAAAGACACGTTGTTCTGTCATGTGTTCCTTCAGTTCAAATAGTTGTTAATCATACACATTAAAACATGCAACAGCACTGATGGTTTTTTATATCTCAGGTTTCGGGGCAGGAATACTGTTCTCAAATGCGGTAGACTGTTTCTAATGAACTTAAATGCCGCATGCAAAGCGTCAGGGACTTTCCATTTCTTTCCCTTTAAAAAGAAAAGGAAAAATTATTTCTCTGCGTTTCTACTTCTGTTCGATCAGTCTTCAAGTTCGACCCGGAAGCGGCAAGTATCATCCCCTTTTGGAATCAACTTGGAAAACCCCTTGAAATTGAACTTTGGATTCAAGGTTTTCATCACTCCGCTTTCGTAAGATTCTAGAACAACATCACAAATTTCAGGTGTCTTGCAGAATGATTTGGCGACCGGGCAGGTTTTTACCTCTTTTTCAAAAACCCCGGGCGTTTTTTCGATATAGCCGTCATAAAAATTTGCAAAATTATTATCAATTACATCCTGCACTTTATGAACGTCAGTGCAGTCCTTGAAATCGTCCGCTGTTGCTCCGGCCCTTTTCATCCAGAAGGAGGCCTCCTTTTTGCCTTTCATGGTAAAGTTGGATTTAACCCGTTCTATGAATTCATCTCCGCCCACTTCTTTTCCGATTTTAAACAGGTCCGTTATAAAATCGCCAAGAGCATTCATCCAGGCCTTATAATGTTTTCCCATCTCTTCTTCGCTGATCGGATATTTTTCATATTCCGGAATTTCTTTCATTGTTTCTCCTTTTTGTTATTATTTATTCAGTGTTCCCTTTGGGGGAGGTTAAAACCCCTCGACATATAGTCGAGGGAGTTACAGTTGAAACAAAGATCAGCTATCCATCTTTTGCATTTTAGTTCTTAGTTTTTCTATCGCGTCCCAATACGTCGGTTCGAAAAATAGAGATTGATTGATTGGATATCGGGTTCCATTTTCATGGGTTATCTTTAATCCTGTTAAGAGACTGTCCAGTTTTCCTACAGGCAGTGAAAACGCCATTTCATCGTCGCCGATCCCAGCGAGAATTCTTGCACCTCGGCCCGGTGTCACAAACACGGCCTTGTTTTCAAGCATGGGCGTAACCATTTCCCGGAAACAGGATATGCCGAAATCTGCAGATAATTCTACTGCCGTACCCTCAGAATATATCATCGCTTGAGCCATTCTGGACATCTGTGCAGGATTTCCATAAATAACGATAACATCAGGATCCGGAATTGTTTCGGACTCCAAAGGAGCTACAATCAGGGCTTTGGCTGAAATTTTTTCTTCTTTCATCAGGGGGGAGTTTTCATCCAGGTTCTTCATTGCTGTTTCACGGTCTTTAATATATCCGGCATTGACGACAAAATCAGCATACTCCTCCTTTTTGTTTAGACCCTCAGCCAGGTCTCCCCAACCTAAACTCAACAGTGCGGCAACGCAGTTAATGTTTTCTGGCTCAACTGCAAATGCCAGGTCCCATTTTCGTACAATCGAGAAAATCTGACAGAACGCCATTTGCCCACCGTATTCACTGGGCCGCTGCACGCCCTGTGGAAGCTTTTCGAGGTTGTCAACCCACTTTAAGGCAATGGGAGGCGAATGGACTCTCAGGTATTTTGAAATGGTTTCAACTGCCAGTTTTATGTCTGTCATGTTGTCTCCTTTTTTGAATATTTAAAAAGATTGCCGTGAAAACCTAGTTTCAAAAACAGGTCACACTTTTTCAGATAGACCTTATTTTCAAAATTCTGTGAAATCCCTTCTACACTGAAACCAAAGTCTAAAATCGTTTGATACCTCTTGAGAAAATCGGGGAATTGCCTACGCCCCTCCCCCCGCCCCCATGGCATTTGAAATAGTATTTATATAATTATAATAGCCGACGATAGCCACTGTTTCGAATAGCTGGGAATCGGAATAACCAACTTCCCGTAATTCATCAAAATCCTTTTGGATTACCTTGTAACTCTCTTTTGAGCATTTCACACAAAACCGAAGCAGCTTTATGACAGCGTCATCAAGTGCCGCATTTTCGAATCCTGCTTTCAATTGATCGATTACTTCTGTCGACATGCCCAGCATTTTCGCAACTCTTTCATGTTCTCCAACACAAACACTGCAGCCGTTTTCCAGGGAAACAACTATAGCGATGTACTCCTTGATCTTGATATCCAGTTCTGTTTGTGACTGAAGCAGTGTCTTTATCATGAAACCGGTCATATCCATGATATCCTGTCGAGTTGCCAGAATTCGAATCAGATCACTGAGGTTACCCGTAAGTGCTTTATATTTCTCAAACTCTTTTTTCGTGTTTTCGTCTACTTCATCTACTTTTGGAAGTTTAATATGCGCCATTT
>JBDLJD010000135.1:0-11729 GCA_039714495.1 Thermodesulfobacteriota bacterium
GTAGAAAACCAGGCTGTTGGCCGGACCGATAAAATCCTGGGGAATGAATCCTCTCCGACGGGCAGCCCACCCCAGGATGATAATGGCGAAGATGGGCACGATCGTGGTGAGGATGTTTATCATAAACCTATATAATTGAGGGGTCGGGGTGTTTCATTCGTCATCCCTGCGCAGGCAGGGATCCAGGCATTTAGCTAACCGCTTTCTGGATTCCCGCTTTCGCGGGAATGACAAGGGGTTTTAGCAAAAAACGCCCAGACCCTTGATATAATTTGCTGTCAGATCGCTTTAGCAGCCCTTGTGAAATCCGCTACGCTCCTCATTAGAATTAATTTCACTGGGCAAACAAAGACGCAAGGGCTTAAATCAGAGGATGGAGACCGGAGGCCATAGTGTCAGGTCAAGTCTTGATCAAAAGTTGTCACTTTATTGTTTTCAAATATCCAATAATCAACATCCAATGTCGAATCAAAAACCTCCATCACGAAATCACGAAAGAATAAAAACACGAAAACATTTCTGAGCATTTCGTGCTTTTTGGATTTCGTGTTTTCGTGATTCATTTTTTAGGTCTTTGTCAGTTCTGACCTGTCTTCTGATTTCTCCTTACTTTTTTCTTGTCTCTGACCTCTGGCCTCTGTTCTCTGGCGCCTTATGTGATTATCGGCTTGACCTTCAGATTCAGCTCATCCAGCTGGGCCTTGGACGTCTCCGACGGCGCACTGGTCAAAAGGCACGCGGCCCGCTGCGTCTTGGGAAAAGCAATGACGTCGCGGATGGAGGACTGCCCGCACATGAGCATCACCAGGCGGTCGAAACCAAAAGCGATGCCCCCGTGGGGCGGCGCACCTGATTCCAGGGCCGAGATCAGAAAACCGAATTTTTCCTGATAGGTTTCCGGAGAAAGGCCCAGGGCTTTGAACACCTGCTCCTGCACCTCCTTGCGGTGGATACGAATACTGCCGCCGCCGATCTCGAATCCGTTCAGCACCAGGTCATAGGCCCTTGACCTCACCGATACAGGATCGGAATCCAGCTTGTCGTAGTCTTCCTCCAAAGGAGCGGTAAAAGGATGGTGCAGGGCCTGGTTGCGGTTTTCCACCTCGTCATATTCCATGAGGGGGAAATGCGTCACCCACACGAAATTGAAGGAATCCTTGTCGATCAGGCCCAGCTTTTCGCCGATATGGTTGCGGAGGTGCCCCAAAGCCTCGTTTGTGACTTTCGGCTGGTCGGCCACGAAAAAGACAAGGTCCCCGGGCTCCATTTCCAGCCGGCTTTTCATCTCCTCTTTTTCTTCGTCGCTGAAGAATTTCGTGATGGGGGATTGCCATTCGTTCTCGCGAACCTTGATCCAGGCCAGCCCCTTGGCCTTGTAGATGGCCACGAATTCGGTCAGGTCATCGATCTCCTTGCGCGAAAAATCGATGCAGCCCTTGGCATTCAGCGCCTTGACCATGCCGCCCTTTTTCACCACCGACGAAAAGACCTTGAATCCCGACTCTTCGACGATGTCGGATATGTCCTTGAGCTCCAGGCCGAAACGGGTGTCGGGCTTGTCCAGCCCGTACCGCCCCACAGCCTCTTCATAGGTCAGCCGCGGAAAAGGAGCTTCCAGAGTCTTGCCGAGCACCTCTTTGAAAAGGGAAATGATCATGCCCTCGCCCAGGTCCATGATGTCTTCTTCACCCACAAAGGACATCTCGATATCAATCTGGGTAAACTCGGGTTGGCGGTCCGCCCGGAGGTCTTCGTCACGGAAACAGCGCACGATCTGGTAATACCGGTCGAATCCGGATACCATCAACAGCTGCTTGAATATCTGCGGCGACTGCGGAAGAGCGTAAAACTGCCCGGGGTTGACCCGGCTGGGCACCAGGTAGTCCCGGGCCCCCTCCGGCGTACTGCGGGTCAAAAAGGGTGTTTCCACGTCGATGAAACCGCCTGCATTCAGGTACTGACGTACTGCCATGCCTGCCTTATGCCGCAGAATGAGGCTCTTCTGAAGGTTCGGGCGCCTCAAATCCAGGTGACGGTTCTGCAGGCGGATGGTTTCTGACACCTCGGCGGTGTCCTCGATCAGGAAGGGAGGGGTAGCCGCAGGGTTCAATATTTTCAATTCAGTCACCAGCACTTCGATCCCACCGGTCACCAGGTTGGGATTGATCATACCTTCCGGGCGGCTATCCACCTTGCCCTTGACACCGATAACGAACTCACTTCTAAGGGCATGCGCTTTGGCATGGACCTCTTGATGCACTTCCGGGTTGAAGACGACCTGGGTGATGCCGTTTCTGTCTCTGAGGTCGATAAAAATGACTCCGCCATGGTCCCGCCTTCGCTGAACCCAGCCCATCAGCACTACTTCCGCGCCGATGTCATCCTTTCCCAGTTCACAACAGTGATGGGTCCTGCGCATATTTCCAAGATTATCTGACAATGACTTACTCCTTCCATTAGAAACATGATTTCGTTATTACGCCATTCTTCGTATCCACAAAACCATGGCTATAAACACATTGTGTACGGATTAATGGAAAATCGCCTGCTATTTGATCAACGGCTTTATACGCTCCACCAGGTTATCCAGCGGAACGTCCACCTGCTCCTTGGTACTCATGTTGCGCAGAATGGCAAGTCCTTTATTGCGCTCATCCTCGCCGACGATCAGGGCAAACCGCGCTCCGCGCCTGCCGGCGCGCTTCATCTGGCTCTTCAGGCTGCGTCCCTCGAAATCCATGCTGGCCTGGATGCCCCGGGTTCCCAGATTGCATAGCCACTCAAAAGCCATGGCCCCGCTTTCTTCATCCAGCGCAGCAATGTAAAGGTCCGGTTTTCGGATAAAATCCTGATTGTCCAGACCGGCCACCTCGGCCAGACGGTCGAACCCGATGGCAAAACCGGTGGCCGGCATGTCCGGGCCGCCCAGCATTTTCACCAGGCCATCATATCTTCCGCCGCCGGCAACTGCACTCTGGGCTCCCAGGGACCGGGTCTGTATCTCGAACGTTGTTCGGCTGTAGTAGTCCAGGCCCCTTACCAGACGTTTGTCCACTACAAATGGAACCCCCAGGGATTCGAGCGAGGCCTGCACCACATCAAAATGTTGCGCGCACGCCGGGCACAGGTGGTCGATGATGGACGGTGCATCCTCCATGGCCTCCCGGCACGTCGGAACCTTGCAATCCAGAACCCTTAAGGGATTCTTATCCTTGCGCCGGATACAATCCGAGCAGAGCGCTTCCGTACGCGACCCGATGTACGCCTTGAGGGCTTTCTTGAAAACCGGACGGCATTCAGGACACCCCAGGGAGTTGATGTGCGCTTCCACGTCGCCGGTGGACAACCTTGAAAACAGGGTTTTGAGCAGAAAAATAAGCTCCACATCCGCCAGGGGAGACGCCACGCCGAAGATTTCGGCATTGATCTGGTAAAATTGACGGTACCGGCCCTTCTGCGGCCGCTCCCTCCGGAACATGGGCCCGATGGTGTAAAATTTCTTGACCGGGTCGTCCGCATACATCTTGTGCTGGATATAAGACCGGCAGATAGACGCTGTGGCCTCGGGCCGGAGGGTGATCAAATCCCCCTTGCGGTCCGGAAAAGTGTACATCTCCTTTTCAACGATGTCGGTGTCTTCGCCGATGCTGCGGGCAAAGAGCTCGGTTTTCTCCATGATGGGAATCCGGATCTCCTTGAAACCGAAATCCTCGAAAAGCTTCCGGGCCTTGGACTCGATGTGCTGCCACACCTCCACTTCGCCCGGTAATATGTCTTTGAATCCTCTGATTAATTGTATCATCGATATCCCTAAATTTTAAAATTAAGTAAACGATAATGATTACAGGTAAGTGTCAGGCAAGTCAATATGAAACAAACGCTTTAGCAGCTAAGATGAAAACAGGCGCCCACATTGCCCGACGCTTTGAGTTCGTTGTACCATTTGACGGCCACGTCGTTGTCTCCCACCAGAAATTCGATGCCCTTTTCGGCCAGGTATGCATCCAGATGCGCATCGGGCTTCATCCGGCCGTTCACCCCTGTGCCGGCGATGATGACATTCGGCTTCTTTTCCACCAGGTCGGCTATGTCTGCCAGGGACAGGCTGTGCCCCCTGGCGCGCCACCACCCATCCTGAACACTCCCATCCGGATAAATGATCAGGTCAGATGTGTATTGCCTGCCGTCGATCGTCATGGCCCCAAAAGAAAATAATTCGATCACAACCTTCCCTCCTCTGGGTATGGAAGATTCATACATCCACCTAAAGTGAGCTCAATTTAGGATTCAGCATAGCACCGTGGTTTCCTTTGTTCAACTCAGCGTGTTCAAGCGCAGGCGGACGAGATTTAATAATCTTCGAATCTCCACGCAAAGCAGAGCCTATATCCTCGGCACTGTCGGCAGTTTGATCGGTCAACCCCGCCCTATTACCTATTTTTTCTCCGTATTATTTGGTGTTTTTTGTAGGATTGTTTTTTTCATTTCCTTTGGCATCATGACATCAGCAGTAACGCCAACATCCACCAAAAGGAGGTAGCCATGAAAAAGATATTGTTTGTCGTCCTTACTTTGGTCCTAGGCATCTTTGGCTCAATCGATGCAGGTTTATGTGTTGACACTACCTTGTTGGGCCCTCAGCTGTATGTTCGCAATCAAGAAGAACCGGATATTTACACAGCTACCTTCCGGGCTGCACCAGGCCTGGGTACGATCACAATCAAGAACGGGAGAAGTGACGGCGATAAACGCATCGAGGACAGCATGAGCAGTGCCACGATAGCGGTCAACGATATCGTATTGTTCGGACCGTCTGACTTCAACCAAAATACATATCTCATGAGTTCAGCCCTCGAACTCCATAGTGAAAACACACTGACGGTCACCCTTGCCAGCAAGCCGGGGAGCTATATTATGGTTGAAATAATCGAAGACTTATCTCCGCCCGTGGTAAGCCTGTCCGCAGATCCGGAGGAAGTTTTTTCCGGTGACAGCGTCGTCCTCAGGTGGAATTCCGATGGGGCGGATTCCCTTATTATCGAACCGGACATCGGCACGGTCAGTGCGCAAGGGGAAACATCAATCGTACCAGACGAAAACACGACCTATACCATTACGGCGTCTGGGTTGGGCGGCACTGCTTCAGAAAGTGTGGATATAAGGGTCTTTTCCGCACCCGGGCCGGTCATCAGTTTCAAGATCGAGCCATCTGAAATCGAACCGGGCGAAACGGCTACACTGCAGTGGGCGGTGGTCAATGCCGACAGTCTTAGCATCGATTCCGCCATCGGGATGGTGCCGTCCCAAGGCTCGCTCATTGTCTACCCTGACCACACAACCGATTACCGCCTCACGGCCACCGGCCCCACCGGTTCTTCCGGAGCCCTGGCACGTGTCGTGGTTATTGCCGAGCCGGCTCCCCAACCTGAAGGTTCTTTTGGAAATCAATATCAGGACCAGATACCGGCAGACGCCACCCTTGCGGCGTATGATCCGGAACGTTTTTCCATGATCACCGGTATTGTTCACGATAAGGCTGGCATTCCGATTGAAAACGTTTCCGTCAATATTCTGGACAACCCCGAGTACGGGACAGCCTACACCAACGCGGACGGCCGTTTTTCAATACCGGTGGAAGGCGGTGGGAGTCTTGTCGCGGTCTTCAGCAAGCAGGATTATCTCGAGGTTCACCGGCGCATATCAATTCCCTGGAACGATGTGGCCGAAACAGCGCCAATCCAGATGACCACAATTGACCAGGCCTACACGGTGGCTGCCTTTGACGGAGATCCGCAGACGATTATCCGCCACCGCAGTTCCGAAGTGTCTGACCAGTGGGGCGCCCGTGCCTGCACCCTGGTGTTGACGGGTGACAATCGCGCCTTTTCCGTGGATGAGCACGGCAATGATATCCAGGAGTTGGAAACCATTACCGTCAGGGCCACAGAATACACCACCCTGGCATCCATGCCTGCAGAACTGCCGCCCAATTCGGCCTACACCTACTGTGCGGAATTCTCGGTGGACGGTGCCCGGAATGTGCGCTTTGACAAGCCGGTATTTGCCTGGGTGAACAACTTCCTTGGTTTTGAAGTGGGCGAGGTTGTCCCGGCCGGGTTCTATGACAGGGACCAAGGCCTGTGGGTCCCCGTAGACAACGGCAGGGTTGTCCGGCTGCTGGATATGAACGGGGACGGCGTTAGTGATGCCCTGGATGCCGATGGAAATGGTGTGGCAGACGACATCAATAGCGACGGGAATTTTGAAGACGAAATAAAAGGCCTCGAAGATTCGTCACACTACCCGCCCGGCACAACTTTCTGGCGGATGCCCCTGGCACACTTTTCACCGGGAGATTTCAACAAGCCTTTTGGAACACCCGGGGATGCGGAAAACCCTAATGCCAGCGGCATCGTGATAGCTGACAGCCAGCTTCCCGATGCGAAAGATTGTAAAAGATCCAACGGTTCCTTTGTGGAAGAGCGCAGCCGGATTATGCATGAAGATATTCCCATTGCAGGGACCGATCTCAAGCTCTACTACACCAGCAACCGGGTCGATGGCTATGAAACCAGGATCACGGTACCTGCCAGCGGTCCATCCATACCGTCGAGCCTCAAGCGCATCGATGTATATTTGAGCATCGCCGGCAACATCCAGAAAATGGAGTTCGAGCCGCAACCCGGGTTAAAGGCTGAATTTTACTGGGACGGCACCGATTATCTGGGACAGACACTGTCCACGCCCATTGTGGCGCATGTCCGAGTGGGGTTTGTTTATGATTCCGTTTTTTACCAAGCAGGTGATTTTGACCGGGCCTTTGCCCAGCCGGGCCTGGAGGCTACGGAAATCCCCGCGCGCCAGGAAATCACCCTTTGGAAACAAAGCGATGTCATGGTTCACCCGCCTTGCAGCAAGACATCCCATGATGTTGCCGAAGGCTGGACATTATCGCTTCAACATCACCTGAACCCCCAGGATCTTTCTTTACTGCACAAGGGGGATGGAACAACCATTGCAAACAATGTCCGTACCATCAGCAATGTGGCCGGCACCGGAAGTGGCCGATACGGGGGTACCGACAAACCCGCAGTTTCGACATCCTTGTTCGAGCCGACAGACGTTGCCATCGATCCCGAAGGTAACTTCTATATTGCCGACCGCTATAACCATCGTATTCGCAAAGTGGATACCAGCGGCATCATCACCACTGTCGCCGGCAACGGCATCCCGGGCTATAGCGGCGACGGAGGCCCTGCTGTCGAGGCTTCTTTGTCGGGGGTCTACAGTATTGCCGTAAACAATGCCGGTGAAATATACCTGGCCGAAACCCAAATCCACAGAATCCGGAAAGTGAACCAAGAGGGTATCATCTCAACGGTTGCCGGAACAGGAATAAACGGGTACAGCGGCGACAACGGACCGGCAACCCAGGCCATGATCAACTATCCTTACGGTATTGCCTGTGATGACCAGGGGAACCTCTATATTGCCGACACCTTCAATCAGCGTATCCGCAAGGTGGATCCTGCAGGCATCATCACCACCATTGCCGGGAATGGCAGCTACGGTTTCAGCGGCGACAACGGCCCGGCCGTACAGGCTTCCATCTGGAGCCCATTCGGCATGACCGTGCATGAAGATGGAACCCTTTATTTTGCCGACAGGTCCAATTATCGTGTTCGCATGGTGGATCCCGCAGGTATCATCACCACCATCGCCGGAAACGGCACAAGTGGGTACAGTGGCGACGGCGGACCGGCGGAACTGGCCCAGTTTGGTGCGCTTGTTGGTGTGGCGGTCGACCGTACAGGGAACGTGTATTTATCCGATGAATATGGCAGTCGTATCCGGCGGATATCCACAAACGGAATCATCTCCACCGTCGCCGGCAACGGAACATACGGTGATAGCCCGCAAAACCCCGTACCCGCAACACTTACGCCATTCCGTCGCCCTTGGGGCATTGCCGTCGATGATGACGGCAGTGTCTATATCGCCGACAAAAGAAACCATTATGTCCGTAAGGTTTCCCACCCAGCCGCTTTTTCGAGAATCATTATGGAAGATGGAACCGTATTCGCGGACCCTGCAGGTAGAGGATATGTGATCTCGAGCAATGGAACACACGTGAAAACTGTGGACTTGGATTCAGGCCTGGCCCTTTACACATTTGAATATGATGCTGATGGGGATCTTTCCGTCATAGTCGACCGGTTCGGCAGCAGAACCGTCATATCAAGGGATGAACACAAGCACCCGACCGCTATCACATCGCCTTACGGTGTCACCACAAGTCTGGTCATCGACGAAAACAATTTCCTGTCTGAAATCGTCAACCCGGATGGAAAAAGCTATGTGTTCGAATACGATACACATGGGCTGATGACCGCCAAATTCGAACCGGCCGGTCACCGATTCGAACACGAATATGATGACTACGGCCGGCTTTCCGAAGTCAGGGATGAAGAAGGCGGGTCATGGACATACATTTATGAAACAGATGAAAACGGAACCACACGTGTTGAAGTCACCACTGCCGAAGGAAATGTCACAAGCTACCTGGACCACACCGACGCATCAGGCTTCTATACTTCGATCATTACCGGACCTGACAATGCCGAGACCTTTTTCAGCCGCTCGGCAGACGGCCTGACAGTGGATAAAAGCCTGACTTGCGGGTCGCAGTTGAATTTTCAGTACGACTTGGACGCGGAATTTGGCTACCCCTTTATCCGGGAAAGCAGGCAAGTCTCGGCTATGGGTTTGGAAAACGTATCTACCGAGGACACAAGCTATGCCGACACAAACGCAGACAAAATCCCTGATCTTGTCACCCGGACATCCTCATTGAACGGCAAATCATCCGTTGTTATCAATGACCATCTTCGATCTATGGTCACCAAGACCTCTCCCGCCGGAAGAGCTACCCGCCTCTATTACAATCCAGCTACCCTTTTGACGGAAAGTGTTCACACTGAAGGTTTTTTGGATGCCAATTACCTGTATGATGAAAATGGAAGGCTGACATCGGCTACCACCGGCAATCGTGAAACACTGTACACCTACAATGACCAGGGGCTTATGGCGTCCATCAGCCATGCCGGCGATGCTCCCACAACATTTTTCTACGACACCATGGGCCGCCCCATTGGAATTGAACAATCCGACAGTTCGTCAATCGAATTCGCATATGATGACAACGGTAATCTTGTGCGTCTTTCAACACCATCGAATGTTGTTCACGAATTTTCCTTCAACACCGTCAATATGAAGAGCGGCTACCAGACGCCCCTTAGCGGGAATTATCAACACCGCTATGACAGGGACCGCCGGTTGATCGAGATGGTTTTCCCCTCTGGAAAGCAGACGAACTATTTTTACGAGGCAGACCGTCTCACCCATATTCAGACTGCGGATAAAGATATCGACATATCGTATGCATGTGCTTCGAAAATCGATTTCATAACCGATGGCTTCAATGCCATTGAATACGCTTATGACGGCAAACTGCCCACCGGGGAAACACTGAACGGCACCCTGAATGCATCTATCGAATGGCAGTACAATGACGACTATCTGCCGGACCAGGTCACCTATGCCGGTGAAACCACGCAATTGGCTTATGACCTGGACGGCCTGCTGAGCAATGCCGGAAGGTACACGATCCTACGGAATGATGCCAACGGGTTGCCTGAATCTGTGGTTGACCCCGTCTTAACCCTGAACAGGGGGTTCAACGGTTATGGTGAATTTGCAGACCAGTCGTTTGTCGTCGCCACACAGGATGCCTTCACGTGGGAGTTGGAAAGGGATGCCCGCGGCCGCATCGTTAAAAAGACGGAGACCCTGAACAATGCTATTGCTGAATTCGAGTACCAGTACGACACCATGGGCAGGCTGTTGACTGTTTTTGAAAACAATGTCCTAATGGAGGAATACCAATATGATGCCAATGGTTCGCGGGCCTTTGCAACCAACAGCTACCGGGGTATCGAGGCCGAAAACTACGCCTATTCTTCCGAAGACCATCTTCTGGTCGCAGGTGCAGCCACCTTTGCATATGATTCTGACGGTTTCCTTGTCAGCAAAGCAGACACCAGCGGCACCACCCAATACCAGTATTCATCCCGAGGAGAGTTAATGAGCGCCCAACTGCCGGACGGAACCTTGATAGAATATGTTCACGATCCCCTGGGCAGGCGCATCGCCAAAAAGATAAACAACATCATCCAGGAAAAATACCTTTGGCAGGGACAGACCAGGCTTCTGGCCATATTCGACGAAAGCGACCATGTCGTCGCCCGCTTCGAATATGCCGACGGACGCGTGCCAGTGTCCATGACCAGTGCCGGGGATACCTATTACCTTGCCTATGATCCAGTCGGGTCTTTGCGCCTGGTTGCAGATGATGCCGGGAACGTGGTAAAGAGGGTGGACTACGATACCTTTGGTAATATTATCGCCGACTCCAATCCGGGCGTTGATATCTGGTTTGGGTTTGCCGGCGGGTTGCATGACCGGGATATCGGGCTTGTCCGTTTCGGCCACCGGGATTACGACCCGCAAACCGGTCGCTGGACCGCCAAGGATCCCATATTTTTCAATGGCGGCGACACAGACCTGTACGGGTATTGCCTGAATGATCCGGTTAATGGGTTTGATCCGGATGGGAAGATTATTCAATCTTTGGTTGCTGGGGCATCCGCTGGGGCTATTACTGGCTCTATTAGCTTTATAACGGAAATTGCCAAAGGAGCTTCTTTTAATGATTCGGCAAAATCGGCAATTATGACAGCCCTAACTAGTACTGTTTCAGTTAGCTTAGCTGCTTCAGGAGTAGGAGCCATCTATGCAGGAAGTGCAGCAGCAGCCACAAATGCATTTTTACAACTAACATTTGAAGGAAACATTAATACTAATAGTGCTCTATTTAGCGCCTTCCCCACATCTGTTGGTGGAGTTTTATTGGGTAAAGGAGGACTAAGCGGAATAATTCTTGGAACTGTAACTGGTTTTATATCAGGGCCATCTACAGTGGCTGGTAATTCATTTTTTTCTTCTAGTGCATTACCATGTAAGTAGCATATGTTTTGGCTACTATTTTGAGCTATGCGTTACACGTGGTCAAGATATTAAACCAAAGACAGTTTCTCTTACACTCAATATAATGATTTGATTTTGGGCAGGTAACTTATGGATTATATATCATTTCGAAAAAAATACTCACTCCTAATCTATTATCTTCAGTACTTTTTAATATTGTTGTCGTTATTTCTCTCCATCATATGGAATAGAATTATCTTTTTTGTTTTAGCAATTATATTACTAATAAGTGTCATTGAGTATATATTCTTAAAATGCCCATATTGCAAAAAACGTCCCGCGAGATTATGGCAACAATTTCCAGCTGAATGTCGTCATTGTGGAAAAGATCTATAGACTCTGCTGTCTGAAGTTGGTTGATTAGGCAGTAATTAGCTATTCACTGCCTTCTCCTACATTCTTCATAATCTGTATACCAACATCGGCAACATTACTATCAGGATCACCGGCCGGATCATATGACGCAAGGGTACAGGCAGCAATGGTGAAATGGTCTTTGATCATGGTGATGGCCTTTTTCAGAATGTCCGGCTGCATGTTACCATTGATCTTAAGAAATTTCATACTGTGGACGCTATCCTGCCATTGCATTAGCTGAAAATGTGTTTTGAGGAAGGACTTGA
>JBDLJD010000136.1:0-11680 GCA_039714495.1 Thermodesulfobacteriota bacterium
TCTCCCACAAGTTTTTGCATTTCGAAATACATTTCGCGCCGCTTGTTTGTATCATATTCTTTACGAGCAGCCACGAGCAGCTTGTTAAAGCGTTCGTTCTTCCAGAATGTCTCATTCCACGGCGCAGTTGCGGCATAAATCTGCGTGAAAACCATATCAGCGGTTGGTCGGGCACCCCAGCTTCCCGTAACGAAAGGCTTTTTCATCCAGTATTCAGAAAAAAAGCCATCGGCTGGGCTATTGACGACTTCGAGGTCAATCCCACATGCCGACGCGCTCTCCTTATACAAAATCGCTAAATCAACAGCGCCCGGGAAAGCTATATCACTGGCATACAGCTTCACCTTCAGGCTGTTCATTCCAGCTTGTTTCAAATGATACTTTGCTTTATCCGGGTCATACTGACGCTGTGGCAGTTTATCCGCAAAAAACTGCACAGAGCGACCCACCGGATGGTCATTACCCAGAGTTCCAAAGCCAAAGAAGATCTTGCTAAGAATTTCCTGTCTGTTGATCGCATACTTCATGGCCAACCGTACGTCTTTGTTGTCGAATGGCGCCATGGTAGTGTTCATGGGAAAACAGACATGTGCGGCGCTGCTAACATCGTCCACCTCAATGTCCGCGAACTTTTTAAGTAGATTTACTGTCTTCAAATCGCAGCGATCCATCGCGTCGATCGCGTTAGACCTCAGGGCCGAGGTTCGTGCGACGACGTCATTGATCACGCTCGCCTTGACAGCATCGAAATGTGCCATTCCTTTTTTATAGTAATTTGGAAAGCGCTTTAGATTCATTTCCACGCCGGGAGTATAGGATTCAATCTGGTAACCACCAGTCCCTATGCCAGACTTCCAGTCAACACCCCCTTCACCATTGGACGGCATCATTGCCAAGTGGTAATCAGAGAGGAGCGTGGGGAAGTCTGCATTGCCTGCGTTAAGGCGAATCACAACTTTGTAAGGTCCGTCAGCGGTGATATCTGTGACCGACGCCATAAGGCTCTTGGCTTTAGATTTAGAGGCTTCGCCCCGGTGATGGTTTAGCGAGGCAACCACATCGGCGGAGTTGAAGGTTTTGCCATTATGAAACTCGACACCGCGACGAAGATCAAAGGCCCATGTCGCAACGTCGTCAGAGCTTTCCCAACCCTCGGCCAGATCACCAACCAGTTCGTTGCTACTGGAAAATTCAGTCAGGTGGCCTCTAAAAGCATACCCTGTCATGATTTGAAATTCGTCATCATACAAACCCGAATCCAGGGTAGCGGTCGTCGAACCCTGACCGCTTGCAACCCGGAAAAGTCCACCTTTTTTGGGCGTGGCAGCATGGGCTTGGTTGAATAGCAAGCTGGAAGCTGATAAAGAAAAGCCTGCGACCATCAATCCTTTAATGAAATCACGCCTTTTAATCCGCCCTGAAATCAATTTAGATTCAAGGTCTGCAAGACACAACATTTTGTGTTGGTTTGTCATTTTCGGCCTCCTTGTTTCGATAGTGTTAAAAATTTGTGGCTCTCCCAACGTGAGCCCCCACTTAGAATCTATAGCTCTAAGAGATCATGTGAGAATGTATTTAGATTCTCAATTCCGTTTTCAGTAATAAAAATCATATCTTCAATTTGGATAGACCCCAAATGTCTAGAATAGTAAGGTGTCTCCAAACACATTACCATACCCGGTGTGAGCAGATTGTTATTGTCTGCACTAAAAAATGGCGGTTCCTCGATGTGATCTTCTATACCGATCGAGTGTCCATAGTGACCACGGGAGTAGTTTATTAATCCGTATTTTCTCACCTCTTCTGTTGCAGCCATATGAATATCAGATAGTTGAATGCCGGGTTTCATTATATTTCTTGCCAATGCATGCGCTGATGAAAGTGCATTATATATTTTTTTGTGTTCTTTGTCTGGCTTGGAAAAGCAGAAAGTTCTTCCCCAATCGCTGTAATAACCATCTAAAATTACACCACTGTCAAACTTTATTAAGTTACCGGATTTGACACGACATTCATCATTAGAACCAACACTAATCCATGTCCATGCCGCCTCGCATTTTCCTAATTCCGGTTTTTTTTGCACGGTATCGAAAACACCGCGCATATAGTTGTAGCGGATTTCATCCGATGATTGGCCTTCACGTATCTTTGATATCGCATATTTGGCACCGGCTTCAGATAGATATGCTGCTTTTCGAAGCCGATCGACTTCTTGAGGGTACTTAATCATCCGCAGCTCATACAGTAATTCGGTAACGTCAACAAAAGTACATTTTGGATTCGTCTTTCTGAGCCACTGAATTGTTTCGTTTTTTATATATTTTAGATCTGTACCAATTGTTGCGTCTGAGAGACCTCGATCTATAAGAACCTTATGAATTATTGTGTGCAGATCCTCAATATTATACTGAGCCGGGCGAGTGGGACGAACTTGGCCTGTAGAATGAGTTGTTTTGCCTGTGATAATATCAATATCTCTACATTCGATCCACATACCGTAAGTATGCACATCCTTGATATCCGTGCTTTTACGTGCATAATCTTCCATGAAGTCACTTACCACCAAGGCAGGTTCTTTCGCTGGATCAGTTGGAATGATGGCCATGTCCGTGCCCATCATTACCTGACTCTGTTCTAACAGAGGGCTGCGATATCCAGTTGTATAAAAGAGATTCGCCGGGGTATAGGAGATGTAGGCCTCGACATTGAGCTTATCGAGTTTTTTTCGCAATCGTTTAAGGATGTCTTTGTGCATAAATCCCTCTCTTAGAAATCTGATATGTCCATCAATTCTGGTTGGCTAAAGCTCATTTTATATGGCTTCATGAGGATTATTGTAAGCTATAAAAAATTTCCCCTCCGCGGGCTGCGGAGAAAGCATGATGGATTATTAAAGCATATGATTGGAGCGGTGTTTCAATTTATCCGCCTTCGCAGAGGACCACGGGCATGCCCGTGGATGAATGCGTCAGTGTCAGCAAAGCTATGGCGCGATGTCGCCCAATGCATTGGCGGATAACCGCGTCGTAGCCGAAGGCGAAGACGGGTAATAATGGGGACCACGGGTTTACCTGTGGGGCTCCATTTTATCGCATAGCGAAATATAATGCCGCATAACGAATATTATATCGGATAATTTATCATGTCAAGCATTTTTTCTTAGTTTGATTTTAGAATTAATAAGAACGAAGGAAGCAAGAAGAGGTGGGTAAAGGAAAAAAGGGTTATACCGTCATGGAAAATCTCCCCAATGATTGGTCATTAAATAAGACAGACCTCCATTATTTATCAGCGGCCCTTTGCTTTCGTCTGCATTGACCGCATTACATTTATCACAAAATCGGTGGATTCAGAGGGATTAATATGGGCATATTTGTCCCTCTGTAAATCGTAAAATGGAATTCTCGATTCATATACAATGCTCTATCAGCATTGTTTGCCGTTTATGAGGAATTGATGGTCGACTTATTTGATACTCTCCAAAGCACACGGTAATTTATATAGCATTTAATGTCATAAAAAAGGCTTTACAATGTGATATACCCAGCATAATGCGACAGTCATAGAACATGATATTCGAAAGATCCTCAGTTTATTGGCACTTTATTTTAAAGTTGCTGATTGGTGTGGAGTTTAGTAGATAGTTACTTGATATTATTTTTAGCATCACAATCTGCGAATAGGTGTTCTCAATGCAATTTATTCCCTGGAGTTCCAATGATCGTGTGTGCCTCGTGAGGCAGGGGCAGCCCTTCATAAAAATGCACGGATTACGCAATGACTTTATTATTGTAGACGCCCGGCTCAATCCCTTCAATCCATCCGACAAGGAAATTCAAAGGATTTGTGACCGGCGGGTAGGGGTTGGTGGAGATGAGTTGCTAATTGTGGAACCGCCATCGCCAGCGGATGTCGGGAGCGATGTTGTAGCCTTTGTCCGCATCCTCAACACGGATGGCCGCGAGGTGGAGGCCTGTGGTAATGCCTCTCGTTGTGTCGGATGGCTTCTCATGCAGGAAAGTGGCTTGGAATCCGTTGCATTTCGTACTTTGGGCGGCCAACTCAGATGCCTTTTGCAGGGAGACAAGAACGTATCCGTCAGCATGGGACGTCTTCGAAAGGCTTGGCAGGAGATTCCCCTTTCAAAGGAGATGGACAGCCTGCATCTGGGTATCAGTGCGGGTCCGTTACACGATCCAGTTGGGATGAATATCGGCAATCCCCACGCAATTTTTTTTGTGAAAGACATCGACAAAATTGATCTGGAAGCCCATGGCCCCGAGCTTCAGCATCATTCACTTTTTCCACAGGAAGCCAACATCGGCGTGGCCCAGATGATAGATGCGAAGACGATGAAGCTGGCTGTCTGGGAAAGGCCCGGGGTGCTTACAACTGCCTGCGGTTCAGGAGCTTGTGCGGCCGTAGGAGCAGCCTTGCGCCGAGATCTCACCGACCAAAGAGCTGTCCGGGTAACTATGCCCGCGGGAAATCTGGATATTGAAATTAGTGAAAACGATGAGGCCACGATGACCGGGCCTGTGGAGATCTGCTACGCCGGTTATCTGCCGAATGATTAGGATGGGTCCGGACACGGACATCAATGAAAAAGATATGCCTGTAAAGGAGTCAACAGAAAAATGAATGCCAATGAACGCATGGCGGCAGCCATTGCCCTGGAACCGGTGGATCGCATTCCCAATGCACCATTTTACGAAGCACCCATATGTAGGTACTTTGGCCGGACATTTCGTTCGGCTCTGCATGAAGATCAGGACATGGCCGATTGTCATATGCAAGCCACCGAAGCTTTCCAGTTCGATTGGGTCATGGTCGGCATGGGTCTTATCGGCGGCATCATTCCCGAAGCCATGGGGTGCACGGTGAGTTGGCCGGAGGATGTCTTTCCGATCATTGAAGAGACGACGGTGTTTTCCAATGAGGATGTGGATCGGGTGGCTCAATCCAATGTCCACACCGAACGGATGGAACAGTTCCTGAAGGGAATATCTTACCTGAAGAACCGACTCAAAGGCGAGGTGCCCATCGCCTGCGAGTACATTTCGCCATTTACCATTGCTACTCGGCTTCGCGGTACCAATGAGATCATGTCGGATATGTATGGCAACCCGGACCTGATTAAATCGTTGCAGGAAATTTTGGTGCCGTTGGATATTGAAATCGGCCGTTTGTTGATCGAGGCTGGTGTGGATTATATTTTCTATGGGGCGGATATGGAATGTCCTCTACTTATATCGCCGCAACATTACCGGGAATTTATTCACTCTCCGACAACCCGAACCGTCAATGCCTTGTCCAAAATGGGTGCCCGGGTTTTGCCCCATATGTGCGGTGCTATCGTCAAAACAGGAATTGTGGACATGCTTCTCGAGATGGATATGCATGGCATCATGCCGGGCAACTTGACACAATCGACCGTCTTGGATATCCGTGAACTCAAGGAAAAGGTTAGTGATCGTACAGCGATATTCGACAATATAAATCCCAACGGCCCACTGTTGATCGGTACACCGGAAGAGGTCGAAAAGGATACCACTGAACACCTTGAAAGAGCTCGTGGCATGACCGGCTATCTGTTCTCAACAGCAGGCACGACATCTCCAAACACACCGAGGGAAAATTTCGAGGCCATGAATCGGACCGTTTTAAATTTCAAATAAATTCGGAGACAAAATAAAAAATGAACAGAGCCATGATAAACTTTGACAAGCCCATTCTGGACCAAATTCATAATCACTCGCTCGAACTCCTTCAGGACTGCGGAATTCGCTTTCCCAGTGAAAAGGCCCTCGGAATTTTTAAAAGCAGGGGATTTAGAGTCGATGGGAAAGCAGTTTATTTCGACGAAAAAGATATTGACAATGCGCTCGAAACGGTTCCCGCGCAATTTACCATCAAGGCGCGCAACCCTGAAAAGAGCATCTGTATCGGCGGCGGCGATTTTATGATGGCACCGGGCTATGGTCCCCCATTTATTATAGAAGTTACAGGTGAAAAGAGGAACGCCAATATAGAAGATGTTCACAAGTTTTGCAAGCTCGTCCAGACGTCGACAGTTTTGGATTTCAACAGCGCCATTGTTGCCCAACCAAACGATGTGCCTGCGGAGACGGCACATCTGGACATCCTTTTGGCAACGATTCTTTTAACCGATAAACCGCTCATGGGAAGTACATCCTCTGAAACCGCCGCTCTGGACTCCTTAAAACTGTCTGAAAAAATATGGGGCAATACCGATGAACCGGTCATGATCTCATTGGTGGATTCGCTTTCGCCCCTTCGATATGCTGATGAATCGATAGAATCGCTGATGGTGTATGCTGAAGCCGGACAGCCGGTGCTCGTGCACTCTGCCTGTTCCTTAGGTTCTACCGGCCCCATCACGATTGCGGGATCTTTGGTTATTTCCAATGCAACAACACTGGCAGGGATCTGTCTATCGCAATTACTAAATCCTGGAACGCCCATTGTTTATGGATTGGGCGGCAGTCCCACCGAGATGCGTACCGGCGGCTATGTCAATGCTTCACCGGAGGATGTCAAACATACGGCGATGGTAACCGAGCTGGGGCGATATTATGGTATCCCATGCCGAAGCCAAGGCGCTTTGACGGAATCTTTTTGTCTTGACTATCAAGCAGGGATGGAATCTGCCATGATGATGACTGCCGCTGCTTTATCGGGCGTGGATGTCAGTTTGCACGCGTGCGGCACCTATGGCTCCATGCTGGCGATGAGCTTTGAAAAATTTATCGCCGACGAGGACCTCTGCGGAGCGATTAAGAAGTTGATCAAACCCGTAGAATTTACAAAAGAGGCGTTTGCCATGGATTTGATCAAGGAGCTCGGCACATCAGGTAACTACCTGATGCAGGATCATACAGTGAAGCGCTGCCGGACCGAGTTTTTCGAACCCGCCTTGAGCACCCGTGCTATTTACGACCAATGGATACACATGGAGATGCGGGAAATGGATGAGCGGGCAGAAAAAGTTTTGGAGGGCAGGCTTTCCTCTTTTGAAAAACCGGACATTGATCCAGCGTTGGAAAAGGATCTTGTAAAATACGTCGAACAACGAAAAAGGTAAGTTCTCAAAAGTTCAGGCAAATTAACAATATCATCATTAACCACAAGGATCGGTTCCACGATGAAAAAACCAGATCCTGTCAACAGGATTGAAATTATCGGGCTATATCCATGTTATTGAAAAGTTACGTTTTCTATAGTTCTTTAACCAAACTGCGAATATAATCGAGCCGGATCTTCGCATCCTCTTCCAAGCGTCTCATCTCATCCGCAATTATTTTTATTTTTTCTTTTTTATTGTATTCAGCCGAAAATAGTTGATCCAGCTCAGAGACCGCCTTTTGCAAAAATGGAGATACTTCCCACCGGATACCCATTTTACGGGTACCGCTGTCTTCAACTGCCATTTTTTTGATTCGGGAAAATCGGAATCGCTTACTTTCCGGCAAGAAAGAGCCTTCTTTACGTTTGTACACAATTCGTAAAACGTCAACGTGCTCGTTCGGACGCTCAACGGTCTGTACGGAATAACGATCGATTTGAAGGGGATTTCTGATTTTCATCTCCTCCAGTGTCTTGTATTCAGTCATGGAAAATCTCCCAAGTGCTTGATCATGTAGACCGAAATGTTGACAGGCTTTTGCGGAACGGAATCCGGCGTAGAGCATTAATGAACGAGAATCTGACTCAGAAAATCTTTCGTGCGTTGGGATTTTGGATTGTCAAAAAACGCCACCGGGTCATTTTCCTCAACAATTTCCCCCTCGTCCATAAAGACGACTCTATTCGCAACTCTCCGGGCGAATCCCATCTCATGGGTCACGCAGATCATGGTCATGCCGGATTCGGCCAGCTCGACCATCACATCAAGCACCTCGGAGATCATTTCAGGATCCAGGGCCGAGGTGGGTTCATCGAAGAGCATGATCTTGGGTTGCATGGCAAGACCGCGAGCGATGGCGACCCGCTGCTGCTGGCCCCCCGAAAGTTGCGTCGGGTATTTGTTGGCCTGCTCGGGGATCTTTACCCGTTCCAAAAGTTGCATGGCGGTCTCTTTTGCTTCGCTCTTGGGTATCTTGCGCACCCAAAGGGGTGCTGCGGTGATATTCTCAAGCACCGTCAAGTGCGGAAAGAGGTTGAACTGTTGAAAAACCATGCCGATTTCACGGCGGACGATATTGACATCTTGCATATGATCGTGAAGCTCTATGCCGTCGACGATGATCTTGCCCTTCTGGTGGGCCTCTAGCCGGTTGAGGCAACGGATTAAGGTGGATTTGCCAGAACCTGATGGACCGCAAACGACGATCTTTTCGCCTTGACGCACCTTCAGGTTGATATCCTTAAGCACATGCAGCGGGCCAAACCACTTATTAACCCCGGTCATCTCAATGACAGGATCGTCGGATGATGTGTCGCTTAGGGCCACTTTTGGGGAATTGCTTGTCGTATTCATGCTTTATTCACTTTCACAGTGCTGTAATGGCTTTCCAGACGCCGCTGTATGGCTTCCATCACTATGGTAAGGGCCCAGTAGATCATGGCCACCGTTATCAGCATCTCCATGTGCTGGAATGTCTTCTGGCCCAGCGTCCGGGCCAGGAACATAAGCTCCCAGACGCCGATGACCGATACCAGCGAGCTGTCCTTGAGCATGGAAATAAAACTATTGCCGGTGGGGGGGATGATGACCGGAATGGCCTGGGGCAGTATGATCCTCCGCATGGTAGGCCCGAAGGTGAAGCCAAGGGACCGGGAGGCCTCCCATTGACCGGGGGGAATGCTTTCGATACCGGCCCGGAAGATCTCCGTCATGAAGGCACCGTAGTTGAGCGTGAGTGCCAAAATACCGGCCGGCACGGCATCGATCACATATCCCATCTGCGGCAGTCCAAGGTACACGAGGTAAATCAAGAGCAGCAAAGGCAGTGCGCGAAACAAAGATGTATAGAAATTGGCAATCCCAACGGCAAAGCCATTACCGGAAAGCTTGGCGATCGCACCGATCATGGCGACTATGAAAGCGAGCGTAATGGATATGGCCGATACATAGATCGTCGTGAAGAGACCCCTGCTTATAAGGAACCAAAGCTTGCTCTGGATGAATTCCAAACTGAGGTTGAATATATGGAAGCCACCTACAAAAATAGTCGCCAGCTCTATCCAGACCACAAAACTCTGAGCTCGTGTCGGCAGAAATCCAATCGCGAAAATGTTCAGCGTCAAGAGAATGCCCAGCACAAGGGCGACGGCAAAGCGGCCGTAAAGGCCGCTTTGCGCCGGATCGCCGATCACCGGTGACAGGAAGTGACCAAAAATTGTGTCGGCAAGATTAAGGGCAAAGAGGATTATAAATACAACCCCGAAGAAAATACCCAAAAACTTAGGTTTGTGAACCAGTTTTTCTTCAATTACCGTATCCGTATACATCTATTGCTCCCCATATCTTGCCGACACAGCGATTAAGATTTATTAAAATTGCACCCGGGCTATTTGGCAGCCTTGGTGTAGTCGACGCCGTACCATTTTTTTGAGAGCGCCGATAGCGTACCATCCGCATGCATCTCTTTGACCATGGCCGCCAGCTTGTCATAAAACTCCTGATCACCTTTGTCGATGGCCACCGAAAGTGGTTCGTGGAAGGCCGGTGTCCCGATCAACCGGAGCGGATAGCCGTTCTTAATGGCTGTTTGAATGGTGGGAATCGAACTTAACACGCCGTCCAGCCGTACACCGTCGCCCAGGCGCAGATCATCAAAAGCGAAGTTCGAATCTTGGTACGATATTATATTTTTAGGAGGGGTTGTGACATCATATACGAACGCCGGCGCCCCTTTGGCATCGATGACCAGTTCTTTTTTCATATAATTCTCATATACGGTGGCGGTCGTAGTACCGATTCTCTTGCCATTCAGCTCAGTCTTGTCTTTGTATTTGGAGTCTTTGTGAACTACAAAAGCGGCCGGTGTGTAGTAATAGACACCCGGAAAACTCAGCACTTTGGCGCGTGCCGCGGTGGGTGTCATGGAACCGACCGAAATGTCCCAGCGTCCATGCCAATTGCCGGCGGTGAGGACATCCCAGGATGGGGTGTCGAATTTGATTTTGACGCCCAGACGCTTGGCGATTTCTCTGGCAACGGCAATATCGAATCCATCCCACTTACCGTTATCATCCAAGAAAGATTGTGGTGGCCAGCCCGGGTAGGTCGAGGCCTTTAAAACTTTGTTTTTCATCACGCGGTCCAGGTTCTCACCGGCCCATGCGCCACTGGTTCCAACAGTGATAATCAGTGCTACAATCACAAGTTTTAATAGATGTTTCATAAGAGTTCCTCCTTTTGTCTGGTTTTTGTTTGTTGTACTGCCTTTGACGATATTAATTTCAGATTAACAAAAATATGTTATCGCATAGCGAAATTAAATGTTATAATGTGTATGGCAATTGATTGATAAATGTCAACACTTTTCTAAAAGACATCACATGCCATGCAAGCATTTGAGTAAAAAAACTATTGACAAAGCGACAATATCACTATAGCCAATAATCGTATAAAGAAATAACATTTCGCAGAGCGATAAAGCATTGGCTGTCAAAGCCACTCAAATACATCATCAAATAAACTCAAACCAATTGGGGAGCGCTAAAAATCATGAAAAAATTTAATTACAAGATCGAATTGTACCAGTACCTATCGGAAACCAAGGGTAAGCTTTTTGAAATGGCCAAGAAAATTCCCGGACAAATTGGCATGCCGGATAATTTGTTAGGAACCTTTGGATTGTCCGGCACAATTTCCGAATGTCATGGCCTCTTGCGTAAAGCAATCGCTGATGAAGTCGAAGCCGGACAGCGGAAAGTTATCAACAGCGGTAACCTTGATTTTGAAATCAGAAAGCTGGTTAAAAGTTACTACGGAGATGAATATGACGCCGTTGTGGCAAGCACCTGTGAGGCCCTGCTGATGGTCGGTTTTGATACGCTTTTTTCACCACCTGTTGCCGGCCGTGGTGAAAATTACCGCGCCCGTTATATCTCCCCCTATGAAAGACATGCTCACCATCATGCCGGTTACGGCAGACCATTTCCGCCACGTTATAAAGACATATTCGCTGATCGTGGCGTTACTGCAGGTGAATATGGATTTATGGGTAAGCGGCTAAACAATTTGGATACGATACTCGTGCCCATGGTTGGCGGGCGCTATGACTGTCACGGATTGAAATACCACCCTTGTCAGCTTCTCAGCAATGTAGACGCAAAGGCTACCGCCGATGCGATTGCTGCGACAGCCAAACGCCATGAAGCATCTATTTCCGGTTTCACATCTCTGGGGTACACTAATCCCTCATATGGATACGGCGAAGTTGATGAAACAGGCGTACCTGTACTCCAAAAGGAAATTTCTAAAATTGCTCAGCAATACAACGTACCCTATGTTATCGACAATGCTACAGCGATTCCTTTTCAATGCGTTGATATTCGAAAAAACGAGGCTGACTTGATGATGTTCAGCATGGATAAGTCAAGTGGCGGCACCACTTGCGGCCTTGCAATAGGTAAAGAAGAGAGCATCGTACCTATGGCCCGCGCAATGGGGACGGCAGGGCCGCGATTCGGTGGCCTCATCTCGCAT
>JBDLJD010000137.1:0-11650 GCA_039714495.1 Thermodesulfobacteriota bacterium
CAGATATCACAAGACAATGAAAAGTTCTGCTTAAAGTGCTCGAGTATGCGTTGTAACCCAGGCAGGTTAACGGTCGGGGTACCACCTCCGATGTAAAATGACACGAATTCACAGTCCCTCAGATATGGAGAGTACAAATCAATTTCTGCGTGTACAGCCTCTTCATATTGAGAAAATAATTTTCGTTCATATTCAATTCTGTTGTATGGACAGAAGGGACACAAGCTTTTGCAAAAAGGGACATGAAGGTAAAGGCCTACTTGTTTTAGATTGTGTGGAAAAGAAGGTTCTATGTGACACATTCGGAATCTTTTCCAGTGACCCGTAACCATTTTTTGAAGTAAAGGCTTCCAAATTAATTTGGCAGGTAACATAATTGTTGGCTGTCAGGACAAGCTCATCTTTCTTCAAAGGTCTTTCAGGTAACCGTCGCCTTTTTTGACAACTAGGAAGCGTATATCGAACACTTCCTAACGGCCAGGGCTGCTTCCTGAAGCGCTTCGGCAAACGTGGGGTGCCCGTGGACCGTGCGTGCGATGTCCTCGGAGCTGGCCCCGAACTCCATGGCCAGCACACACTCTGCGATCATGTCCGCCGCCCGGGGGCCGATAATGTGCACACCCAGAATTCTGTCGGTCTTACCATGGGCTATCAGCTTGACAAATCCTTCCTTCTCACCCATGCAGCGCGCACGCCCGGCCCCAGAAAAAGGATAGGTGCCCACACAGTATGGGATGCCGCGTTTTTTTGCCTCTTCCTCGGTCAAACCCACGGCAGCCACCTCGGGCCAGGTGTAAACCACGGCCGGAATGGTATCGTAGTTGACCTCCCCGGCACGGCCGGCAATGCATTCCACCGCGGCAACGCCCTCGGCCGATGCCTTGTGGGCCAGCATGGGGCCGGGTGTCAGGTCGCCGATGGCATAAATGCCTTCGACATTGGTGCGATAGGAGGTGTCCACCAGGATGTGGCCTGTTGCGGAGTCCATTTCCACCCCCAGGTCTTCCACCCCCAGGCCGGCGGTGAGAGGCCTGCGCCCCACGGCCACCAGGAGCCGATCAAACGTCATGTTTTCTTGACCTTTGTCGGTCTCGAGGGTGACCTTGACCTTCTTGCCCGAAGGCTTGGCTTCCTTCACTCGCGTATTCAAACGCATGGCAAGGCCCTGTTTACGCAGAATCCGGTCCAGGGTCCTGCCCACCTGACCGTCCAGGGTGGTGGCAATCTTGGGCAGCATCTCGATAACCGTCACTTTCGCCCCCAGCCGCATCCACACGGACCCCAGTTCCAGGCCTATGTACCCGCCGCCGACAACCCCCAACTGTTTGGGAACGGTGTCAAATACCAGGGCCTCGGTGGAGCTGACAATACGCTCGCCGTCGAATTCCAGGCCGGGAACCTCCACCGGCGTGCTGCCGGTGGCCAGCAGGATGGATGTGCCTTTGACGGTAAACGCCTTACCCTCCTCCGGGATCACTTCGACACTGCCTTTGCCCTTGAGGCGGGCTGCCCCGTGAAGCACGGCGATGCCGTGGCCTTCCAGCAGTTTGCGCACATTGGCGGTAAGTTCCCCCACCACGTTGTCTTTTCTGGCCATCATGGTGGTAAGATCCAGGCTTACCTTGCCGGTCTTGATGCCGTGATCAGCAAAGTGGTCCTTGGCCAGATGAAAGTATTCGCTGGAGTCCAGCAGTGCCTTGCTTGGAATGCAGCCCACATTCAGGCACACACCCCCTAAGCGCGATGATTTTTCTACACAGGCCGTTTTCAGACCAAGCTGGGCTGCCCGTACAGCAGCCACATAACCGCCGGGCCCGGAACCGACAATAATCAGGTCATAGGTCTCTTTGTCCGGCATATCAGACCTCCAAAATGATCCGTTCAGGATTTTCTATAAATTCTTTGACGCGTTTCAGGAATGTCACCGCTCCCTTACCATCCACGATGCGGTGGTCGTAGCTCAAGGCCACGTACATCATGGGGCGAATGACGATTTCGTCGTCAATAACCACAGGCCGCTTTTCAATCTTGTGCATACCCAGAATCCCGCTCTGGGGCGTATTGAGGATGGGCGTGCTCAAAAGCGAGCCGTACACCCCGCCGTTGCTCACCGTAAACGTGCCGCCTTCGAGGTCGGCCAATTCGAGCCGGTTTTCCTTGATCTTGGCCACATAATCCACGATGGCCTTCTCCAACTGCGCAAAGCTCATTTGCTCTGCGTGGCGAATGACCGGCACCACCAGCCCCCTCTCGGTCCCTATGGCAACCCCGATGTGCTGGTAGTTGTGATAAATAAGATCCTGGCCGTCGATAAACGCATTGATTTCCGGAATCTCCTTCAGGGCCTCCACACAGGCCTTGATAAAAATGGACATGAACCCCAGGGAAACCCCGTGCTTTTTCTGGAACATTTCCTTGTATCTGGTCCGCATGGCCATGGCCTGGTGCATGTCGATTTCGTTGAACGTCGTCAGCATGGCCGTGCTCTGCTTTGACTCCAGCAGCCGGGCGGCTATGCGTTTACGGATGGGCGACATGGGCTTTCTGACTTCTTCTGCAGGGAGCTGGGCAGCCGAAGCCTCCAGGGATAGCGGTTGGGTCAAGGTGTCGGGGATACCGGCCGGCGCCTGTTCCAGGTACAGAAGTACATCGCCCTTGCTGATTCTGCCGCCGGGACCGGTGCCCGGAATCTTGCTGGCATCCAGCCCTTTTTCGGCAGTCAGGCGGCGAACCGAAGGTGCCAGTGACATGTCTGTCCCGGCTTCTTTGAAGGTATCCACAGGCGGACCGGTTTCGGTCACGGGCGGTTGCGCAGGCCTCTCTTCCGGCGTCCGGGGTGCCGGCACGGATTCAGGCTTTGCTGGTTTTTCAGCAATCGCACCTTCTCCGGCTTCGATCAGGCCGACCACCGCGCCGATGGTGACCGTCTCTCCCTCCTGAACCAGGATTTTCAAAACACCGGCTGCTTCGGCCACCACCTCCAGAGTCACCTTGTCGGTTTCGATGACCAGAAGCGGCTCATCTATCTGCACCTGTTCACCGTCGGATTTAAACCACTCCGCCAGAACGGCTTCCTGAACCGATTCTCCCACGCTTGGGATCTTGATTTCCAGTGTCATAGTAACTCCCAACCCGGATAAACCGGAACCACAAAGACACAAAGGACACAAAGTATTTTCTCTTTTTATCCGTGTTTTTGTAGTCAAAAAAATTTCGCCATGGGACGTATTAAATCGAGTGTCTTTGTGGTTATCCAGACCCGAACAATTCACTCGATATGCCCTCCTGCTGGGCCCGGTAAATGGCCGGAAAGCCGGTGGCCGGGCTGGCAGAGGCCTTGCGTCCCACGCATTGCAGTTGTTTCCCGGTGACCGCTTCCAGGCGCGGCTTCACAAATTGCCACCCGCCCATGTTTTGCGGCTCTTCCTGGGCCCAGATCCATGTATCCGCCTTTTTATACATTTCCGTCAACGCGGCGAATGCCTCTTCAGGAAAAGGGTAGAACTGCTCCAGGCGAACGATTGCCGTATCTTTTACCTTATTGGCCTGCTTCTCTTTGAGAAGTTGATAGTATAACTTGCCGCTGCAGACCACCACCCTGGCGGCGGATATTGGTTTTTCCGGATCATCGAGAATCACCTGAAAACTGCCGGTCGCCATGGCGTTCAGATCTGAAACAGCCATGGGGTGACGCAACAGGCTTTTGGGGGTCATCACGATCAAAGGTTTGCAAAATGGGGCATGTATCTGGCGCCTCAAAAGGTGAAAATACTGGGCCGGTGTGGTCAGATTGCACACCTGCAGATTGTCTTCAGCGCACAATTGCAGGAACCGCTCCAGCCTGGCGCTCGAATGCTCCGGCCCCAACCCTTCCCAACCGTGGGGAAGCAGCATTACCAGCCCGCAAAGGCGTTCCCACTTGGCTTCTCCGGCAGCGATGAAAAGATCGATGATGGTCTGGGCGCCGTTGGCAAAATCGCCGAACTGGGCTTCCCACAGAACCATCCCATTCGGCCGGGTGACGGCATATCCGTACTCAAATCCCAACACACCGGCTTCGGCAAGCAGGCTGTTGTACACGGTATATTCGGCCTGGTCCGTGCCTAAATCATTCAAGGGAATATAGCGGTCGCCGGTCTGGGTATCGAACAGAACACTGTGCCGCTGACTGAAAGTGCCCCGCCCCACGTCCTGACCGCTCAACCGGACAGGATGCCCTTCTTTCAGCAGAGACGCAAAGGCAAGCGCCTCGGCATTGGCCCAGTCGATTTTTTCACCGTTCTGAACAGCCTTTAAACGGCCTTGCATGAGGCGTTTTAGTTTGGCATGCAGGTTGAAATCTTCCGGAACGGTGTTCAGGGACTGGGCCAGATTTAAAAGGGTATCTCCGGATACGGACGTTTCCACGGCAGCATGGGAATACTTACCACTGTAGCCTTCCCAGGCCTCAAAAAACTTGGCCTGCGGAAAAAGGCAGTCGCTCCCGTGTACATCCTGGTAGGCCTTTTCCAGGTCTGACTGGGCTTGCTGCTCCAGCCTGTCAACGGTTTCCCGGTCCACTACTTTTTCACCCATCAGCTGGTCTGCGTATTGCCGGTAGGGCGAAGGGCGTTCCTTAATGCGCTCATACATGAGCGGCTGGGTAAAATAGGGTTCATCTCCTTCATTGTGCCCGTACCTGCGGTAGCAGACCACATCCACCACCACATCCTTGGCAAAACGGTTGCGGTATTCCACAGCCAGCCTGGCCGCGTGCACCACGGCCTCGGCATTTTCCCCGTGTACGTGGAACACCGGAACCATGAGCATTTTAGCCACATCGGTGGAGTAGCGCGTCGAACGGGCGTCTTCGGGCAGGGTCGTGTAGCCGATCTGGTTGTTGATGACCACGTGCACGGTGCCGCCGGTGGCGTAGCCGGCCAGCTGCGACATGTTCAGGGTTTCGGCCACTACCCCCTGCCCCGCAAAGGCGGCATCCCCGTGGATCAAAAGCGGCATGACCGATTGCCGGCCCTGTTCGTAATTTTCCTGCCGGGCCCGGGCAACACCCTCCACCACCGGGTTTACGGCCTCCAGGTGGCTCGGGTTGTTGACCAGGAAAAGGCGCATATCCGCCCCTGATACCAGCCGGATGTCAGCCAGGTAGCCGTTGTGATACTTGACGTCCCCGGATCCCATAAGCATGTCCGGGTCGTAGCAGTTTTCGAACTCCCTGAACAGTTCCTCGTAGGGTTTTTTCAGAATATGGCTTTGAACGTTCAAGCGCCCCCGATGGGCCATTCCCAGGATGACTTCTCGGCACCCCTGGGATGCAGCCTGTCTGACGGCCGTGTCCAGAAGCGGAATGACGGCATCTCCCCCTTCCAGGGAAAAGCGGGTGACCCCCACGTATTTTTTGTTTAAAAACTGCTCGAACAGGGCGGCCTTGACGAGTTTGTTCAGAATCTCCTTTTTCTCCGTATGGTCGAACCGGGGCTGATTTTTTACGGGCTCCATCCTTTTCCTGAGCCATTGGCGCTCTTCAGGGTCCTGCAGGTGCATATATTCAACGCCAATGGAATGGCAGTACGTCTCCCGCAGCCATGCCAGGATGTCCTTCAGTTTCGCCCCTCCGGTATCGGAGAAATCATCCGTGTAAAAGTAGCTGTTCAAATCGTCGTTGTCCAATCCAAAAGCGTTCAGGGACAACAGCGGGTGCTCCGTGGGACAGGCACTTAAGGGGTCCATGCAGGCCAGGATGTGGCCGAGATGGCGGTATCCGTATATCAGGCGTTCCACATGGGCCTGCCGGGAAGGGATGCCATCTTCAGACCGGACAGCCCCCTCCACGCAGCCGCTGGCCGCCATGTCGAACCCCTTGAAAAAATATTGCCAGTCTTTTGAAACAGCTTCTGGGTTTTCTTTCCAGGCCGCATACTGGGTTTCTATATAGTCTGCATTCAGGGTTTCAGGCAAACTCATGGATATGATGTTCTCCTTTACAATTAGGATTTATTACTAATAGGATAACCATAACATTTCAACACAAACTTTGCCAAACGGCCGTTATCGTGTTTATCAAAATAACGTTCCGAATGCCTAAGAGTCGTAGCGTTCGGCACAATGTTGAATCGGTATAATCATAAAGCATCATCTTACCTGCTAGGGTAATGACAAAAGAAAGGTTCTGAGATTCGCTTTTTTATGCGTCAAACCAAGCTTCCGCCGGATGATTGACCTATGGGTTTCAACGGTTTTCTGCGAAAGGCTGAATATTTCGGCGATCTCTTTAGTGCTCTTCCCGTGCTTAATCAGATCCGCCACCTTTATTTCCATGGGTGTCAGATTGATGAATTTTGATGAAAGCCTTCTGGCAAAAGGCTCGATGATTGAGTTCAGGTTGGACTCGACAATTTCCAAATACGCGCTTTTCTGTTTGTTGCGTTCCAGTTTTTTCAGACTGCTGATATAGGGAAAAACAAGCTCTTTTAAATTACTTAAAATGGTTTCCTCGATTCTGACCCTGTCTTCATTACGCTGACCCAGGATGACCTTGAGAGCGGTGTTCATCTCTTCCAGTTTCTGGGTTTCGATGTCCAGCTGTTGCGTCCTTTCCAGCACCAGAGCCTCGAGGTTCTCCTGATATTCCTGCAGTTGTTGTTCTGTGCGGCGGCGATTAAGAGCGATATCGACCCTCAGGGGAAGGGTTTTCAGGTAGCGCCCGGCCGTATCCTTGATCAGATAGTCATACGCCCCTCTTTTCATGGCCTCGACCGCTACTTCCTCACTGCCGGCGCCGGTGGTGACGATGACCGGCTGGCCCTTGAAAACGTCAAACAGCTCAAAAACGGTCCCGTCGCCCAGGATGTAGTCTGCGATAATGATATCGAACTTCTTACGGCCGGCTATACGGCGCGCTTCGGATTTCGATCCTGCCGTGGTAAAAATATAATTCAGGCGTTTGGCTTTGACGAACCTGGCAAATGCGATCTGGTCGACCTTGTCGTCCTCCACCAGCAAAAGACGAATCGTTTTTTCGGTTTTGCCCTGCGCATGCTGCATATAGCATCCCTCATCGTATATAAATTTAAATCCCCCGCTGATTGTCGGAACAGAGTGAAGCTCCCGCTTTTCCGAGCGGGGCAGCGTGGGATGAATTCAAATTACAGCGACGACTTGTCTCGGCGTAGCTCGCAGAGCGAAGACGGACGTCGCGTTACATAAAATCGTGGAACACGATTTTATTCCGGCATCTCGCTCAACTGCCAATAACGGGCAATGGTGACCACAGCGTCGATGAACTCCTTGTAATCCAGTGGTTTTACCATATAACCCGCCGCCCCCAGCTCAAAGCTGGCATTGATATCCTGGTCAGCCATAGATGTGGTCAAAACAACCACTGGAATCTTTTTCAAACCTTGATGGGTTTTTACGGTCTTTAAAAATTCGATGCCGTTCATGCGGGGCATGTTCAAATCCAGCAGGATAAGGCCCGGCAGTTCGTTTTCAGAAGACAGCAGGTAGGCCAGGGCCTCCTCCCCGTTGCTGACGATATCCAGGGAATTATCGATCTTGACCTCTTCCAGGGCCCGCTTGATGGTCATGCAGTCCACCCGATCATCTTCCACCAGCAGGATGCTTCTAGGCCGTGGCATAATCATGCTCCCTTTTTGGCAGGGTGAAATAGAAGGTGCTGCCTTTCCCCGATTCGGACGCCACCCAGATAGAACCGCCGTATTGCTCGACGATTTTTTTTACAAGCGTCAGGCCCACGCCGGAACTTTCGTGCTCGTCCCGCGGGGCCAGGGTTTGAAAAATTTGAAATATTTTATCATGATATTGTTTGTCAACCCCCGGCCCGTTGTCGGAAACACTGAATTTCCAGTGGGTCTCTTCATCCCCGCATCCTATCTTCACGGCCCCTTGCGGCTTATCCATGTAGGTAACAGCATTGTCGATCAGGTTCTGAAACACCTGCTCCATGCGTATGGGGTCCCGCTGTACCACGGGCAGTTCACCTTCGATAACAACCTGGATGTGGGGGGGCGGCATGGCGTTCTCAATCAACTCGCCCACCAACATGTTCAGATCCAGGGTCTCGCCATGCTCCTTGATGCGGCCGATACGTGAATAGCTCAAAACCCCTTCGATAAGGCCGTCCATACGCTTGACCCGTTTCAGAACCAGGTCCATCATTTCCCGGCCCTCGCGATCGAAGGCTGCGGCATAATCCATTGAAATCCAGTGGGTCAGCTGGCTGATGGCCCGCAAGGGCGCTTTCAGGTCATGGGAAACAACATAAGCAAACTCTTTCAATTCTTTGTTTATGGATTTGAGCTGGGCGGTCCTTTCCTGGACGCGCAGCTCCAGCTCCTGGTGGGATTGTTGCAGCGTAGTCAGCGTGTTCTGGAGCTGGGCAGCCATCTGGTTGAAAACGTCGGCCAGGCGGCTGAATTCATCCCGGCCGGGTATGGAAATCCGCGTCTGCAAATCACCTTTGCCGATGCGGTCCGCCCCGGCCATCAGTGATATCAACGGTGCTGTCAGCCTGCGGGTCATGAACATCAAGACAATGGACATGGCGATGGACGCAAGGATGGCCAGGTAGAAGATATACGGTTTCATCTTATTGGCCACGCCATAGATCTCCTTTTCAGGACTCGTCGCCAGGACAATCCATTCCCAGGGTTCAAAAAGGGCGGCCCTGGCCATATTGGTGTTGCCCGGCCCCCAGTAAACCAGTTTTTTTTCCCCCTGGAATACTTCTTTAAACCATGCCTCCCCGCTCACATCCCGGCCCACCATGCCTACATCAGGGTGCAGGGTGACCACCCCTTTAGTGCTGACCGCAAAAACGAACCCCAATTCGCCCACCTCGATAGCGGTAATGGCCGTGCCGGCATCCATCTTTGCCTTTTCTATGCTGGCCGGTACGGATTCCAGGCCGTAGTGTTGAAGCAGTTGTGTCTGTGCCTCCGTGATCTTTAAGGCTTCTGCCAGGCGTGTTTCCAGCCAGGTCTCAGCCAGATCGGTAAGGGCCTTTTTGGAGAAATAATAGGTCGTGCCCACCGACAGAAAAAGAAAAAAAAGCACCAGCGGCAGTACGGTGAGCAATATTTTCCAGTATATTTTCATAGGGTCAATCTAATATAATGTCAGGGCTGGTGTATCATCCGGGTTTTTTCGGTAAACTGCGGATATAGGGCCATGGTGGACAGCAATCGGTGGCCGTAGTCCACATACATTTTTCGGGCACACCCCTGGTTCGTGTACATGACCGGATAGGCGACCATGTCGCTCATGATCATGACCTGGGCCTGTCCCCACAGGTTGAGCTGTTTAGCCGGGTTGATTTCCAACCGGGCATCCTCGATGAGTTTATCTACCTTTTTGTAGTGCACAAAATTCGTATCCGGTTTTTTCCCGGTGACCACAATGGAGTCTGAGTGGAAAAAACGGGTCAGATAAGCGTCGGCATTGGGGCGCCAGGCAGCATAAATCACAACAGCTCCCGGCCTTTTGCGTATCAGCCTGTGCATGTTGGCGTGCGATTCGATGGTAATCCGGCAATCGATATTAATCCTGGACAACTGGCGCCTCAAAACCTCATATACCTGACGATAGATGCGCTTTTTCGAACTGACGACCTTCATGCTGAACCCGTTGGGAAAGCCGGCCTCTTCCATCAGTCGGCGGGCGCGATCCAGGTCCTTTGTATACGTCAAACCCAGGGTTTCGATCTCTTTTTTCGTGAGCCCCCCCGGCATGAAATCCGCCGGAACCGGGGAATAGGCATCCCCCACCAGCCGCATGCTGGTGGTGTTCTTGAATTCCCCGCGATCCAGAGCATAGGCCATGGCCCTGCGTATTCTGACATCGTTCAGGGGGGCAATCTGTGTGTTGAAATAGATGGTGAACACTTCGCCCACCCCATGTGTTTCCACCACAACACCGGGTGTTTGTTCCATTCTTTCAATCCAGCCTTTTTGACCGGATACGGCGATGACATCCAGCTCTCCCTTCAAAAAAAGGGCTTCCCGCCGCTCCAAATCCTGAACAAAGTGCAACTCAACGCCTTCCAAAAGGGAGCGGCCCCTGAAATAGGCGGTATGCGACGCAAGGACCAGTTTCTTCCCGGGAATGTGTTCTTTGAACATAAACGGTCCTGTCCCCACCGGATGTTGGTTTAACCCTTGGGACCACATTTTTTGCACAGCCTTTTTACTGACAATGAATCCCCCGGCATAATTGGTAAATTTCGGGAAAAAAAGCGTTGGAGACAAGGGTTGCTCCAAAATTATCTGGACGGTGTAGGGGCCGGTTGCCTGGAACGCCATACCCGCATATTCACCGGCATAGGCACAAGACCTTTTGTCGGCTGATTTACGCAGCGAAAACACCACGTCCTCGGCCGTCAGTTCATAGGCTTCGGTCTGTGGGCTGGGGTGAAACATAACCCCCTTTCGGAGGTGAATGGTCCAGATCTGCTTTCCTGCGGCCATCTCAAACTCCGGCATATGTGCTGCCAGGTCCGGCTCGATGGCCGGTGCCATCCCGGGCTGATACCTGAGCAAACCGTTATACACCATGTCCGCGAACACCCGGGACTGGGACCCGGCGGCAAAATGCGGGTCCATTTTACCCATCTCGCTGACATGCATACCGAACCGCAACACACCGCTCTCAACGGGTAAAGTGTTGTCTTCAGAAGCACCCTCAGCGGCATTTTCGATCAACACCGCGGACTGGTCGTAAGAGGCGCTCACGCTTTCTGATGCCAACGCACTGTGGACAGCCATTGAGCTGACCCATAGCCATAGGATCAGGCATATCAACTGTTTCATATCAGCCATGCGAACATGCTGAAAATGATTACGCTTCAGGCTTGGTTTTACCTTGAATGGTTGAGCTTTGAGAGGCATTTGAATTTCTCCAAAATACGAGACTGCTGCCGAGCAGACCAGTGGCAATAGAAAAATCAAGCAGCGCAACACCCAGTAAAAAGGGATAGTTGCCTTGTGACAGGCGTGAAAGTGTGGCTCCGGCAGCAATCATCAACGCCAGAAAAATGAAAAAGGCGGGCCTGAAGAATTGCCACCATCTGGGCCGGACCAGAGCATTGATTCTGGACAGGTTTTTTTTACAGCTCTGGGAGAACAGGTACCTGGCCTTGATGCCCCCCATGGCGGCCCCCGCAACCAGAACCGCTCCGGGCCAGAAGTTGCCCGGATCCAGGCGGCGGGCCTCCACTATCAGGCTCATCCCCTTGAACAGCAATACCATACCGCCGCCATACCAAAAGAGGGCGGACAGGATTACGAGACTGCGCGCGGATACATTCGTCATGGTCTATCCTGATTTACCAAGCGCCTGACACCCGGGCGCCGTTCGGTTAAAACCACATGCTCCATGCATTCCTGCATACCTTACTATGGGTCAACAAGTCAATTAACAATTTGATTTTTCAACACAAACATTAGAAACCAACCTTGCTTGACCAACTGGAATTCATTTACCCAAGGTATGCCCTAAACGACCGCCCGTGCCAAAAAAGGTTTCTAATGTAAAAGTGAGTGACAACCACACACACCTTGACCGGTGCTATTGATTGCGTGTAACTTTTAAGGTGTTCTCACGCTATGACGACCCATTTCTTGTTAAGGAGATCGTA
>JBDLJD010000138.1:0-11595 GCA_039714495.1 Thermodesulfobacteriota bacterium
CCAGAGCGCCGTCGGCATTTTCATCCACAAAGGCGGTGAAGCTGTTAGCCGCAGCGTCGAAGTTGACCACGACCCGGCGGTTGGTCATGATGGCCTTGGAACGCGACTTTTGAAGCCCCTGCAAGATGTCTTGGGCTCCGGCGGCCAGTCTTTTCTCCGGCAGCCAGCCCAGAAAGTTGGGGATGGCCACGCCGGCCATAATGGCGATGATGGCGATGACAATCATCAATTCCATCAATGTGAAACCGCTGTTTTTCATTTTTTTCATCATTTTCATTATCGCCAATCCTGTTTAGCGTTCAATGCATGTGGTGCAATGATTCCTTTTCCATAGCTGGTTACAACATTTGTGCCATGTGCAGTCCCTTGGCCTTCATTTTTTATGAAAAAATTGAAAATCAAATAATAACAATAAATTAAGTAGGTATTCCCGATGACGGAGACATGTAGACCGACGTTGAGGAGAGGTGTTGTTGTAACGGATGATATTGATTTTATAAAAAAAATTAAAAGAAATATTAAAAATTTTAATACTAAGGCTTTTATTCGCGGCGCCAGTTTAGCCGGCCGGACTTGATGGTATTGATGGGCAGGCCAGGCTGGGGTATTTCCAGTAAGGCGCCCGTGGCTGTCTGAACGAATGCTTTGGCGCCCTCGTTTCTGCCGGCAAAGAGGCGCGGGGTCATGGCCAGGCCTTTGCCGATGGGAAGCCGGGACATGACCGTACGAGGGGATCCATCATCGTTTCCAAACCATAGGGAGCTGTTCGCGGGGTCGGGCGTGAAGGCGTAGTAGGGGGTTCCGGTCTGAAAGTGGAGGTTGTAGAAAAAAGATTGGCCTGCAGGTTGGCAAATGTCCTGGAAAGGTTGATAGGTGGTGAAGCTTAGCAGGCCGCCCAGCAGGGTCGCCTGCCCCAGGTTGCGCTCCCGGGGTGTTACAAACGAGTGAACCCATCCATCCGTGCCGGTGCACCCAAGCCCGGTATCACAGCTACCGACAATATAATCGAACAGGTCCTTGAAAATGGCAACACCTTCGGGAAGGCAAGGGGAGCCGTCCCTGCAGCCAAGGCGGGCAAAAGACGGTGAAAGGGCTGCTTCAACTTCGATGGGGTCAACCCGCAGCAGTGTCCTGTCGCCGGCATTGTTGCCGGGCTGCGGTTTCGAGGGGGACACTCTATTTTCGATGGTCGCCCAGGTAAATGCACCTGTTTTCGCATCCACAGGCTCCTTGAGCCCGAAAAATGAGTCCTGGGCATTACTGCCCGCGTCGGTTTTGTCCTGTACGTCAATAAACCGGCCGGTGCCGAAATAGACCCAGTGAAACGTTCCATCAAAACCGACAACCGGTGGCGACGTTATCGGGCGTTCGGCATCGACCATGACTGTCGGGTTATTCCAGTGCTGGGGAAAGCCTTGATTGGTTATCCAGCGATACATTCTGCCGCCCCAGTCGCCCCAGCCGCCTTCGATGGTCCCGAAGTAAACAACATCGGCACTGTACAGCTCATCCAGATGAAAATCCGCGATGGCGATGCCTGAAACAAATCCGCGGGGCGAGTCTACCAGGTCGAAACTGCCGGCTGATGCATGGGAAAAGGCTGCCGTGGCAGGTATCCTGAAGGCTTGTCCCTCATCCAGCTCTGCCAGGGGGAAAATGCAGATCCGGGCGTTCTGGCCGCTGACACCATCAGGGCTGGTGGGGCCGCTGCCCAGGATCAGAAACCAGCTGGAGCCTTTTTCATTGGTTTTGACCGGGACCACCGCCGGCATGGCGGTGGTGTAGCCCAGGTCGGCACTGACCGGCGATTGGTAGGTCATTTCACCCAGCAGCCTGGGCGGGTGTTCAGGATCAGAAATGTCGAACACCATGTAGGCGGAGGTAAATATCCGCTCATCGGGTCGGATTGTCCATGGAATCGCGGCCATGATTTCCCGGGCAGAAATCCGTTCACCGCCCAGGCGCATCCCCACCACCATGATGGTACCCCACCCATTGACATGGCCGCGACTGTTGGGGGTGGAATCGAACATCTGTACATCGAACACCCGGGGCGTGAGATCGACATAATATTGGTGCCGGTACCCTTTTTGGGAAAGGCGCTTCAGGTACGGCAGCAGGTTGTAGGGTACGTAGGCCCACAGTTCGGCCCCCAACTCCGGTCCTGTATCTGAAAAAAGATTTGTATCGCTGTCATAACTGCGCCAGAACTTCTGCCCGTCGCGATCATAAAAGCCGCCGTTGACCGCGTGGACCATGCCGTCGTTGCCACCGAAATAGATCACATGCCGGCGATGGGGGTGGGCGGCGACAAAGGCCGCATATTCCTCATCATTGTAAATAAGGTGGTAGTTTTCGCCTGGCTGGGCAACCACGGTCGGTGTGGAATGGATGACATCTCCCAGACGCCAGGTGATTATTTCCGGGTCGTTATCCAAGGTGAAGTTCGGCGGCGGGACCATTTGGCGTGATCTGCGGGAAGGACCCAAAGGGGTGTCGCGGCCCCTGATCCAGCTGACGATGTCGTTAACCGCGTCGGTGGTGGCGACGCCGAAGTCCACAGGAATGGGCGCCCTGTCAGCGGCGGTGGAAAGGGCAGGGCTGTACCAGTCGTGCATGGGGACAAAAGGCAGTATTTCATTCTCGGCAACCGCCCCGTTGTTGTCCAGGTCGTTCCATGAAAAAATGTAGCGCTGTTTAGTGCTTGAAATATAGTCCTCGCGGTTGGTGTTGACGTCGGCGTCTGCAATGTCAGCCAGCCATTCTGCAGCCGACCAGAGATGATCGACCTGGTCAAGGGTTTTTATGGAACCGCCACAGGTCCCATCGCGTTCCGGCGCCTGGCTGCAGGCACGCGGGCCGTTGGCATCGTTGTCATAGTAGATGCTTACCTGTTCGTCCTGGGCGTTCAAAGCGTCGTTTCCGTCGGTGTCTTCGTAAAGCCTGCCGTCCGCATCCATCAGGAGGGCGCTGACATCGCCAATCCAGGTAACGTGCCGGTCTGCAGGGTCGACGGTCAGGGCGTTGGTTTCAGGGGCTGCTTTCACCGCCGACCAGAAACGGGATCGATAGACAGCCCCTCCAAGGTTGGGGCCGGCGGAAAAAACCGAAGCAGTGGGTCCGGCATAGCCGCCTGAACGGATTATGTTCAGGGCTGATTTAAGTTCGCCCTCCAGGTCCTGTGGGTTGTCTGCAAAATAGGGCGCCTTGCTCCCGCCGTTGGCTGCGGCCTCAGCCAGCAGGGTGGCTGGTGAACACTCACCTTCGCCTCGGGAACCAAGGGTGCCGGCAACCACGAAATAGGTTTTGATATTTTGAAAATGCTCGTCAGCGTCGAAAGGATCTTCGAGATGGATGTTGTTGCCGCTGAAACCAAAGGCCGTGATGTCATCCAGGAAGGTGCTGCCAAAAAGCTCCGGGCATCCTTGCAGATCGTCTCTGCTGCCGTCGTTCTGGCCCTCCACCGATGCAAAGGTCGCCATCCGGGGGTGAAGGTCCGCAGTGGAATTCCCGTCGGTGATCACCAGGATGTTGTTGCTCTGACACCAGTGGGTACAGGGGCCGGCATCCAGGCCGAAATCCGAGGAATTGATGCGCATGTCTGCACGCTGGGTGTAGTAACCAATGGCCGTGAACACGGTTTCCGCCAGAGGGGACCATGCGTCGGCGGTCATGGCATTCACCTGTGTGATCATGTGGTCTATATGGTCCGGGGCGCCGTCATCGATCTCGACGATTATCCTGCCTGCATCCAGGCTGTTTTCGGAGCAGTCGTTTTCAGCCACGTTGCGCAGAATATTGTTATTTGAAGAGTGGGCGAAAAGCGGGCACTCGCTTTGCGAACCATCGTGATTGAACTGCATGATGCCCACCCGGAGCTTACCGGCGGATTCGTGCAGCAGACCCCTGGGCGCTTCGTCGGTATAACGCGGATCGAAAATCACCCCTTGCATGGTCTGAAGCGGAGGCCCCAGCTGCTGTTCAGCCAACAGGTCAGTCAACAGGGCCGGCAGGTTGATTCTTTTATTCTCGAGCGACATGCGCATGGCGGGGTCGGAAGCCCTGGGGATGTCAAAGGGCAATAGACTGTTCCCTAAACAGGTGGAGATGAGATCGTTCAATGAATCCAGGGTGTTGGCAGGTGAGGGCATGGTGTCGAAAACCGATTGACACATGCCGCTGTCAAAGCCTGCGGGGTGCGGGGCGAACATTTCCATCGCGGTGGTCAGATTCTGGCCCGGAAGCATGGCCCGGATGCCGAAAGAGAGGACATATGGGGTGCCTGTGGCCACATCCCATACACGGATTTGCCTGATAAACCGTGTGCCGGCGCATCCGCGTCCCTCTAATATCAGGGTTCGGTCCTGGTGGTTGAATTTGCCGCCGGTCAACACTTTTTTTTCAATGTCAAAACGGGAAGACACAGCCCAGTTCAGCAGGTTTCCCCGGGCTTTGAATCCAGGAGCGTCATTGTTGATCTGCAGGCAAAGTTCCGCAATGCTAGCCTGCGGGTGCGTATATGCGGAATTGCCGGTCTCGGAGCAGGTTAACGGTTTTGAGATGTGCTCAAAACGGGCTCGTTCTGAATTATAGGCATACCACCCATTGGAAGAAAAATAGCCGGCGTAGGTGGTGGCGCTGTCATAGCCCGCTTGTTTCGCTGCTTCCGCCTCTGTAGTGTCCATGCTGTCATGACAGGCGCCATTGTCAGGTATGTAGGCCAGGTCAAGCATGCTTTCAGAGTTATCCATGATGATCAGCAGATTAGGGACCGTCCCGGGGGCGAGCAAGGCGGGATTTGCGCAGACCTCCGTGGGACCGGTGAAAAACAGGATCGACAACACTGCTACAGCCGTGAAGACCAGCGGTGAGGCAGCGTGGGCAGTGTTATGGTTTATGCTGAGAATGGTATGCACCACAACCTCCTTTACGGATGGCAGATCCCTTCCGAACCGATGACGTGTCGCCACTGAATTTTGACGATGGCTTCCGTGTCGAAATAGGTTTTGTGTTGGACGATCTGATCATAGATGATATTGGTGCCGCAGTTGGCCAGAGAGCGGCCGATCCCTTCGTACCCGGCCGCTGACTGCAGAGCATTCCCTTTGGAGACAGCCCGTGTGCCGTGGATGAGCACGTTGGTATGGGGTTCGTTGTCCTGGTCGCCGATGGGGATGCGCATGTCACGGACAGGCGGGTCTTCTCCGCCGCCATCCGAGGGCATTTTTCCCGGCCGGGGTTCGTTTTTCCAGAAAGCGGGTGTATGGACCTGGACCAGTCCCCCGCGCAGTCTGTTTTCGGTAAACCCATTGGGGCAGGCAATGTTCTGTTCGATGATTTCCGAGATCAGTTCGCTAACGCCTTCAGCTGCATAAAAGGCCTGTTTTTGACGCATCTCATTGGTGGCCATGTGCAGTTCCGTTGTGGTTGACTTGGCCGCCAGCAGCCCGACCAATGTCAGGATAACCAGGATAAAAAGGGCCATGAACATTGCCGATCCGCATTGGTTTAGGCCATGGTATGGCTGCCGGTTCATCACTCCCTCCGCATTAGTCAGCACTTCTTTTGTAGTAGGTTGCCGTCAGGCGTCTGCCGGGCGGGTTGCTTTGGGTGACGGCTATTTGGATTTGCTTTATATTGGGAATCTGGGTGGCAGAGGCCGTGTGTTCGATCAAGAAGCCGTTTTCAACCCTTGAGGCCTTCTCTCCCGGACCGAGTTCGGTGTTCGTATAATCCATGGATATCAATTTTTCGAACTGGTCGGTCAGGAGGGTAGATGTCATGAGAATTGTACGCGCCCTTACATTGCTGTGGATGGCATTAACGTGCAGGGTCATGATGGCCAGGATGCCAATGGAAAAAATGGACATCACCATTATTACCTCTATAAGGGTGAACCCGTTTTGGCGACGGGTTGTTGCTCCTGGCCTGTTTTTCAGATTAAGGCTGCGACAATGTCGAGAGGAGGGTTTCATTTGAGCCCCTGATTTCTGAGGTTGATTTCCGTGGACAGCACAAGGCGGCGCATCCTGTCCGGTTTTGTCTCTTTGTTCAGAATAATTTTTCCCAATTGGTTGCGATAAATGGAATCATCGTAGGCCCGCATGTTGTTGGCTGCGGTTTCAGAATTGGATCGGGAGATAATCGATACCTGAACGAATCGGATGGCATCTGGATCGGCAGCTGCCTGGGCAAGATCCAGGTGGCAGTTGTTGCCGCAGTTTGGGTCATGAGGGTTCAAACCGAAATATTCAAAATCCAGCGTATCGATGTTGTCGGCCAGCACCTGGGGAGATCCGTTACCGGACGCCCGTGTCAATTGCCCGTTTTTCAGGGCGTAGGTGATCACTTCATTGCTGTCGTCTGCTGCTCCGTCCCCGAAAACATCTTCCTGATAATTGTCTTGATCCCCGTCGCCATCATTGTCCACACCGTCGCTTTCACCACCGGTGACATCCATGGAAACAACCACGGTGTCGTGACGATTGGCCGCGGGTTTGATGCCGGTGCCTGCCGAACCTTTAGGATCATACCCTGCCATCATCAGTTCCCTGGTCATGAAGTACAGGGCTGTTCTGGCATTTTGCTGCATGCATGATATGCTGTGCTGTTGACTGCGCAGCCTCAGCTGTCCGTGAAAGGCGGCAATGACCCCGGCCATAACGATGCTGAAAATAGCCATGGCCACCATCATCTCGATGAGGGTGAACGCATTGTTTTTCATGACTAACGTTTTGTTCTGCATGGATACGGGTATGGCTGACATCCGGCCGGGAGTCAATCCTGGTTAATTCCGTAATAAATACTGAAGATATATACGTGTTGAATAGTGTTCTTATCTTGAAAACACGCTCTTAAAGGCTGTGCATAAAAGTATGGGTTGAAATGTTCCGGCAATTTTATAAAGTAGATCGCATCCATGTCATCAAATTTCATTGAATTTCATGCAAGATTCAGGATATTCCTGGATCTTGCACGAGCCTGCGGCTTTCATAGGCAAGGCGTCCAAGGGTGAAGTCGTAGTGTTTTACTTCGAACCCTTGGCAACACAGCATATGAAAGCCGCAGGCTCGCCCTTTGGGTGAAATTTAATGAATAGAAACGGATGTCCCTTTTCAACTTGCTGTGTGGTATAAATTTCATTGAATTTCATGCAAGATTCAGGAGGAGTATGAATGTCTGATATTGTTACCATCGAAAAAAACGATCACATTGCCCATGTAAAATTGAACCGGCCTGAAAAAATAAACGCCCTCAATTCCGGGATGTTCACGGCCATCGTCGATGCCGGTAAAGAGGTTGCTGCCGACACTGCGGTCCGCGTTGTCGTGCTTTCAGGAGAGGGCCGGGGATTCTGCGCCGGGCTGGATTTTGGAAGTTTCATGGCCATGGGTGAGGGGGCCGATAACAAGGATTTCTCCTTTTTTGAAAAACCGGAAGACAACCCGGCCAACTATGCCCAGCTTGTGGGCTACATCTGGAAGCAGGTTCCGGTACCGGTAATCGCCGCTGTTCACGGGGTGGCCTTCGGGGGAGGGCTGCAACTGGCCCTGGCGGCGGATATCCGTTTGGCGAGCAGGGATGCCCGGTTTTCGGTTATGGAAATCAAGTGGGGGCTGGTGCCGGATATGTCGGGCACCCAGACCTTGAGGGATCTGGTCCGGCTGGACGTTGCCAAGGAAATGACCTACACGGGAAGGATAGTGGAAGCGGAAGAAGCCGCTGAACTGGGGTTGGTTACCCGACTCTGTGACGATCCTGTGGCTGCGGCACTTGAAATGGCGGCCGGGATAGCCGGGAAGTCACCCGATGCCATTGTTGCCGGAAAACAGCTTCTCGACAATGCCTGGCACGGGCGTTCGGCAGAGGGGCTGGCCCTTGAAGCCAGCCTGCAGAGAAAGATCATCGCCCAGGAAAATCAGGTGGAAGCAGTGATGGCCAATTTCGAAAAACGACCGCCCAATTTCAAAAACCGAAAAGAAACTTAACCACCAAGGCACAAAGATCACAAAGAACCACGAAAACACGAAAGCCTAAAAGCACGAAATTTTAAATACTATTTCGTGGTTTCTAATTTTCGTGATTTCGTGATGAGAAGTTATACCTCTCTCCAACACTTTACGTTAGGTTTAGACATGGGCATTGAGACCGGAAAAAAGCTGGAAAACGCATTAAAAGGGCACTTTCTGGTTGCCATGCCGGAAATGGCGGATTTTAACTTTTCCCACACCGTTACCTGCATATCGGAACATACCCACAGCGGGGCCTTGGGAATCATCGTCAACAGGGTTTTACCGTCTGTTTCCGGGAAGACCATTTTTAATGAGTTAAAACTGGAATCCATAGACGGGAGTGAATCCATCCCCATTCATGTGGGCGGGCCGGTACACCCCAATGAAATTTTCATTTTGCACGGCCCTCCGTTTGAATGGGAAAGCTGCCTCATGATCACGGAGACCCTGGCCATGAGCAATACCATGGACGTCATTACCGCCATCGCTGCAGGCAGGGGGCCGAACGCCTTTCTTATATCTCTGGGGTGTGCGGGTTGGGGGCCGGGCCAGTTGGAGAGTGAAATTACCCAGAATACATGGCTGACATGTCCTGTGGCCGATGAGATTGTATTTTCGGAACCGATCGAATCCCGATGGGAGAAAACGGTAAAATTGATGGGAATAAATCCGGCGCTGTTGTCAAGCACACCAGGGCATGCCTGACGGTCAATGAGAAGGGATGGTCAGGACTTCTTTGTTTTGGGCTTGGGTTTCTTTTTTTTGAGGCACACCTTATCTTTGCGAACAAAGGCACAGAGTTTCGGGTTGTAATACTCCTTGCAGTTCAAAGGATTGTAAAGCGGGCACTCCGGATGTTTTTCTGACATATACGCTATTTTCCCCTCAACCTGATTTCAACAAGTGGCCATTTTAGTTTCGATTTGATCAACCATAACATACATTTCAATACTTTACAAGCCACTGTTTGACAATCCAGGGGGGCTACGGTAATAGGAGCCATGCTGTCCTTTCTATCGCTAAAAACCGAACTTCAACAGGTCAACCACGATACCACTGCATCCCTTGAAAGTGTCATGAACCTTCCCGGGATGCCTGTCGAAACCTTTCAGTCCTGGCGTGAGATCTGTGAGACCATTCAGCGGCAGCTAGCCGAGGATGTTATCCGTGTGGCCGTGGTGGGGGCCATCAAGTCCGGCAAAAGCACGTTCGTCAATTCGCTTTTCAAAGAGGACTATCTGAAAAGAGGCGCCGGAGTGGTGACCTCCATCGTCACGCGGGTACGCAACGGACCGTATCTCAAGGCCACCCTCTATTTTAAATCATGGGATGAGATCAATGCCGACATGCAGCAGGCCCTGGCCCTGTTTCCGGCATCCCGGTGGCAGGCCAGTGACGATCGGTTTGACATTCGCAGGGAAACCGACCGGCAGGAGCTGGAGGCGGCCCTCAATACCCTCAACTCGGAACTGCTCATCTCCGACGGTTCGCGCAATGTCAACAGCATCATCCTGGATTCTTATCTCAAGGGGTATGCCACGGTGGGCCCCATCGTGACGTCTGACCAGACCACCAAAATATTCGAGGACGATGCGTTCGACGGTCAGCGGGCATTCGTCGGAAGCGACGAGCTCGCCGTTTATCTGAAAGACATCGAACTCGAGATCAACAACGGCAGCCTTGACGACAATATCGAGATCGCCGATTGCCAGGGGAGTGATTCGCCCAACCCGCTGCATCTGGCCATGATTCAGGAGTATCTGGTGAGCGCCCATCTGCTGATTTATGTTGTCAGCAGCAGAACGGGCTTGAGGCAGGCGGACATCCGGTTTTTATCCATGATCAAGCAGATGGGCATTCTGAAAAATACACTGTTCATCGTCAACTGCGACTTCAGCGAGCATGAAAGTGTTGATGACCTGTCCGTCCTGGTGGACCGCACCCGCAATGAACTGGCCATGCTCAGACCGGAACCCGATGTGTATGCCATTTCATCGCTGTTGAACCTGTTTCGCGCCAAGCAGGGTAAAAACAGCGAAAAAGATGACCAGCGGCTTGCCCAGTGGGCTCAGGAAGAGGCACTTACAGCATATTCAGACCAGGAGTCCGAGCGCTTCCACACCCATTTCCAGGATAAACTCGTCCGGGAAAGATCTTCTCTCCTGCTGGCGAATAACGTGGAACGCCTGGGGGTCATCTCCTCAGGCCTGACGCACTGGGCCAGACTGAACCATGACGTGGTCAACGGGGATGCACAGGGTGTTGAAAAAATACTTGAAAAAATCGACTTCCATCGCAAGCAGATGGGCAAGGTCGCTTCGCTGATTAAAAGCACGCTGGACGGTTCCGTGCAAAAGGTGAAAAAGGAGATCAAAGCCAATATTGACCGTTTTTTCGATCCCCGTTACGGCAGCACCATGCAGCAGGTCGTCGAAACCATCCGGTCCTATCGGATGCCCCTGGAGCGTTACGAGGACGGTCTTGCGGCATCGGGGTTTACAGACACGCTTTTTCTTGTTTATCAGGATTTTAAAGAGTCTTTGGATAAGCAGCTGGCGGAAAAAGTGAATCCGATGATTATCAAATTTGTGAGGGGAGAGGAAGGGCGCATCGCCGAATACCTGGAATCCGTGGCCGGGCCGTACGAGACGATGGTGCGCGAAGCTGTGGGGGATTATCTGGACAGCATGGAGCAGATGGGTATCACCATTGACCGTGAATTCTCGTCGGATTCATCCCAGAATGACCTCTCCGCCATGCACCACGGCAGCGAACTGATGCTGCCCCCCATGGGGGCTACCATGCGCTATTCTGCGCGGATCAAGACGGAAGCTGTTGTCAAACTGGGGGTCTACTCACTGGAAACGATTGTCAGGAAGCTGTTCAAGAAAGATGCCGACAATACCATTAAACAGAAAATCAAAGCCTTGGAGGACGGCGTCAAGCGCATGAAGCGCGAAACAGAGCGCTCTTTGCTGATGCACTTGAAAGACTACAAGGAGAATATCAAATTTCAATATATGTACAAGTTGGCCGATGCCATGTCGGAACACCTTTACAAGGGGCTGCTCGAGAGTTTTGATGCCTATTTCACGGACATTTCCAACCTGGTGGCCTTGATCAGGGAGGAGCGCATCGATAAAACAACCGCTCTGGAAGAATTGGAGCAAATTGAAAAAAGTGCATCCCTGGTGCTGAAAAAAATAGACGGCTTGAGAGAAAAGATCCAGCAGTCGGTCGAACCCGGGGAAGAAAGCTAGGAAAGATTTGCAGGCCACTGTTACGGCGGTCACATTTTAATTCAATTCAAGCGTTAAAACCAGGTCCTTTGGGCTAGGTCAGTGACATTAGGTTCTGCCGAAAAAAAATAACCCGAAGTTTTAAGTGATCTAAAGTTATAAGTGAACTAAAGTTGCTGAATCGCTTCGCTCTGTCTCTTATAAAAAAGATAGAATTCCTAAACTTAAGGCACTTTAGATCATTTTAGCTCACTTTAGTCACTTTGATTTATTCTTAATGATGAATTAAGGAGGTATGAAAATGGCAAAAAAAGCAACCAGGATCATCGCGGTGGCCAATGAAA
>JBDLJD010000139.1:0-11549 GCA_039714495.1 Thermodesulfobacteriota bacterium
TCATCAACGTACAGCCAGGCGATACCACTGACCGCAACTATGCCATAGCCGTAGACATCGGCACCACTACGATTTATGGCCAGCTCATCGATCTCTTTTCCGGGGAAGTCCTGGCTGAAAAAGGTGACTTCAACGCCCAGATCAGCTTTGGCGAAGACGTGATCAGCAGAATCGTTTACGCAGAAAAACCCGGCGGTCTGGAAAAACTGCAGCAGGTGGTTGTGGGCACCATCAACAAAATTATCAATAAAATAGTTAAAAAGGCCGGCGTGGACAGGGATAACATCTCCGCTATCACCCTGGCCGGCAACACGACCATGACCCAGCTGTTGCTGAAGGTAAACCCGCGTTATATCAGGCGCTCTCCCTATGTCCCGGCTGCAACTCTCTATCCGCCCGTAAAAGCCATCAACCTGGGCCTCGAATTGAACGAGCACGTGCCCGCCCTTGTCTACCCCGCTGTATCCAGCTACGTGGGCGGTGACATCGTAGCCGGCGTGATGGGGTCGGGGATGTATCTCACTGAAAAACTGACACTTTTTCTCGACATCGGCACCAATGCGGAAATCGTCGTGGGCAACCGGGAGTGGTTCGCCTGTGCCGCCTGTTCCGCCGGACCGGCCTTCGAAGGCGGCGGTATCGAATTCGGCATGCGGGCTTCCAAGGGGGCCATCGAAGATTTTTCCATGGACCCGGAAAGCCTGGAGCCCATGAACATCTGTATTGGCAACGTCAGACCCAAAGGCATCTGCGGATCAGGCCTCATTATTATTGTCGCCACCTTTTTCGAAATGGGAATTATCAACAATCTCGGCAAGTTCGACCGTGATCTTGACACGCCGCGCATCCGCCAGAAAGACGGGATATATGAGTACGTGCTGGCCTGGAAGGATGAAACCCAGATCGACAGGGACATTGTGCTCACGGAAATCGATATACAGAATCTGATCCGGGCCAAAGGGGCCATCTACAGCGGTTGCATCACCCTTCTGGAAGAGGTCGGCCTTTCGGTAAAAGATCTGGAACACATCATTCTGGCCGGCGGGTTCGGCAGTTATATCGACCTGGAGCGCGCCATGACCATCGGCCTGCTGCCGGAAATCGATCCCGACAGGATCAACTATATCGGTAATGGTTCGCTCATGGGGGCTAAAATGAGCTCCCTCAGCAATCACATCCGCCGCAATGTCGCAGAAGTTACTAAAAATATGACAAATTTTGAGCTATCTGAAACAGCTTCCTACATGGACCACTATGTTGCCGCCCTCTTTCTGCCCCACACGGACATGGAGCAGTTCCCTAAAGTCAAGGAACGGATGAAAAAATAAAATCGTGTTCCACGATTTTATGAAAATAGCGGTTGTCATTATTGATAACGGAAATACCTTTGTTTCACCCTTTTTCTTCGGTGAATCTTCACGGTTTTTCAAACAGCTTTATGACAACCGCTATATCTATTGACAAAGCCCTATTCTCCATATAGATAGTAATATTCGCTGTAAAATGCGTTTGTTGGAACAAATATAGTAGGAATTGAACAGACGGACACGGGCGCGAATACTGACTGATATTATGGTGTAATTCGGCATTTTCCACAGGCCGGGAAAAAGGCGAAGATCGAACTGAACTCTACCGTAATGTAGATAAAGTTATAAAACAAATTAATAAATTGAAAGGGGGGTGTAGATTTTTTAGCGAGTACTGAATTTATGTTGTAACGTTATCGAGTTTTGTAAGGCCTCAATCATTAACCGGTATTTTGATAAGGAGGTATAAATTGGGTTTTGAATTCAACAAAGAATCTTATACTGGCGCTGTAAAGGAAATCACGTTGGGTGATGGCGCCAAGGCCGTTACGGTTGGCGGGGAAACATGCTATCCCTTCTACCAGTTTGAAGGCGACATGCCCCACAAGCCGAAAATCGCCATGGAAGTGTGGGACATGGAGCCCGAAGAATGGGCGCCGGCCGCGTTGGAGCCGTTCAAGGATGTCGTCTCTGATCCTGCCGCCTGGGCTAAAAAATGTGTTGATGAATACGGTGCGGAACTCATCGTTCTGCAGCTTAAAAGCATCGACCCCAACGGGGAGGATGCCAGCCCTGAAGACGCAGCTGCCAAAGTGAAGGCCGTTGCGGACGCCATCGACGTCCCTCTGATCGTCTGGGGCTGTGCCAATACCCAGAAGGACGAGGATGTGCTCAAGGCCGTGGCCGAAACCTGCCAGGATTTCAACCTGGCCATCGGTCCTGTGGAGGACACCAACCACAAGGGTATCGGTGCGGCTGCCATGGGATATGGCCACATCGTCATTTCATCTTCACCCATTGACGTCAACATTGCCAAACAGGTCAATATTCTGCTCGAAAATCTGGGCATGCCCATGGACCGGGTCATCATCGACCCCACCACCGGCGGCCTGGGTTACGGGCTCGAGTACTCCTATTCGGTCATGGAGCGGTTGAGAATGGCAGCCATGGCCCAGGGGGACGACAAGCTCCAGTTCCCCATCATCAACAACCTGGCCAATGAAGTCTGGAAGTGCAAGGAAGCCAAGCTGGGTGCTGATGAAGCCCCTGAGCTAGGCGACCCTGAACGACGTGGAATTCTGATGGAAGCTGTCGGGGCCGTGTCATACCTCATGGCCGGCACGGACATCATGATCATGCGCCATCCGGAAGCCATCCGCATGGTCAAAGCGTTTATTGACCTGGCAACCGACGGCGGCAGCGCCGTCGATGTAGCTCCCGTGGCAAAAGCCCTGGATGACGTGGACATCGACTTTGCCGCCCTGGCCCCGGAACCGGATCTGACCATAGAAGAAGAAAAGGCATCTCCGGCCAAGAAGGCCGCCCCTAAACCCAAGGCGGAAAAGAAGGCGCCGGCTAAAAAAGCGGCACCCAAGAAAGCAGCGCCTAAAAAGGCAGAAGCCAAGAAGGCTGAACCTGAAAAAGCTGCTCCGGCACCGGAAGTAGACGAAAAAGCTGATGCAGAAGCAAAAGCCAAGGCCGAGGCCGAGGCCAAAGCCAAGGCAGAAGCCGATGCAGAAGCCAAAGCCAAGGCCGATGCCGAAGCCAAGGCCAAAGCCGATGCAGAAGCAAAAGCCAAGGCCGAAGCTGATGCCAAGGCCAAAGCAGCAGCCGAAGCCCTGGCCGAGCGCGAAGCCGAGGAAGATGCCCTGCGTCAGAAACGCACTGCAGAACGCGATAAACTGGCAGCAGAACGTGCTGCAGCTCACGACGGTGAGGAAGTTTCCATGACCGCAGCAGCCGAGCAGAAATCCGACCTTGAAAAGATGCTGGACAGGCTCAACTGGGTGCATAGACGCGTAAAGTTGTACTAATCATAAACTGCCGGGTGTGATTACCGACACCGGCATGCAAATTTTACTTAAATCATGAGGAGGAACCTCTAATGGCAGTAGAAAAAAAAGCTAAGGCTCCAAAATTAGCAGATCCGCTAAAGGCGAGCATCGATGTCGCCAGCCAGGAAATGATAGCGCGCGCCCAGCAACTGGGTGTGGAAACGGTATTTGACCGTGCCGTAAAAATGAAACCCTGTAACATCGGCATCCAGGGCATCTGCTGTAAAAACTGTGCCATGGGCCCCTGCCGCCTGCCGCTGCCCAAGGGCGGTATCGAAGGCGAGGACGAAAGAAAAGGCCTCTGCGGTGCAACCCCCAACACCATTGCTGCACGTAACTTTGCCCGCATGGTTGCGGCCGGCGCCGCTGCGCACTCCGACCACGGCCGTTCCGTGGCTGAGGTTTTCATGTCTGCAGCCCGCAAGGAAACCGGCGACTATAAGATCAAGGACACAGCCCGGCTTCTGGACATCGCCCCCTACCTGAATGTAGCGACCAAGGTCGAGGTGGACGGTGAAGAAAAAGACCGGGATATCGATGAAATCGCCCTGGAAGTGGCCGAAGCTGCCATGAACGAGTGGGGCAAGCCTGAAGGCGAACTGCTCTACGCCAAACGCGCACCTGCGCCACTCTATGAAAAGTGGAAGAAAAACGGTGTCGTTCCCAGAAATATCGACCGTGAGATCGTCGAGATCATGCACCGCACCCACATGGGCGTGGACCAGGATTACAAAAACCTGGTCAAACAGTGCACCCGGGCATCCATCGCCGACGGCTGGGGCGGATCCATGCTGGCCACCGATCTCCAGGATGTTCTTTTCGGTACTCCCTACCCGCTGCAGTCAGAAGCCAACATCGGCATCATGAAGGAAGATCACGTCAATGTCATCGTACATGGCCACGAACCGGTCCTGTCCGAAATGATCGTGGCAGCATCCCAGACAAAAGAGATGCTGGACTATGCCAAGTCCAAAGGCGCCAACGGCATTCAACTGGGCGGCATCTGCTGTACAGCCAATGAAATTCTGCAGCGCCACGGTGTTCCGCCGGCAGGCAACTTCCTGCAGCAGGAACTGGTCATCGTCACCGGCGCCTGCGATGCCATGGTGGTGGACATCCAGTGTATTTTTCAGAACCTGGCCAACGTGGCCAAGTGCTTCCACACCAAACTGATCACCACACATCCCATCGCCAAGATGGAGCAGGACAACGTCATTCACATCGAGTTCGACGAGCACCATGCCATGGACGATGCCAAGCGAATTCTCAGGATGGCCATTGACAACTTTGAAAAACGGGATACCGAAGTCATTATCCCCAAGCACAAAGCCACCCAGATTGCCGGTTTCGGCGTGGAATCCATCGAGTACCACCTGGGCGGAACCTTCCGCGGCACCTACTACACCCTGAACGACAACATCATCAACGGGCGTATCCGGGGCATTGCCGGCGTGGTGGGATGCAACAACGCGCGTTCCCAGCACAACAACGAGTGCATCACCATCATCAAGGAACTGATCAAAAACGATGTCATCGTTCTGACCACCGGCTGCAACGCCATTGCCTGTGCAACCGAAGGATTGCTGACCCCGGAAACGGCGGCTGTTTACTGCGGCCCCGGTCTGGCGGAAGTGTGTGAAACCGTGGGTATCCCGCCGGTCCTGCACCTGGGATCCTGCGTGGACAACAGCCGCATCCTCCTGGCAGCCACCGAGGTGGTCAAAGCCGGCGGCCTGGGGAATGACATCAGCGACCTTCCTGCAGCGGGCAGCGCCCCCGAATGGATGAGTGAAAAAGCCATCTCCATCGGCCACTACTTTGTCTCCTCAGGCGTTTACACCGTCTTCGGCGGTTTGCTCCAGGTTAACGGTGCCCCCGTGTTCCAGGACTACCTGTTCAACGAACTGGAAAAAGTGTACGGCGGCATGTGGGACATGTACACGAATCCCATGGATCACGCCCATGCCATGATTGCCCACATCGATAAAAAACGTAAGGAACTCGGTATCGACAAGGCCAGGGAAAGGGTCCTCATGGACATGGCCGACCGTCAGGCACTGGATGCGTAAGTGTCAAATTGAATCTTGTGCATATATGCTAAACGTTAACTTCAAATCCTCAGCGAAGGAGGAACAATATGTCTAAGCTAGTCGCATTTGCTGCCATTCAGGGTGGCTATAAAGTCGTATCATCCGCTGAAGGCGCATTCAACAATGCCCTGGAATCCTACAACGCGGATACCAAAATCGAGTTCCCCAATACGGGTTATTACCTGCCGGTGATCTACTCTCTGACCGGTATGAAAGTGGAAAAACTCGAAGATCTCAAAAAACCGTTGGAGTTCGCACGTGGACTGCTGCCCCCTCACATCAAGGGCAAAAACCATTTGCCCTACCTGGGTCCCCTGCTGGATGCGGGTATGGCTTCCATCTTTGGCTATGAAATCCTGGAAGCCATCCGCATCATGAAAGAGCCCGACTTCTACCTTCCCGGCGAAGAACCGGACATCGAAGCGGGAAAGGTCTGGCTGGGTCCGGCGGATGACATTATCCTGAGAAAGAGGGGTGTGGAATTCGTGGATGGGACCGCCCCCGGGTTTGCCGCCGTCGTGGGCGCCTGTCCGGACCCTGAAACCGCCAAAGCTATCGTGGAAGACTACCAGAAGAAAAACCTCTACATCTTCTGCGCCGCGCACCACAACGGAACATCCGTGATTGACCAGCTTCTCGAAGCCGGTGTCCAGGTAGGCTGGAACACCCGTATCGTACCGTTCGGCCCGGACATCTCCTCGGCTGTTTTCGCCTTAGGGTTTGCCAACCGCGCCGCCATGGCCTTCGGCGGTGTTCAGCCCGGCGATTATAAAAAGATACTGCACTACAACAAAGACCGCGTTTTTGCATTCGTCAACGCCTTCGGCGATATTGGAACCGAATGGGGGGTCGCGGCTGCCGGCTGCGTCAACTGGGGTTTTCCGACCCTGGCCGATACCGACATCCCGGAAATCCTGCCCACAGGTATCTGTACTTACGAGCACGTGGTGGCCAACGTGCCCCATGATGAAATCTGCCAGCGATCCGTGGAAGTACGCGGACTCAAAGTCACGGTTTCCGAAATCGACATACCCATGTCTTTTGGCCCGGCCTTCGAGGGCGAGCGTGTCAGGGGCGCAGATCTTTATGCCCAAATGGGAGGCGGTAAGACCCAGGCCACGGAACTGGTCAAAATGGCCGACATGAAAGCCATCGAGGATGGCAAGGTTGTCATCGATGGACCCGATGTTACGGATATCAAGGAAGGCGGAACCCTGCCCCTGGGCATCTTTGTGCAGGTGGCCGGTCGCGAAATGCAGGCCGACTTCGAGCCCATCCTGGAACGCCAGATCCACCACCTGATCAACTATATCCAGGGCATTATGCACATCGGGCAGCGCGACATCGCCTGGCTGCGTTTGAGCAAGGCGGGGGTTGAAAAGGGCTTCACCCTGAAAGACATCGGCGTGGTGCTGCATGCCAAGTTCCACCAGGACTTCGGCAAGATCCTGGACAAGGTCCAGGTCACCCTTATAACGGACAAGAAGAAAGTGGACGAACTGACCAAGACCGCCCGTGCCGAATACAAGACGCGGGACGAGCGTGTGGAAAACATGACCGACGAGGACGTGGAGACCTATTACTCCTGCACCCTCTGCCAGTCTTTCGCCCCCACGCATGTCTGCTCAGTCAGCCCGGAAAGAACGGGCCTCTGCGGCGCATACAACTGGATGGACTGCAAGGCATCTTTCGAGATCAACCCCACCGGTCCCAACCAGCCCATTGAAAAGGGCGAGTGTATCGACCCGGTGCTGGGCCAGTGGAAAGGCGTCAACGAGTTCGTCAAAAACGCTTCTCGTGGGGCCATCGACCACTACAACTTCTACTCCATGGTCATCGACCCCATGACCACCTGCGGCTGTTGCGAGTGTATCGCCGCCATGCTGCCGTCCTGCAACGGCGTCATGACCGTCAACCGCGACTACACCGGTGAGACACCCTGCGGCATGAAGTTTACGACCCTGGCCGGTGTCATGGGCGGCGGAGCTTCATCACCCGGGTTTGTGGGCCACTCCAAGTTCAACATCACCCAGCGCAAATTCATCAAGGGTGACGGCGGCCTGCTGCGCATGGTCTGGATGCCTAAAATCCTCAAGGAAGAGATCAAGGAACGCATCGACAAGGCGGGTGCAGAAATGGGCGTACCCGATCTGTATGACAAAATTGCCGATGAAACCGTAGGCCTTACCGAGGAAGAGATTATGCCGTGGCTCGAAGAAAAGGGTCATCCGGCACTCTCCATGGATCCCATCATTAGATAGAAGTGGGCCTGAATAGAATAATAAACCCGGCCGGGAATCGGGCAACCGATTCCCGGCGTTCAGGCTCTCTTTTGAATTGCTGAATAAGACATAAGGAGATAAAAATGGCATTAACCGGTATTCAGATTTTCAAACTCCTGCCAAAAACCAACTGTAAGGAATGCGGCGTGCCCACCTGCCTTGCCTTTGCCATGAACCTGGCCTCTGGCAAGGCGGAGCTGGACAGTTGCCCATATGTTTCCGACGAGGCCAAGGAACAGCTGGCCGAGGCATCGGCTCCGCCGATCCGACCGATAAAAATCGGTAAAGGCGTCAGAGCCTTCACCACCGGTGGTGAAACCGTACAGTATCGTCATGAAAAAACCTTTTACAATCCCACGGCCCTCGCGGCCATGGTCGGATCCGACATTGCCGATGCAGACCTGGAAGCCAAGCTGAAATCCTGGAATGCCTTTCAGTTTGAACGCGTCGGTCTCAACCTGAGGCCGGAACTCGTGGCGTTGAAAGATGTGAACGGCGATGCCGGCACATTTGCCGCCAAGGCCAAAACCATTGCCGAAACATCCGAGTTCAACCTGGTGCTGATGTCCGACAGTCTCGACGCCATGAAGGCAGCCGTTGAAGCGGCCGGTTTCAAACGCCCCTTGATCTATGCGGCCACCGAGGCCAATGCCGACGATTTTGGCGCCCTGGCCAAGGACAACGGCCTTCCCCTGGTTGTGAAGGCGGACTCCATCGAGGGGCTGGTGCCCCTGACCGAGAAACTGACCGAAATGGGTCTCAAAGACCTGGTCCTCGATCCGGGTTCCCGGGATGTGAAACAGGCCCTGGAAGACCAGGTGGCCCTGCGCCGTGCCGCCCTCAAGGACGGCAACCGGGCAGTAGGATTCCCCACCATCACCTTCCCGTGTGAAATGGCCTCCAACCTGGATATGGAATCGCTTCTGGCCGGCATGTTTGTGGCTAAGTACGGCGGCATCGTCACCCTATCCGACTTTTCCAGTGACACCCTGTTTCCGCTGCTGCTCGAACGCCTGAACATCTTCACCGACCCGCAGCGACCCATGACGGTTACCGAAGGTATCTACGAAATCAATAACCCGGACGAGAATTCGCCGGTCATCGTCACCACCAACTTTGCCCTGACCTACTTTATCGTCAGTGGTGAAATTGAGGGCAGCCGTGTTCCGGCCTACCTGCTGATCAAGGACTCCGAAGGCCTGTCCGTCATGACGGCCTGGGCTGCAGGTAAATTCTCCGGTGATGACGTAGGCATGTTCATCAAAAAGTGTGGCATCATGGACAAGGTCAAACACACCGAAGTCATCATCCCGGGCTACGCCGCTGCTATTGCCGGTGATGTGGAAGAGGAACTTCCCGGCTGGACCATCACCGTCGGTCCCAGGGAAGCAGCGCATATCCCCGGGTTCTTGAAATCAAAATAAAGTGAGGGAGGTTTTATGCTACTGATAGGTGAAAGTTTAAACGTCATATCCAAGAAGATTGGCCGTGCGTTCAAGGAACGCGATCCCAAGCCAATTCAGGAAGAGGCCCTTTTTCAGAAAGAAAAAGGCATGGATTACATCGATATCAACCTCGGCCCGGCCAAAAAAGACGGCCCCGATTTGATGCCCTGGGTGGTTGAAACCGTACAGGAAGTCGTGGACGACGTTCCCCTGGTCCTGGATACTTCCAACATCGATGCCATCGATGCAGCGCTCAAGGTCTGCAAACTGCCGCCCATCGTCAATTCCATTATGGTGCGGCCGGAGCGCTACGAAAAAATGGTGCCCATGGTGGCGGAAAGCGGATCTGATTTCGTTGCCCTGATGTGGGGGCCCGACGGCCTGCCGCGCGACGAAAACGAACGTGCCGCCCTTGCTGTCGAGCTGCTTTATTTTGCCAATGAAGCCGGCATCCCCAATGAAAAAATATGGGTTGACGGCATCGTTACGCCGGTCAACATCCAGCAGCCCCAGGCCATCAGCCTGATGGAATTCCAGGGCATGATCGACGACATCGCTCCGGGCGCCAAAAGCACCTGCGGCCTGTCCAACATCTCCAATGGTCCTCCGGACCACCTGCGGCCCATTCTCAACCAGACCTACATGGTCATGCTGCAGAAGTACGGCATGCTGTCCGTCATCGCCGATCCTCTAGACGACGTCCTGATCGACATCGCCAAAGGCAACCGCCAGGACATCGTCGACTTGGTTTATGGCATCATGGATGGAACTGAGCCCGACATAGACAGCCTGTCCAAGGAACTTCAGGATTTTGCCAAAACCACCAACGTCATTCTTGGCAAAACCCTCTACTCCGACTCCTGGCTGGAAATCTAAGCTGCACCGGTCATAAGTCAAAAAGACGAAAAGAAAAGCCCCTCTGAATCGGAGGGGCTTTTCTTTTCAGATCTGCTCATTCCATCATCAGCCTTATCGATGGGAATGCCTTCTTCCGCCAAGGCCTCAATGGCGCCGATGTGAGCCCATCCCCGGGAAGAGCCGCTTCCTAAGACCAGAGTGACGGTTTTTAAGCGGACGTGACATCTGCAGATCCTCGCTGGCAAATCAACTACCACCCCTAAAAAGGTTTGATCGAATTCGGGGATAAACAACATTGGGGTTAACTTTGACACTGTCGATGAGGCTATGGAATTTTTCAATGATCGGTGCAGTGAATTCGCGGGATATTATACCTGAATAGACATTTAGGCCATCTTACATTTTTGCAGATGGCTATTTATAGATTTTTTCTACAATTTTCACAGCGACCTCATTTTTTGTGAGGAAATGTTGGCAGCATGCCGCCAGATGGGCCTTGTGATTTACAAAATAAATTACCGTAATTTTCATATCACGACTGCATTTTGATTTCGTTTGGATTATGTCAACTTGCTGTATTCACATATATTTTAAGCTATGTTAAAGTCTTTCATTTGGGAGGCTCTTCGATGTCGGTGAAATCTTTTATTTCACTGAATCAGATAGTGTTGAAGTTTGAAACGGAAGTCTTTTATGGAAATGATAATAATCAACCCATCCATTGGGTCGAAAAATAACATTATGATATCTATATACAAATGAACAGTTGATCTCTTGGCACCTGAGAGTGGGCACTTGTTCCATTAGGCAAAGGTACGGACTTGTGGCTTGATTCTCTCTGCACCCTGCATGGCCTGCCATATGTCATACTGAGCCTGCTGCGTGATCCAGCTTTCAGCGCTGCCTCCAAATGCCATCGACAGGCGGATTGCCATCTCTGGCGATATACCGCGACGGCCGTTCAATAACTCTGATAGTGACGTGCGAGAAACACCCAAGCCTTCAGCTGCCTTAGTAACAGACAAGCCCAACGGTTCTATACAAAATTCTCGGATTACTTCTCCGGGGTGGGGTGGGTTATGCATGACCATTTTCTTGACTCCTTAGTGATAATCTAAATAATCGACATCTAAAACATATCCGTCTTCAAAACGGAAAATTACTCGCCAATTACCGGATACGGAAACCGACCAATAATTTTTTAATGATCCTTTAAGCCGGTGTAGGCCGAGACCGGGTAAGTTCATGTCCTCGGCAGCGGTGCTAGCATCGAGCCGAGCTAATATCAAGCGTAACCGAACAGCATGTTCTGGTTTAACGCCTTGCTTGCTTCCAGATTCATATAGCTTTTTAAGCCCCTTGTGCTTGAAGGTCTTAATCATGTCTTACTGTAAACCGTTACGCGACACGTGTCAATCAAATTTTAGATATAAGACTCAATAAACAACGTGATCCATGAAAAAAGGGTTCAACCTAATAGATCAACTCAGTTCTCAAATTCGATCTCCACTAT
>JBDLJD010000140.1:0-11284 GCA_039714495.1 Thermodesulfobacteriota bacterium
AAAACCTTAGAATTTTCTAATAATAGCCAAATTGAAGATAATTTCAAATGTAAGCAAAGATGATAGTTTTTAAAAGGACTTTTTCGACAGTCTCCCAACCAATCAACAGGATAGGGCAATCTTTGATACCATCATTTCACGGGCAGCGAATCCTATTTCAAAAAAGTTGTGTTTTCGAGTTATCAGCCCTTCGGAATTGACCAGAAATTGAAATGACCGCCTATTAGGATTATCGGAAGAAACCTCCTTAATTCGAACACTGCCGAAATAGCGGTGATTACATCATCCTTGACGGTACCCCTCAGGTTGTGATTGTGTAACAACACCTTTGAATCCACTGTGGCATAAATCTGCTTAGAAAATTGAATTGATTTTGACCTTTATGTAACGGGATGTCCAAAGAGATTGCTTCCTGTAATCACTACACCCATGAAAGAGGGTTTGCAGCGGCGCAGCCGCGTCATATAAAAGATCCGTTCGCTTGAAATGCCCCATATTTTCAAGCGTACGGATCTTTTATTACCGAATGGTAATGTTCCGGTCATCTTCAGGTTAACTTGCCGTGTTATGGTTAGGTAAAATAAGAATTTCCAATAAACTATGCACCTGGAGGAACAAAATGAACCGAATACCCAAAACAGTTATTCATATTTCCCTGTGTATTATCATCGGCCTGTTTGTGGCAGCCACCCCCTTGACGGCGGGCGCTGCTCAGGACACGGCAACCATTATGGTGCCGGCCAATTTCAGCGAACTGGCCAAGGCCGCCAAACCCAGCGTGGTCAACATCCGGACCGTGACCACTGTCAAGGGAGGGGGCAGGGTGTTTCGTCACTTCTTTGGCAGCCCGCACGGCAAAAATCCCTTTGAGGAGTTTTGGGGCCCGCACGCGGAGAACGGACCGTCCAAAGATTTCAAGCAGCGCAGTCTAGGTTCGGGATTCATTATCGACCAGGAGGGGTACATCGTTACCAACAACCATGTGGTTGAAAATGCCGATCAGATTACAGTGAAGCTGGCGGATGAGAATGAGTATGACGCAATCATGGTGGGCCGTGACCCAAAGACCGACCTGGCCCTGATCAAGATTGAAACGACTGACGTGTTGACGCCCATCAATATGGGCGATTCCGGAAAACTCAACGTCGGTGACTGGGTGGTGGCCATTGGCAGCCCCTTTGGATTGGAGCAAACCGTTACGGCCGGGATTGTCAGCGCCAAGGGACGCACTATCGGTGCCGGGCAATATGACGACTTCATCCAGACGGACGCCTCCATCAACCCCGGAAACAGCGGGGGCCCCCTCATCAATATGGCCGGTGAAGTGGTGGGCATTAACACGGCCATCGTCGCCAGCGGGCAGGGCATCGGGTTTGCCATACCCGTGGATATGGCCAAGGGTATCATTGCCCAGCTCAAAACCAGCGGAGAGGTCACCAGGGGGTGGCTGGGCGTAGGCATTCAGAACCTGACGCCGGAACTGGCCCAGTACTACAAACTGGAGGAGAACGAAGGGGTACTGGTGACCCAGGTGTTCAAGGGGGATCCGGCGGAAAAGGGCGGCATTCGGGCCAATGACATCATCATTGCCGTTGACGGCCACCCTGTGTCCTCGGTGAGGGAATTGTCCGGTGTCATTGCCAATACCAGGATAGGCAAACGCACAGAGGTTGCCTTCATGCGGGATGGCAAGAAAAAGACCGTGTACGTGGAGCTTGCCAAGCGCGATGATGAGGTGCGTAAGGTGAAATCAGAACCCGAACAGAGCGGTGACCTGGGCATCGAGTTGATGGAGCTCACACCGGAATATGCCAAGCAATTCGGATATGAAGAGGATGAAGAGGGTGTTCTCGTGGGCGGACTGGCTCCGGGAGGCAAGGCCGAGAATGCGGACGTGAAGCGCGGAGACCTGATCAAGGAAGTCAACCACGTTAAGGTATCTTCCATCAAGGCGTTCATGAAAGAGGCTAAAAAAGTCGAAGAAGAGGAGACGATCAGTTTCCTCATCCGCCGGCCGCGCGTGGGGTTTGTTGTGATAAGCATTGAGCGTTAGCCACAAGCGCTATAAAAAACCAAATAGATCATATCCCGGTTGGTTTTAGTTGTATTAACCCTATATACACTCGCTTATCCGTTATGATTATTTAGGATCCAAGGGCCCGAGGGGTCAAGGGGTCAAGTGAAAAATAGGCTTATTGATCGTCGCAGATAGCAAGCTATAACGGTGTGCTAACGGCTATGACCTTCCCCTTGAATCCTTGGCCCCTCGACCCCTTGGACCCTGGTTCTTCTCCAACTCTTTTGGAGAAGAATCAACCACATAAACCACAAAGACACCCCGGTGAAATCGTCTTCGACGGCACTGACGTTCATTTCACTGGGTAAACAAAGGTCACAAAGGGTTGATTTTACCCTTTGTGGCCTTTTAACATTTGAAGCGATTATAGTTGCTCGATTGGTTGAATGGTGTTGAAAAGCTATCATCTACGAAGGTCATAAGAGGCACAATACGCTTCAAATGAAGGGGATGGGCTTGCCGGTGCGGAAAGCCAGAGCCTGGCAGGTCGCCAGAAGTTGCCGGTTTTCGTCGAAAACGTTGATGTCGTATGCGGCGGTGTGCTTGGTGCGCTTGATTTCTTCTGCTTCGGCCCGCAGGCGGGTCCCTGGCACGGGGCTGGCCATATACGTTACATTGACGTTCATGGCCACCGCAATGGTGCCGTGGGTTTGTCCGGCAGTCTCAAAGGCTTCATCTATCAGCGCATACAGGGCACCGCCGTGGGCACGGTGGTAGAGGTTGTTCATCGAGGAGGGGTCATAGGTCATTTCAACTACCGAGCGTCCGGTTTCCAACGCCACAAGTTCCATGCTGAACTGCCGGGCCAGCGGTTCTTTCTCCACGGCCCGCATGATAGCGTCTTTCAATTTAACATCCATGTCAATTCTCTTGATCGTTAAATAACCTGGTTTCAGTTGTCGGGTTTATCTTGGTGTCAGGTTGTTTGGGTCCATCCTCCGTCCGCTGACACTCTGCCCGTTTTTTCTATTGTATTTTCTTTGTGTCCTTTGTGCCTTTGTGGTTCTGTGGCTCTGTCTTCCGTCCTCTGGGGCTCTGTCCGTCCTCTGCGGCGGTCGAGCATGCAGAGCACCATGAACGGCAGCTCGATGACAAATTCCAGCATAAATCCCAACATGGCCGTGAACAGAATCACGGGCAGTTTGATAATACTGAAATACGCCCGGGACTGGGTGATCCTATCCCTGAATTTTATTAGCCGGCTCTTCATGTTCTTCTGATCTCTGTCCTCTGGATTTCTCCTTACTCCTTACCACCTACTTCCTACTGTGGTTCGGTTTCCGTCCACCGTCCTCTGACACTCTGCCCGCTTTTTCTACTGAATTTTCTTTGTGTCCTTTGTGCCTTTGTGGTTCAAGATTTTTGTCTTCCGAATACAGGTTCCGGCCTCTGACACTCGGACCTCTGTCTTCTGCACCTGTCTACCCCAAGTGTTTTGAAATTACAATACGCAGTCCTGCCTGAAATATATTCTACGATGCTTGAACCGAAAAGGCTATTCTGATATAAATGATGTTATGATTTAATTAAATCAATGTGTTATAGACGTTTATCCCTTTTATAAAAGTAAGTGTTAAAATGAAAAATAACAATTATATCCTGGGCATCGATGTGGGTTCTATTGCCGTGGCCCTTGCTGCGGTGGCGCCTGACAAAAGAATCGTTCAGACCGCCTATGGGTTTCACCACGGAAATATCCGTCAGACCCTGGACAAACTGCTGGCGGATTTTGACCTTGGCAGGGTTCGCCAGGTGGCCGCGACCACCTCGTCGCCACCTTCCCTGAAAGCCACCCGTCGCTATGACAATCGGATTGCCATTATCAGCGCTGCGCGCAATCTGCACGAAAAGGTGGGATCGATTCTGATGGTGGGCGGCGAGAAGTTCGGGCTGATTCGTTTCGATGAGGAAGGGAATTACACGGGCTACAAAGCCAATACATCCTGTGCGGCAGGAACCGGCAGTTTTCTGGATCAACAGGCGGAACGGCTGGGCCTTAAGGGGATCGGTGAACTTGGCCGGCTGGCCTTCACCAATACCGGCAGTATACCCAAAATAGCATCCCGCTGTGCCGTCTTTGCAAAAACAGATCTGGTGCATGCCCAACAGGAAGGCTATGTGCTGACCGAAATCTGTGACGGACTCTGCTCTGGATTGGCCCGGAATATTGTGGATACGCTTTTTGCCGGGCATAAGCCTGTTTCGCCCATTATTTTTATTGGCGGGGTATCCCGTAACAAGGCAGTGGTGAAGCATATCCAGGACCTTGTCGATACGGAAATAATTCCGGAAATATCCTATTACGGTGCTGTGGGTGCCGCTTTCAGCCTCATAGATGAGGACTGCCAGGACGGCGAAACCAGGCTTTCCTCGGGAGCGGATTTGGTGGTGGAGGAAAAACAGCGCAAATCCTTCTATTTCGATCCCCTGGAACTGAAGCTGTCGGACTATCCCGATTTTGACAGCCTGGAACGCTATGACTATTTTTCAGAGGCATCTCATCTAATAAAACCAGTGGAAGTGGATGTTTACCGGGACATCAGGGGGATGGGTGAAGGACGTACCTCGTGTGATGTTTACATGGGGGTCGATATCGGTTCCACCAGCACAAAAGCGGTTATTCTGAGCCATGACCTGGAGGTGCTGGCGGGCTTTTATACCAGGACAGCCGGAAGGCCGGTGATGGCAGTACAGAATTTGCTGGCAGCCATCGCGGATATGGCCGCGCGCAAAGGCCTTCATTTCAATATTACAGGTGCGGGCACCACTGGATCGGGACGCAAGTTTACCGGGCGGATCATCGGGGCGGACCTGGCCCTGGATGAAATTACCGCCCACGCCCGGGCAGCCGTAGAGATCAACCCCCATGTGGACACCATTTTGGAAATTGGTGGCCAGGACAGCAAATTTACCACCTTGAAGAATGGAAACGTCACCTTTTCCATTATGAATACGGTCTGTGCGGCTGGTACCGGCAGCTTTATCGAAGAGCAGGCCCAAAAGCTCGGCTGCCCCCTTGACGATTACGCCCAAAGGGCAGGCGGGCAGCGTTCGCCCATTACCAGCGACCGCTGCACGGTTTTCATGGAAAGGGATGTCAACCACTATCTTTCCAGGGGGTACAGCAAGGATGAAATGCTGGCGTCTGTCCTGCATGCCATCAGGGAAAATTACCTTACCAAGGTTGCGGTGGAAAAGAATATCGGCCAAACCGTTTTATTTCAGGGGGCCACGGCCAAGAACAGGGCTCTGGTGGCCGCCTTTGAACAGCGTCTGGAAAAACCGATTCATGTTTCGCCGTACTGCCACCTGGCCGGTGCTCTGGGGGTAGCCTTAAAACTGGCGGACAAACATTTCAGCAAGAGCACATTCAAGGGACTGGAACTTCACAAAAGGAAGATACCGATCACCTCGGAAGTGTGTGAGCTCTGCACCAATCACTGTAAAATCACGGCGGCCCATGTGGATGGGGAGACAGCTGCCTACGGGTTTCTGTGCGGCAGGGAATATGACACAAATAAATTTGTCGACAACAACACATCCGGTTTTGACCTGTTGAAGGCCAGGCGCAGAATCCTCACCTACAAAGGGGAGAAAGCACACCATGAGACGGTTACGGTGGGCCTGCCTGCCGTACTACATCTTGTTGAGGACATGTCTTTCTGGCAATGCTTTTTCAATATCCTCGGTTTCAAGACAATAACCAGCGAACGCTACGCGCAGGGGGTCAAGGATGGCAAGCATATCGCCGGTGCTGAATTTTGTGCCCCTATGGCAGCCATGCACGGGCATGTGCAGTATCTGCAAAAGAAGGCTGATGCCGTGTTTCTTCCCTTTTATCTGGACCATCACCCACCAAAGGACCGGAACCGGCGGCAATACTGCTATTATACCCAGTACGCCCCTTCCCTGGCTGCATTTATTAAAGAACCGGGAGAAGTAGCCAAGGGAGAAGCCAATGCCCTCGTAAAGCCTCGACTGCTGACCCCGCTGGTTAACTATCTATACGGACGGTTTCATGCGCGTGTCCAGCTATATAAAATGCTGAAATCCATTTCCACAGACGGGGTCAAGTTCTCTGACGTATCCAATGCATATGAGAGGGCCCGGCAGTTCAAGGAGGAAACACAACACAAACTGAGACAGCTCTATGCCCGTGAAACCCGTTCTCCAGGCCAGCTGCATGTCGTTCTCTTGGGAAGACCCTATACAGTGCTGCTGAAGCAGATGAACAAAGGCATTCCAGATATCCTGGGCGCCCTGGGCATCAAGTCGTTTTACCAGGACATGCTTACCATATCCGATGAAACAACGGCCACAATCGCCCCTTTGCTTGCGGAGCTGCACTGGCATTATGCCGTGGAAGTGGTGAAGGCGGCAGCCCATGTGGCCCAATCGCCGGATTCGTATCCGGTGCTGGTTACCTCGTTCAAATGTACACCCGATGCCTTTGTGACCGAGTACTTCAAACAGATCATGGAGCGTCACGCCAAACCTTACCTTATTCTGCAGCTGGATGAACATGATTCCAGCGTCGGTTACGAAACTCGAATTGAGGCGGCCTTGCGGTCTTTCAAGAATCATCATGCCGGCCAGAAGGGATCACCGCCATCCAGAACCATACGTATAGCAGGATCCCGCAAAGCGTCGTTTGACGGCAAAATCCTGATTATGCCTAATTGGGGCGATATCTCGCAGCGCCTTGTGGTGGCCAACCTGAGGCGCGAGGGGATCGATGCCAGGCTGCTGGAGGAGAACCAGACCAGTATTCGAAAAAGCCTGCGGTACAACACAGGACAATGCATTCCTTTAAACATCATCGGCCAGGAATTCATCGATTATGTGGAACGCTCCAGTCTTGATCCGTCCCGCTGCGTCCTCTGGATGATCCGTTCTGCCATTCCATGCAACCTGAGGCTGTTTCCGTATCATATCGAACACCTTTTAAAGACCTACGGCAAAGGCTTCGAGGATGCCCAGGTTTATCAAGGCGCCATATCGCTATTGGATATCTCCAAAAAACTTCCCATCAATACGTATTTTGCCTACATGTTCGGTGGCATGGTCAACAAGATGGGGTGCGCCATACGGCCTTACGAGCTGAATTCCGGGGAAACAGATGCCGTTATAGAAAAGAGCATAACCCTTATGGAGAGCGCTTTTCTGGGGCATCAGAAAAAGGAAGAGAGTGTTGTAAAAGCGGTGGAAATGTTTGCTGCGATCGCGAAACGCCAGGATGGAGCGGGAGAGGGCAGCCGTCCCAAAGTGGCTATTTTCGGAGACCTTTATGCCCGGGACAATGAAACCTTCAACCAGGGATTGACCCACCAGATTGAATTCTGGGGGGGCGAGGTGGTGACCACACCCTACAGTTCCCTGGTAAAAATCATCGCCAAACCCTACCTGCGAAAATGGTTTGTAGAAGGCAAATATCTGGAGGTGCTGTCGTCAAAAGCGGTGATAACGGCGGTTACGCACCTGGAAAAGAAGTACTATAGATATTTCAGGCGGGTGCTGAAGGAAATGGAACCGGCTTATGACGACAGTCCGGAAAGTATTCTGTCCCAATACAACGTCCGCATCGAGAATACCGGGGAGTCCATGGAGAACATCCTGAAGATCCACTACCTGCTGAAACTCCACCCGGATATCGCCCTTTTCGTGCAGACGAGTCCTGCCTTCTGCTGCCCCTCGCTGGTGACGGAAGCCATGGCCAAAGATATCGAAAGCAATACAGGGGTGCCCGTCGTTTCCATCACCTATGACGGGACCGGCGGCGAAAAGAACGACCCCATCATTCCTTACCTCAACTATTTGAAGGAAAGCAGGCAGGAGCGCACCATTCGTAAAATTTGAAACGCTCATTTTAGGTTTAATAAAAATGTGTTATATAGTGCTCGCATGACGATTTGGCCAGTGATCATTTCTGGATCGTTTTTTGTTAAAAGAGAAAAGGACTGCATGCAAGATAACCATTCGAACCTTGATTCTGCACCTTCGGAAATGCAGGTCGATATCGGCGGTATTGTTCTTAAAAATCCGGTGATGACCGCTTCCGGGACTTTTGGATACGCCCGGGAGTTCAACGACCTCATGGACCTTAACTGTCTGGGAGGCATCATTGTCAAAGGCCTGTCCCTGGAACCGTCTAAAGGGAACCCCCCACCGCGCATCGTGGAAACGTCCGGGGGCATGCTCAATGCCATCGGACTTGAAAACGTGGGGCTGGATGCCTTTATCAAGGAAAAACTACCTTTTTTACAGCCCTTTGACGTACCGGTATTTGCCAATATCTACGGCAAAACCGTCGAGGAGTATGCTGAACTGGCGTTGCGTCTGAACGATGTGGAAGGGGTTGCCGGCCTGGAAATCAACATATCGTGCCCCAATGTAAAGGCCGGCGGCATTGCCTTTGGTTCCGACAGCCGATCCGCCCATCATGTGGTCAGCGCGGTGAGGGCAAGAACACACCTCCCGGTCATGGTCAAGCTGTCCCCCAATGTCACCGATGTCGTTGAGATAGCGAAAAGTGTCGAAGCGGCAGGTGCGGACTCTGTTTCCCTGATCAACACCATAACCGGTATGGCTGTCGACGCACGGACAAGACGCCCGATACTGGCCAATATCACCGGCGGATTGTCGGGTCCGGCCATCAAACCCGTAGCGCTCAGGATGGTGTGGCAGGTGGCCGGCCAGGTGAATATCCCGGTCATCGGAGTGGGCGGGATCATGAACGCGGAAGACGCGGTGGAATTTTTAATTGCCGGCGCCTGTGCTGTCCAGGTGGGTACGGCCAACTTTATCAACCCGCGAGCCACCCAGGAAATTGTTTCAGGCATCGAGTCCTACATGCGGCAAAACAATATCGACTGCCTGGACGACCTGATTGGTTCGCTCCGTATTGATTAAAATTCTTTGTGGTTAGATTAAACCCATTATCCGAAGAAAGGAAAGATCCCATGAAAAAGATGATTCTCGTTGTTGCCTGTGCGCTGTTTCTGTTGACCGGTACTGCCATAGCGGATGAAGCCGATGCAATCTTGGGCCAATGGTACACGGATCCTGAAAAAAAAGATGTAGTCGTTGAGATATATAAGGATAACGACCTTTACAGCGGCAAGATTATCTGGCTGAAAAATCCCAAAGAAGATGACGGGACCGACAAGATCGATGATCAAAATCCTGATGAAGCCCGGCGCAATGACCCTATTCTCGGCATGAATCTGGTAAAGGGGTTTACCTATAAAGGGAGTAACAAGTGGGCGGGAGGCACCATATACGACCCCAACAACGGCAAGACCTACAAGTGCAAAATGTCTTTGAAAGGAGATGATCTCAAAGTGAGGGGCTTTATCGGTGTTGCGTTGCTGGGAAGAACCGTTCATTGGCTGCGCAAGTAAGTGACTAACAAACAAAACACACCCCTGTTTCAATCAGAGACAGGGGCGTGTTTTGTTTGAACTATACCGCCTGGGCGGAGGTAACCGGGTTTTCCTTGATGTATTCCAGCCGGTTTAGGCCGTTGATGTAGGCTTTGGCGCTGGCGGTGATGATATCCGGATCAGATCCCCTGCCGAGGGCCACAAGCCCGTTTTCCCTGAGCCGCACGGTCACTTCCCCCTGGGCGTCAGTGCCGCCGGTCAAGGCACTGACAGAAAAGCGCAGCAGTTCGGAGGAGGTGCCGGTAAGCTTGGCAATGGTGTTGAAGGCGGAATCCACCGGGCCGTTGCCGTAGCCCGCGCCTTTGACTGAACGGCCGTTGATGGACAACTGGATGCTGGCCATGGGCATGACCGTTGTACCGCTGGTCACATTCATGTATTCCAGTTTGAAAAATTCCTTGGTACGCAAAATCTCTTCAGCTACCAGGGCTTCCATATCTTCATCCATGACATGCTTTTTCTTGTCAGCCAGATCCTTGAAACGTTTGAATACCTTATTTAGTTCCGCGTCGGTAAGGTCATACCCCATGTCCTTCAGGTGCTCGTGCAGGGCGTGGCGGCCGGAGTGTTTGCCGAGAACCAATTTGTTGCGGCTTAAACCAATGGCTTCAGGGCTCATGATCTCGTAGGTCATGGGGTTTTTGAGCATGCCGTCCTGATGGATGCCCGCTTCATGGGCAAAGGCGTTGGCTCCTACAATCGCCTTGTTGGGCTGCACGATGATACCGGTGATCATGCTCACCAGGCGACTGATGGGGTATATCAATTCAGTTTTTATGCGGGTATTCAGCGTAAACCAGTTGGGACGTGTCTGGGTCGCCATCACCACTTCTTCCAGGGAGGTGTTGCCGGCCCTTTCGCCGATGCCGTTGATGGTGACTTCGGCCTGCCGGGCACCGGCATCGATGGCGGCCAGCGTGTTGGCCGTGGCCAGGCCCAGGTCGTTGTGGCAGTGGACGCTGAGGATGGCCCGGTCAATGTTGGGTGTGTGCTCCCTGACATATTTTACCATCTCGGCGAATTCATGGGGAATGGCATACCCAACGGTGTCGGGCAGGTTGACCACTGTGGCGCCGGCCTCGATGGCGGCTTCAAAGACCTTGCAGAGAAAATCACGGTCGCTACGGGAGCCGTCTTCAGCTGAGAACTCAACCTCTTGGGTGAGGGTTTTGGCGTAAGACACGGCATTGATCGCTTCCTGGACCACTTCATCACGGCTCATTCTGAGTTTGTATTCCAAGTGGATGTCCGATGTGGCAATGAAGGTGTGAATTTTCGGTTTGGCAGCATGCTGGATGGCTTCCCAGGCCCGCTTAATGTCAGCTACGGATGTCCGCGCCAGAGCGGCAACTTCAGCGGATTTGATTTTACGGGCGATTTCCGAGACGGCTTCAAAATCGCCATCCGAAGCAGCCGGGAAGCCGGCCTCTATGGTGTCCACGCCCAGGCTTTCCAGCTGGGTGGCCAGACGCATTTTTTCAGCCGTGTTCATGCTGGCGCCGGGTGATTGCTCCCCGTCCCTCAAGGTTGTGTCGAATATGCGTATATGTTCGGTCATGGGGTTGACTCCTTTAATCAAGGTATGAGGTATAAGGTGTAAGGTAGGTGTCGGGTTTCGGGTTGCAGGTTGCTATCCAGCTTCCGGCCCGACCTCTGGCCCTCTGTCCTCCGACTTCTGGTTAAAAAACGGGGAGCATCTGCCGCAGGACGGCAAAACAGCTTCCTGCGGCGAAGACTCCTTCTTTGATAGCGGCCATCATGCCGA
>JBDLJD010000141.1:0-11106 GCA_039714495.1 Thermodesulfobacteriota bacterium
GTTTGGTGAATTAGAATTTAGTATTTTTTACATCCAACCCGGTGAATCCGGAACCAAGATCCTATGCAAACATGATGTGATTTCAATAAATAGGTACTAATTTCCTGTAATGGCATCAAAATTGTGCTGCTGAGAGCACACCTCGATTTTGGGCATCAAGAGACCTTGATCGTCTCCCCCGGCTCCGGCACCGCCACATCATACCCTTTGGCCCTCAGGTCCTCGGCAAAGGCCAGCGTCTGCTCCTCTTCTCCGTGCACCAGGGCAATGCGCTTGACCTTCAGATTCGCTTTTTCCAGGAAGCGGACCATTTCATTTTTATCCGCATGGGCACTGAATCCGCCCAGTTTGACCACATGGGCGTTGAGCGGGTATTCCTTGCCCAGAATCTTCAGAATAGGGGAAGTGCCCGACCTTCCCGACGCCTCGTAAGCCGTACCCTGTTCCAGCATCCTGCGCCCCAAGGTGTGTGCGGCCATATAGCCCACAATAAGAACGGTGTGTTTGGAATTGTGAATCTTATAGCGCAGGTGATGCAGGATGCGTCCGGCCTCACACATGCCCGAAGCTGAAATGACGATGTGAGGGGATTCGTCCCGGTTCAGTGCCATGGATTCCTCAACCGAGCTCACAAAATGGATCTGGTCCATGGAAAATGGGTTGCGGCCCCTTTCCAGGAAGGTGTCGTGTGTTTCATCGTCATAGGTTTCCGGGTGCTCCCCAAAAACCTTGGTGATCTTTGTCGCCAGGGGGCTGTCCACATAGATGGGCACCTTTTGAATGTCCCCTTCGTCGTAAAGTTCGTGCAGAGTGTACAAAAGTTCCTGTGTCCTGCCAAAGGCAAAGGAAGGGATCAGTACCGATCCGCCCCGTTCATAGGTTTCGGTCAGCACTTTTTTCAGCCCCGGCTTCAAGTCCTGAACCGGTTCGTGCAGACGGTTGCCGTAAGTGCTTTCCATGATCATCAGGTCCACATTCCGGTCTTCCGGTTCAAAATCCGTTTCCGGGTCTTGAATGATCGGTTTGTCAAAGCGCCCGATGTCTCCGGAGTAGCAGACCGTGTACGCCCGGCCGTTCTCCTGCGCCCTGATCATGCTGATGGCGGAACCCAGAATATGGCCGGCATCATACTGGGTGCAGATCACGTTCTCCCCGATATTGACAGGATGCCGGTAGGGGATCCCGTCAAAATATGTCAGGGCATCTTCCGCATCCGGTGTGGAGTACAAGGCTTCAACAGGATCCAGGCGGTACTTTTTAAAAAGGCCCGCAATGGCCTCGACATCGATCTGATGCCTGTTCTTTTTCAAGATATCCCGGGCGTCTTTGTCTCCTTTCCCGCCTTTCCTGCCCGAGCCGGTATTCTTCATTCTAGACAGGTGGGATCGAATTGCTTTGTAGTTCAGATAGGCTGCATCGGATTCCTGTATGTGAGCCGCGTCCAGAAGGAGGTATTCACAGGCGTCTGCCGTTGCCCGGTTGCAGACGATGCGGCCGGAAAAACCGTTCTTGGTCAGCACCGGTATCCGGCCGGAGTGGTCGATATGGGCGTGGGAGAGCACCACATTGGTGATCTTTGTCGGATCCACCGACAGGATCCTGTTTTTCTCGGCTGACTCTTTGCGCCGCCCCTGGAACATGCCGCAGTCCAACATGATGCGGTCGCTGTTCACCGACAACACGTGCATCGAACCAGTCACTTCCCTTACTGCACCTAGAAAGGTAATATCCATTTTCTTCTCCTAATCGCTCAACTATTTGAGCCGTCGGATGTTGTTTACGTCATACCCGCGCAGGCGCGTATCCAGAGCCTACTCATTGCCGGCCGCCTTCCCTCCGGAGTCATGAACTATATAATTATAAACCCAATAATTAAGTGGCCACGAAGCCACAAAGTCTCTAAGATAAAATCAAACCCTTTGTGTCTTTTCGTCTTAGTGGCGATTATGGCCTTCCGTCTTCTGCACTCTGCCTTCTGTTAAATAGCGGTGGCTTGTCTCGGCGAAGCTCGACCTGTCCTGCATAGCTCGCAGAGCGAAGACGGAAGCCGCATTTTGTAATATTTGCTCCGCAAATATTACTGTTCATAGGACATTAGATGCGTCCTCAAATTCGCCTTCTGATTCTTGATGCCCAGTTTTTTCCGGATGCTGTCCCGGTGCGACTCGATGGTTCTGGTGGATAGACTGAGCAGTTCCGCAATTTCCTTGGTGGTTTTCCCGTGCTTTACTAGATCGGCAATCTGAATCTCAGACGGCGTCAGGTTCAGATAACGCGTGGAAAGCTTCTTGGCAAAAGGTGAAACAATGTCATCCAGGTTTGATTCCAGAATTTCCAGGAATGTCCGCTGCCTTTTATCCAGATGCGTACGTCCCAATTTCTCCATAAAGGGCTGCACCATTTCCTTTATGTTGTAGATGACCTTCTCTTCCAGTTCGTTCTTATCCTCCTCCCTCTTTTTCAGCAGCACTTTGAGGGCGGTGTTCATCTCTTCGAGGCTTTCCGACTTTAAGCGCAGCTCCTGGGTGCGCTCTTCCACCCGCTGTTCCAGCAGATCATGGGCTTCCTGGAGCCGTTGCTCCATATTTTTCTTGTGGAGCGCTATCTCTATGGCCGCCAGAATCTGCTGCTCCTGAATCGGCTTGAGCACATAGCCAAAGGGCCCGATGGGTTTGGCCCGCTGGATCATTTCTTCATCCGCGTACGCGGTGAGAAATATCACAGGAATTTTCAATTCCCGGTTGATCTTGGCAGCGGCGGAGATGCCGTCCAGTTCCCCGGGCATCACGATGTCCATGAGCATCAAGTCGGGCATGAGTTCTTTGGCCATGGCCACGGCCTGTACGCCGGAGGTGGCAATACCCACGATATCGAAGCCCTTGGTTACCAGAAACTCTTCCAGCTGGGTTGAAATAATGACTTCATCATCTGCAATAATCAGCCTGTTCATACGCCATCCCCTTCTTAAACCCAAAAGCTTTCACCGCCCGCCTCGCTCAAGACGCAAAGTGCGCAAAGGATTCACTTTTAGTAACAGAGTGCCAAAGAGACAAAGTGCCTGAGTGACGAATTGCCACTTTGTCCCTCTGTTTCTTTGTCACTTTGTATCTATGCAATCCTGGCGTCCTTGGCGCCTTGCGGTTCAGTCTCAATATTTTTCAATAAGCGAACGGCTCAGTATAAAAGACCACATGGCTACCTAAGCAAAATCCAATCTACCTGGAACCTGTTTTTAACCACGGTTGCCACATGGCCGTCAAAGAAAAAATGTTCCACCAGATAACCCGTACCCTCGTATTCCAGCCGGAGGTGGCTTTCATCGGGAACGGCTGTCACACGGCATTGGGAAAGTCCGGAGATGCCGACGCCGGCTGCCTTGAGAACAGCCTCCTTGGCTGTCCAATACTTGAAAAACAGTGTTTGCGGGTCTTCATCCGAAAGAAGCCACTCCTCCTTGGCGGCTGTTTTGCGCATCACCCCTGCCGATACGTCCCGAACCGTCTCGATATCGATGCCAATGGCCTGCGTGCACAACACGGCGCCCACATAGGTTCGTTTATGGGTCAGCGACCAGTAATTGCCCTCAAAGGGCAGGGGGGCGCCATTGGCATCCTTATGCAGCGCTCCAAGGGTGATGCCTGTCTTGCGGGCGCACGCATGCAGCGCCCTGCGGGCCATCCGGCTCAAGGCCCGGACCCTCTCCGGCGGGGGTAATGCCTGCTCCTTTTCCGGCACAGCCAGGATAACCGGACATATCCATCTATCCATTGAATGCGTATTCATTTCACCTGGATCCCTAAACCAACCCGGCATAAAAAAAATGAGCATCAAATCGCTACCAGCAGGATTGGAAATTCGTTATTGGATATTGGTTATTCGGCCTTACCTTTGGATCTATTAAGTCTCAAGATTTCCGCATACACTTTATTTTTAGAAATATTGTATTGCCCGGCAAGCCGTCGGGACAGTGCGGACGCCCCCATATCCTCACGGGCAAGTTCCCGGACAACTATTTCATGCAGCTTTTCCGGGGACACTTCTTCGTGTCGGTTCACCCCTTCCACCAGCAGCGTACACTCGCCCTTGAGTTCTTTGCGCTTTTCAACTTCAGCGGCAATCTTGTTCAGGGTCCCGCGCATAAACTCTTCATACGTTTTGGTCATCTCCCGTGACAGGACCGCCCGGCGCTCTCCCATGACATCCTGAAGGTCCGCCAGCAAATCAGCCATCCTTCTCGGCGATTCATAGAAAATCAGCGTTTTGGTTTCTTCAGCGACTTGGCCAAGGAATTTAAGGCGTTTGGTGCGTTTGCGGGGGGGGAACCCCAGAAACAGGAAAGCGTCCGTGGGAAGGCCGGAGACGCTGAGTGCGGCCACGGCAGCAGAGGGTCCTGGAATGGGAACCACCCGGATGCCGGCTGCAACGGCATCTTTGACCAGGCGGTATCCGGGATCGGACACGGTAGGTGTACCTGCATCGGAAACCAGCGCTATGGCAGTCCCATTACCCAGTTTTGAAATCAGTTCGGCCGTTCGCCGGTCTTCGTTATGCTCATGCAGGGAAATCAAGGGCCGGTTAATGCCGTGGCGGGTAAGCAGACGGCGGGTATTGCGCGTGTCTTCGGCTGCAATAAGATCCACTTCCCCCAGCGTTCTGAGGGCCCGCAACGTGATATCCTCCAGGTTTCCGATGGGTGTGCCCACCACATAAAGCACCCCCGTGAGTGTCTCTTGAAAGCGGCTGTCAGCAACATCGTCCATGCACGCACTCTACCTCAATTCTCCCCGGACGCGCAACGTTTTTCCTCCATTAGAAACAGTCAGTTGTATTTGGGAACAGTTCTCCCTCCCAAAAACCTGGATCCTTAAACACCTTCCGTGCTGATACATGTTTCTAATGCATATGATTTATAAATAACTGCTATTGAAAATCACATACGGTCTTTTTAACGAAAGATCCAAGCGATGAACTTGTCTATGCGGGAATGATAGGATATAAACGGCAAAGCATAGCGATTCATCAATTTTAGATCACTTAAAACTGAGGAAGCCCAATCATGCGAAAAAGTGCCCTCGTTCTCAAACTGCTGGTATGCCTTCTGGTGACCTTTTCCTGCGCAGCCCCGCAGGCAAAAGAAAAGGACAATTCCCAAAACACTCCCAAATGGGTGACCACCGGTGTACGTGCCCAGTATCCGCCTGATCTGTACATTACCGGCGCGGGCAGTGCGGAAATCAAGTACAGCGACACAGCCGCCGCCCATGCAAAAGCCGATTCCAGAGCCCTGGCCCAGGTGGCCAAACAGATCGAAGTGGTCATCCAGCAGCATACCTCCAGCCTTGAGCGTGAAGTATCCTCCGCCTCCGGTGAGACTCTCAACCAGAGGGACATCTGGGAAAAAACCGCGGCTTACGTAAAAATCAAGGTCGAGGGCGCCCGAATAGAGGACCGTTATCACGATGTGGATGGGAACCGCATCTACTCCTTTGCCTCGCTGGACCGTATGGCCCGGGGCAGGATCATCTCCGATCAGATCACGGCCCTGGAATCAGATAGCCGGCGAATGGTCGTCGAGGCCGAGAAGAGCCGCCAGGCGATGCCCACGATACACAGGTCGGTTGCCGCCTATGGGCTGGCCATCAGAAAAATGATTCTGGCTGTCAGAAAAAATCAATACCTGAATGTCATCGCCCCCCCCATGACCCACCAGGACATGGCCCAAACCCTTTCGGATCTGCAGGCTGACGTGGCCGACCTCATGTCCGCTTTTTCCTTTGAAAAACTGAAGGGCGACAACCAGAAAGGCGTCGTGGGCGGGAGCCTGCCCGAGCCCCTGAAACTCAAGCTAGCTTACCAGGGGCAACCAGCGCCGCGGGTGCCCATACGGTTCTTATGGGTCGATGGTTCCGGAAACATCGACCAGAGCACACGGTCCGACAACCAGGGGCTTGTCTCCACAACTGTCAGCAACCTGGGCCCCACAGGAAAAAAGATAAATAAAATCCGGGCCGTGGTCAACGTGTACCCTTCGGATCCCCTTATCCAGAGGGAACTGGAAAAGGTCATGGCGCCCGTGTATGTCCAGTTTACCTATGAATTACCGCCGGTGGAGGAAGTCAGGATTGTCGTGTTGGTCAATGAATACAGTCTGGGCACCCTGCAACACGATTCCTTTCTTCAAAATCAACTTGTTAAATCTCTCAGCAACATGAAACTGCAGGTGCTCAAGGAAATTCCCAAAGACGCCATGCCCGATGCATATGACATGGGCGGCGGACCCGGCCTCGCCAAAAAGATGAAAGCCATGTCGGCCATCGCTGATATGGTCGTGGTCGGCGAAGTCAAGGCCACCCTCCTGGATGTCAGTGCCGGGTCCTCCCTTATTTTCTCAAGAAGCAGGGCTGTGGTTAAAATATACGACCTTGCATCGGAAAAGGAACTGGGCAGCGCCGACCTCTCCCTTAAAGCCGCCGGTCCTGACAGAGACGAGGCCGGCCGGCGGGGCTTGGAAAAAATGTCTGTCCAGGCCTCCCGGGCCGTGGAAAAGGAATTCCAGCGCATTCTCTTCGGAAAATAAAATTCCTAAAGAACTATGCAAGGGCATTGGCCTTGCATAGTTCTTTAGGAATTTTATTTTTATACGTGGCTTCGCCACTAAAAACAATCAAAGGATATCCGGTTTCCTTGCGTATATCCTTATCTCAAATTGCCAGTTCGTCATCTTGCGGAAACCCCATAGACAGGTCAAAAGGAACTGCGCGCAGATTATTAGGAAAAAAGGGGTCCAGAAGAGTAACCCCTGGAATTGTAATAGCGGCGAAGCCGCGTATGGCAAAAGAACTAAGCGCTATTCATTCTTGAATAGCGCTTAGTTCTTTTGCAGGGTGTCGAAGAATTCGCCGGGCACCTCTACTTCCATTTCCACTTCAACGGCACCGTCCGGCATTTCCGTTTTATCGATGACCCGGGCCCCGCGCAGATAAGAATTCACATGGATGTTGACGGCATCACTTTCAGTCATGTAGTCCTTGACTGTGGTTTCCGCATTCACCTGCGCCCCTTCGATCTCGACAACCAGATTGCGCATAGCATCTGCCTGGGCCGCCCTTGCCGCCATGGTCTTGGCCAGGGTGGGATTGGTGTGCTTTTTGGATGGGATCCCGATACCCCTGGCGCGAAATATCCTTGGTTTTGACTTTTCTTTGGGCGGTTTGGGCAACTCGGCCGCATAAAGCGCCACCAGCCGGCCAGTGCGATCCGTCTCCACATCGACGGAGGTCAACAACTTACCCGAAGAGACATCCACCACCTTGGCATTGAAATAGAAAGCATCGTTCAATTCGGAAATGGTACCCGAAACAATGGCTTCAGCCCCCAACAACTTGCCAATCTCCCGGCTGGAGGATTCATCCACAAAAGCAGACACCTGGAACTGCTGCTCCTCCAGTACGTTATCGATAAGGGCCCGCTCCAGAACCTGAAACTGATCGGAACGGGTAAAATAGGGGGTCAACTTCTCGGCCATATAGCGGCCCAATTTTGATATCCTGCCGTCGTCGTTAACAAAATCGGCCAAAGCGATGACCATCTGCTCGTCCGCACCCGATCCTGTGCCAGCCATATTGGAGGTCTCAACCGATGTGTACTGCTCGCTCGAGGCAACCGCCTGGCTGTCGTCCCCCTCTTGTTTGGCTATCTCCTGATCGAGTTCGTCCATGACCTCATCGGCGCGGCTGCGGGTGTCTTCTTCGGGTGTGGCCGCCTCGTTTTCCCCGGTGCCCCCGGAAACCAAGGCAGAGAAACCATCTGACATTTTCAGTCGGTAAACCTCCTCATTGAGGGCATTCCCCAGATAATCCAATGCATCGGCCATTTGGGCGAAACGGGGGGTTCGCTTTTCCTTTGTCCCGGAAACAGCCGAGGACGCCCCCATACTTTCCGTGGGTTTCTCAGGCGTTGCTGCACATGACAGAAAAAACATGCTCAACAATATTGAAATCACGAAGGATGTTGTTTTCAATTCTTCCTCCTCAAGAAGAGATCATGCTGAAATCTGAAATGAACGTATCAAATTCAGCAGCAATATCAATGATTACCAAAACAGCGCCATGGCCGTCAACTTATTTAACAGGCGCCTTTTAGTTTGACTTCACGGCCTATAACTATTATTCTATACCTAGGAAACAAACTCGGGCCTTCGCGCTTGTATTGCCCCCAACGTTACAAAAGCCTGAGGGCTTCAGAGTCAAGGCGTCAAGGGTGAAGTCGTAGTGGTTTACTTCGATCCCTTGACAACACAGAATCTGGAGTTCTCAGGCTTTCCCGAAGGGTAAACAACATGGCAAAATAGACATCATCCTTGGAATTCACCTGTGGGCAAATTCAGGAAATGGTGCTATCGGGAAAATATTGGATATTATTACAGCATATTATCTATTCTTTGCCATGTTGTTTATGTAACCTTGGGGACATGAGCGTACATTAGAATTCATGTATATGTTTCTACATTCGAGGAGAAAAATGTTGCTTAAACATAGAATAGCCGCATGCCTCCTGTTGATCTTCAGCCTGTCCGTAAGCTGTTTCTATGTCACGCCGTCTCTGGCCTACTCGCCCAAACAGATATACCAGAAAGCCGGTCCCGGGGTCGTCTTCATTTTCGCATCCCAGGGTTCCAGAAAAGGAAGTGGTGGAACCGGATCCATTATCTCTCAGGACGGCCTGGTGATCACCAATGCGCACATTTTCAAACCCAAAGGCACAACTGAGCTTCTCACCGACATATCCATATTTTTAAAACCGGAACGGGTCACCGGAAACCACAAAACTGATCTGGCCCAGGGCTATAAGGGAAATATCCTGGCCTATGACCTCCCCCTCGATCTGGCCCTGGTTAAAATTGTAGGCGCCCGTACGCCTCTGCCCATGGTCGCTTTTGCAGATTCCGAATTGGTCGATATCGGAGAACAGGTTTATGCCATCGGCCACCCGGAACAGGGGGGCCTGTGGAGCCTCACCACCGGGGTGGTCAGCGCCTATTGGTCGGACTACGGCGGCATTGTCGGCAAAAACCTGTTTCAGACCGATGCCAGCATCAACAGGGGCAATTCAGGAGGCCCCCTTTTGGATGATACCGGGGACATGATCGGCATCAATTCCATGATCGCCCGGAAAGCAGCTGACGGGCTTACCATCACGGATGTCAATTTCTCCATCCGTTCCAGTGTCGCCATCGACTGGCTGGGCGGCAAGGGATACCGCTTTGCAGCTGTAAAAAAGAAGCCTGTTGCGAGCCCGCAACCAGCCGAAGCCGCACCACCCATTATTGAAAAGAAAGCTGAAAAAAAAGTTGCTGCTCCGGCGGAAGAGGAAGAAAAAACAGCACCCCCCCCCAGTAAACCTGCTGCAGACAAAAAACAGGCAGAAACTGTTTCCGAAGAAACGCCTGACAAAGTAGAGGAACCTGCCGATCTTCTGAAGGAGGAAATGGAGGACCCGTCTCCGGGAAAAGATGAACCAGCGGATGACATGATCGCCCAGAAACCTGAAAAAGAGAAAATTCTGACCGAAAAAAAACCATACCGCATGGATGATTTGCTAGAAGGCATGCGGGAAATGGAAGATATGATGGATGAAATGAAAGATATGATGGACGACTTTAAGAAAAGGAGAAAAAAATGAAGGCAAAACAGATGATGGCTCTTTTTGTGCTGCTGGCTGCCGGGCTGCTGCTCATGAACGGATGCGCCTCGGCACCTGCTAAACTGGATGAACCTGAAATGCCGCAGTGGGTCTATAAAGGCAGCGGAGCATTTGACGATGACGAAGGCAAGGTTTTCTACGGTGTGGGCATCGCCTCCGGCATCAGCAACAAAGCACTGTTGTTCTCGACGGCTGACAACCGCGCACGGGCCGAAGTGGCCAAAATCCTCGAAACCTACGTGGCAGTACTGGCAAAGGACTACATGGCCTCAACAACCGCCGGTGACATGTCCGCTTCCTCGGAAGAGCAGCACGTGGAGCAGGCCCTGAAAACCTTTTCAAAAACAACCCTCCACGGCGCCACCATCATTGATCACTGGCAGGACCCTAAAGACAAAACCATGTACGCCCTGTGTAAACTCGACCTGTTGGCCTTCAAGGAGGCCCTGGATGACTACAAGGAACTGGATTCCAAAGTGCGCGACTACGTCAGGGAAAATGCCGAGAAGATGCACGACGAATTGGAAAAAATGGAAGACAAGTAATTTCACCGGAGGCGAAATTACGAAACGCGGCTTCCGTCTTCGCCTTGTGGGCTAGGCCGAAACAGGCCACCGCTATTTAAAAAAGTCATCCCGCCGGTACATTGCCAGCGGGATGACTTTTTTATGACCAATCAGTCTCTTAGATGCAAAAACCCAGTTTCACGTAATGACTAGTTGGAGGCTTATGCCAGCAATCAATTCTTATGCTGCCATCAAGCTCATACTATATCTTGTATATGCTCAATTCAAAAATTGTTTAAATTTTAGATCAGCATATAAGTCTCTACCGAATGACTGAATGATCAATATTTTAAGCCTCCCCTATGGGGTTATCAAAGGTTTTTTAGCAGGGTGATAACCTTAACATCTCTCCAACAATCACAGTTTCTTCGATCCGCCAACCCAAACAAAATTCCCTAACATTTTTCCCTTATTCATCTCTTATTCCCGTCAGTGGCACTCCTTTTCGGGGTGTACTCCTTATCCCGTGGGTTTGGACAAACAATAAATATCTTGTAAACATACCACATATTGTGTATATCCTGCGGCATAACCACAAGCTATATGTTTATAACCACTGCTATTTCCACGGTTTTCTATATAATTGCTTTTAAAATGGAGCTTAAAATGAAAAAATTTGGGTCTAGTTCTAATGACATGCGGGAAATTAATCATGATGATAATTTCCTTGGTAGGGTAAAGCTCCTTGTTATCATGCTTAAGGCCTTCTTGGGTGATTACCCACTGCAAGGGATTAGGTTAAAGGCTGTTGCAAGAAATGCCATTGAAGTAGCCAAAATTTGTGAAGATTGGAATCAATATTCCATTCAGGTACGACCAACCTCAGGATTAAAAAAGG
>JBDLJD010000142.1:0-11019 GCA_039714495.1 Thermodesulfobacteriota bacterium
GATAAAAGATAGCACAGCGGCAGGGCCGTCAAGGTCCCAAACGTTCCCGGCGCAAACGGAATATAGCCGGAGTAAAACCCAGTGGAAAAAAACAAAACCGCCTGCTGACCGAATTTCATGGCTCGTCTCTATATGGTGCTATACGCTTTGTCAAGGAATAGCCCTGTTTATTGAACCTCACCGCAGAGTTCGCAGAGATTTAAATCCCTTGCCCCAATCTTATACCCCACATGCCGTCCGCACCCGTTGGTTTGTGTCTGTGGCTAAAAAAACTCCGCGTCCTCTGCGCATTCACATTGAATAATTTCAACTACTTACGGATGGCCTTGACAACCTCAGCATACACCTCCTGCAAGGGCACATTGTTGGCAAGCGCAATCTCCCTACAAACGTCGTATTCCGGCGCCATGCGTTCGCGGCCATCCGGGTCGATCATCTTTTTCACGGTTATGCTGCCATAAGGGCTATCGACTGTCACTGTTTCCCTGTGGAGCGTATATCTACCCACTTTGTAGGCACGGATACCGCTGGTCGAAGTTTCCGTCATGATGCGGTGTACAAGGCCTTTTTCCCGGGCAGGTTTGCATAGGACCTGGAGCATGGTTCCCGGCCGGTTTTTTTTCATGAACACAGGTATCCAGTATACATCCAAAGCACCGTCTTCAAAAAGTCTTTCCATCAGAAAACCGAACAGCTCCGGGTTCATGTCATCGATGCACGTTTCGATGATCTGAACCTCCTCATGGTTCATAGTCATCTGATATGATTTATTTTTCTCGGATAATTGCCCCATGGCCACTCGCAGGACATTGGGGTGTTCGGGAACCTCCCGCTGCCCGGCTCCATACCCCACCGACTCGACTTCCATTTCCGGCAGCCTGCCGAATGACGTCGCATAGGAAGTGATAATGGCGGCACCGGTTGGCGTTACCATTTCATGCCGGGCATTGCCGCCGTAAACAGGAACCCCCTTAAGGATGGAGAGGGTTGCCGGCGCGGGAACCGGCAGGGTTCCATGGCTGCACTTCACAAATCCGCTGCCCAAGGGAATTTTCGATGCAAATACAGCTTCGATGCCCAGATACTTCACACAAAGCGCCGTACCCACCATGTCGATGATGGAGTCCAAAGCACCCACTTCGTGGAAATGGACCTTTTCAACGGGCACCCCGTGGATTTCGGACTCGGATATAGCTACCTTTTCAAACATTTTCAAGCTGTTGATGATAACATCCTTGTCCAGTGGTGCATTTTCGATGAGCCGTCTGATGTCAGCCCAATGCCGTGCTCCATGCCCTTCTGACAGGTCGATCTGAACCCGTGCGGCCCGAATGCCATTGATATGGGTCGCTTCCTTATTAATGGTGAATCCGTCAAGGGGCATGGCGCTAAGATTTTCCTCCAGCCATTCCAACGGCACGCCCAGGTCCAGGAGAGCGCCCAGGGTCATATCCCCGCTGATTCCGGCAAAACAGTCAAAGTAAGCAATTTTCATGATCCATCACCCCTGGCATGCAATTTCAATATTTCCAGCAGCAGTTCGACTGCCTCGACCATGTCATCCAGTCGAACCGTTTCGTTGGTGGTGTGCATGTTCTGCATGCCGGTCCCCAGAACGCCCGTCACAATCCCCTGCTGGAAAAACACATTGGCGTCAGCGCCTCCACCCGTTGTTTTACAGGTCATCTCCCTTCCCAGATTTCGGGCCGCTTGGGCGGCCAAGGCCACCACTGGATGGTCTTCGGCAATGTGCGTGCGGGTAAAGTCATATTCCACATGGGCATCAACCGAGGGCAGATCGCTTCCCTCGGTCTTATTCCCGTTTTCTGTGACAGCCCGCTCAAAAGCATCGACTATGTTTTGGGTAACTTTTTCCAGTTGTTGGGCATTGTGGCTGCGCACTTCCCCTTTTATCTTGACAAGATTGGGGATGATATTGGTGGCCAACCCGCCCTGAATCACTCCGATATTGCAGGTTGTCTCCTCATCGATGCGCCCCAGTTCGAGGTCGGCAATGGCACGGCTGGCGACCTGAATGGCATTGATACCCTTTTCAGGGGCTGCACCGGCATGCGCCTCCTTGCCATGCACCAAAAATTCAAGCCGATTGGCAGAGGGCGCCCGTGTCACCACCCCGCGGGTATCCGTGGCATCCAGGGCAAACCCGTAAGCTGCTGTAATAAGGTTGAAATCGAGATGTTTGGCTCCCTTAAGACCGATTTCTTCACACACCGTGAAGACCACCTCCAGGGGACCGCAGGGGAGCTTGTTTTCTTTAATGATCTGCAGGGCTTCGAGAATGATGGCGATGGCGCTCTTGTCGTCGGCGCCCAGAATCGTGTCGCCCTGACTCATGAACACGCCCTCTTCCAGTACCGGCGTGATCCCCCGTCCCGGCTCCACCGTATCCATATGGGCGTTCAACATCAGGGGGGGCACATCCACATTGCCCTTGATCCGGGCAATCAGGTTACCGGCGTTGCCGCCTGTTTTTTCACCCGCATTGTCGATTACAATGTCAGCACCCAGGGTATCCAATATTTTCTTTATCATTTCAGATACCTGAGCCTCTTCTTTTGACACTGAATCAATTTTCACCAGATCCATAAATCTATTTGTCAATCGTTCCCTGTTGATCATCTATGTTTCCTTATTTATTAGGATATAGCGGCGAAGCCGCGTTGCATAAAATTGCCTCCGGCAATTTTATTTATATTGACAAAAATCTCTTTATTCATATTATTAAAACGGCTAATAAATATTTGACAATATTCTAGGAATACAGCAATAAGTGCATTTAAAAAGTTTTCCATCAACATATTAGACGGTCGGTTTAATATGTTGACGTCTATTCCAAAATGGAAGTGCGCAGCGTACTGGTGATGCTCCCGGACTTCAAATCCGGTGTGGGGCGCTAAAACCGTCCCGGGTGGGTTCGATTCCCATGCACTTCCGCCATTTTTTCTTTTTTTTTCAGCACCCTACCCTATTAATATTTCCTCAAACACTACTACAAAGCTACTACAAAAACAAATTAGGGTGTCTTTTTTATCAGACACCCTGTCTTATTACCAAATAGACAATAATTCAAACTATTATTCAGCTTCTATTTCTCTTCCAAATCATCAATCTTGAGCCAAAATATGATGTCAAAATATTCACGTTAGATGGTGTATAGTTGAGTCATAAAGCTAAAATGAGAGCGACAAATGATTTTCTCCATGTTGCTGTTTTTGAATATCTTTTTTAATAAGCTTGTTTCTAAACCAAAAGTAAAAACCAAATACGATAATAGGATTTAAAAGCTTAACCAATTCGGCTTTAAATGAATTTGTTTCATACCTCCAAATTGAGAGTGACCCAATACCCATTTACATCTGCTGAAAGGAATATCAGGATCTCATCAAAAGATCTGGAGGAGATACAGGCGCTTGCGCTTGAGAATGGCATCCCTTATCAAACTTTAATGTCAAGTATACTTCACCGTTATGTCCATGGTAGTCTTATTGACAAGCCAAGAGCGAACAGGTCATTTAACGCTGACGGATAATATGAGGGTTGTCATCTACAAAACTCTTACAAATTTTTTTGACACCATATTTTAAATATTTTTTTCAGTCCGTTACAACGTAATGCCTCTGAGAACTGTTTTTTTAGGCTGAATTTTTCCTTCAGAGGGTTGCTTATTGACAACGATAAATATGGTCTATATTTTATTTATATTACGCCTTGATATAACCAATTTTTTATAATCACTATGGAGGTTATAAAATGAAATTGATAATCATTTCCGCCGCTATAATTATCCTTTTGGTTGTGTATCTATATTTAAATTTCGCCAACCGGAAAAACCCACTTGATAATGATGGAAGGCGCTCGGGCAATGACCGCCGAAGATCCTTTATTGCATCAAAAAATCGACTGAGGAGATCTGACAAAGAACGCAGACAATCTCCAGACAGACGCAGAGAGCCGCGGTTTGCATAATTAGGGACTCTTCCTGCTGTTGTTGCTAACATGATAATTAATCATCATGACAAGCCCTTTGCCCGCCATCTATTGTGGAATTCGCAGGACCCCATAAAAAATGCCAGGGTAAATAGAAGCAGCATAAGCAGGCTCTGCCAGACCGGATATGTCGCCGAATGTCCAAAAGCAGAGTGAAGCAAAGCGCTTGTATATGATAACGGTGATAACGGTGCAATCCATTGCGCCCAGACGGGCATTTTTTCAATCGGCATGAATATCCCGCTTACAAAAAGCAGCGGTATCCGGACTAAGTTCGACAACAGCATGATGTTTGCTGGACTTCTTGTGGGAGGTGCGGCAAGAAACACACCCAGTGAAGCAAAATTTAACGCACCCAACACCATTCCGGCAATGAGTAGTGGTCCATTGTCGATAGAGGCATCGGTAAGTACGATTCCCATCAGAACTGGAACTATTGAAAGACAGGTACCGAAAACCAAGCCACTCATTACATCTCCTGCCAGGATTGCGTGATGCGACACAGGCGTAGAAATGAGACGTTCATAGGTTTTGGCGCCCCGCTCCCAGGGCGTCACCAAAGGTCCGACCGCGCTTGCCGTAAACCACAACGCCATGGCAATCATACCTGGAACGATGTTTTCAGCCTCGATGGGACGCCCCATCTTGAATGCAAAGAAGAAGAATACCGGGAAGAGAATCCCGAAAATCAGCACCGGCGGTTTCAAGTAATACAAGCGTGCGTTCTTCTTCAGAATGACCAGCGAACCATGCAGCTGCCGGCGCCATGTATGCGCTGCTTCCCTCTGAACTGTCATTGCAGCCCCGTCCCCTTGCCCTTACCTGTAAAGTGAAGAAACACGTCCTCCAAGCTGGGTTTTTGGCTGCCGAAATGCTCGATCTCCAACCCCCTGCGGTCCGCCAATCGAACCACCTCGGTTGCTGTTTGTCCAGGAACCCTTGTGTACAATCGAAACGTACGATTTTCTTCGTCAACCTGCGAGACGCCGGGCAATGAGTTGAGCTCACTATGCTCCGGCGCGGAACCGATAAAACCCACTTCGATGTATTGACGGGAACGTATAGTCGACCGCAGTTTATCAGGGGTGTCTATTGCAGCTATGCGGCCTTTGTCGATTATCGCTACACGTGAGCACAATTCGCCAGCCTCGCTCATGTTGTGCGTGGTTAAGAAAACTGTAAGACCGTTCCGGTTCAGATCGCTAACTAGCTGGCGTATCATTTTTGCGCTCTGAACGTCCAGCCCGCTGGTAGGTTCATCAAGGAATATAATTTCTGGCTCGGCTATTAAGGCGGAACACAGCATAAGTCTTTGGCGTAACCCTTTGGAGAGTTCTCTAGCCTTTGCTTTCTTTCTCTCCGCCAGTCCAAGTGCAGCAAGCAGGCGCTCTGCTTCCCGGATGCGTCGATGACGCGCTATACCGTATAACTCGGCAATGAGCATGATATTTTGCCAGACAGAGAGATCAAGATATACGTTTGCCTCTTCAGGGACTATGGCGATATGTGCTCTCGAAAGCAACGGCTCTTTGCGGATGTCATGACCTTGTATTGTTGCGGTACCCTCTGAGGGGTCAATTACACCGGTGAGCATGCGGATGGTGGTCGTCTTACCAGCTCCATTGGGGCCTAAAAAGCCAAATACTTCGCCCTGGTGAACCTCGAATTCCAGGTGGTCCACCGCTATCAAGTGACCAAACTTACGTGTAAGACCCTTAACGCCGATTACAGCTTTCATTTTCAATCAGCTTCTTTGCATACTTACGATATAGCTCATTGTTGTTTATGCAACTTTGAGGTTTATAATATCAAGCAGTCGGCCACCAGTTCCCAGAGATATTTCACTTCGAGGTCCTCCATACCATGTGCTTTCTTGATACTGTTGAACTGGCCATGACAACTGTGACAGGGGACCACCAGCATCCCCGCACCGCTAGCCTTTATCTGGTCCATTTTTCGCCGCCCATAATAGGTGCGTTCCTCGTTATAGCTGTTGACCAGTGTACCACCGCCGCCGCCGCAGCAAATCTGATTCATTTTCGCCGGATAAAGATCGGTCCAGTTCTCCACGCATTGGCTGAGGATCCAACGGGGTTCTTCAAAAAATCCATGGCCGAACATTTTCTGGGCTTTTCTGCCGTAATTGCACGGATCATGATAGGTGACCGGCCCCTTGAACCGTGTTTTATCCAGCTTGATACGCCCCTCTTTGATGTATTTTATCAAGAGGTCGAATACAGTGACGAATTCAAATTGTTCCATAACTTCAGGAAAGTGTTTTTCGAGACCCGACCGGGTCGCCATGTAAGCGTGCCCTCACTCGGGCCACATCAGTGTTTTGACATCAAGCTTGTACATGTGATCCACAATGCGGCCGGTCATAATTTTCATGGCCGCGTCGTCACCGGTGAAATAGGCCCAGTTGGTCCCCTCCCAGTTTTCAGAGGGCACCGTCCAATCTTCTTTGGCTGCATGGAAAATTCGCCACCAGTGCTTTAGGTCCTCGGTGTGGGTGTTGACCAGCTTGTTATGAATGGTGGTGAGTATGTTGGCGCCTTTTTTGTCAATCGGAACCGTAAATCCCTCATATCCAGGCTCTTCGGCAACCTCTTCAGCTACATCCTCGAGAATGAAAACGTAATCATCCTTGGGAAGCCTTAGATTGTTCCCGGTCTCAAGAGCCGCTTCCAGACCTTTGTGGATAATACCGGGAACCTTGTCTCTTTCTCTTAATGATCGGACACGCCTTACCGCATCGGCAATATCGATTTCCATGGGGCAGACATTTTCACACTTTGCACACAAGGTGCAGATCCAGGGCCAGCGCGACTCAACTACCTCATCTTCAAGACCCAGGGACAACATTCGAATCAGTTTTCGCGGATCAAATCCATCGATGCCCGCGGCCGGACACGAACTGGAACAAAGCCCGCAGGTCACACAAAAATCCTGGGAAAAATCCCAGGATCTGAACCGGCTGTGATCCAATGCGTTCATGTGGATAATATCTTTTGCTGCCATTTTAGCTCCTCTCACACACTGTTTGGCAGGTTTAAAGTCCTGCGACAACAATAATATAACTGCGTACTACTTTAGTACCTTAATTCTGAGGTTTTCCGGATTAAAAAATCGGCAGGGCTAAAGCCCTGGGCTACGTAGCATAAAGCCGACAGCTTTGTAGCGCAGGGATTTATCCCTGCTAAATCGTGCCCTTAATACTGAAATCATCCACAAACATGCCAACAATACTTTAAAAAACTTATGGCCTGGGGGCATACGTTGTTTGATTGATATCTAAGCCGCTTTCAACCGGTTGGGCCCCAGTTCTAAAATTGCCTTTTCAAAGGCTGTGACCATTTCAGTAAACTCGGTTCCCATATTGGAGGCGAGCGTTTTGTAAGCTATTCTCCCCGGTTCGAAACCAAGTTGAGGCAGCATTTCAGCGACCTGATCCGCTCGGTGATGGGCATACGTATTGCCGTAGTTTGAATGGCAATTCCCCTCATGGCAGGTCAGTACCAACACACCGTCGGCACCCTGACTGAAAGCGGAATAAAGATGGTCCAGCGATATACTGCCGGCGCAGGGTACTTCGACGATTTGCAGGCCTGGAGGAAGTGCATACCCCATGCTGGCCGCCAGATCGCCCGCGGCCTTGGCAGAGCGGCTGCAACAAAAGGCCGTTATGGATGGTTTGAATTCGGCCATATCAGCTGTTTTTGTAACGGCCGGTATCCTGTCTAAAACGCCACTACCCGCAGGAGCACTGATCTTGATGGCGAATCGAGGGCATTCGGCGGCACAGATGCCGCATCCCTCGCAGGCCTGGGGATCGACAACCACCTTTGAATCCCATGATATGGCGCCATATGGGCAAACACGAAAGCAGGTCAGGCATTTGACACAGTGTCCGGTAAAGTTGATCTCAGCCTTTCCGGTTTGCCCCTCGGGCGCCTTTTTATAGAGGCTCAAAACAGCAAGCGCCGTACTGCCTGAATCTGCCCGCCTCTCACCTTCCGAATGAACACTCCTTGAAGGTCCAGCAACGAAAATGCCTTTCCGGTTGGTGAGCACCGGAGCCCGATGAACGTTATCAGACTGCACAAATCCATCCGGTCCGACTTCAATTTCCAGTTCGCTCGCCAGTTTCCGCGAAAATTCCGATGCCTGAAGGGTTTCGTCAACGACCAGGACATCCGGGACCAGTTCGAATCTTTCGCGTATGATTTCATCAACATAGGTTAAGCTAACCTTGTTGCCCTTTTCGACGATGATATCGGGCACCGTTTCCGTGAATTTCATGTAGATAACACCGGCCTCTTTAGATTGCCGGTACAAGGCCTCAAGTCCATTTCCGGCGACCTTGAGATTCCCGGTCAATATGTAAGCCTGCCCCTTGTATTCCCGCTGCAGCATGAGCGCACATTGCATGACCTCTTCGGTGATGAAAGGGTTGCTCTCTTCCACCAGCCCTGCAAAGAAGACAATTCTTTGCCCCTCCAAATTATTGTTTTCAAAACCCGGACCGGGCTTGATCAATTTTCGAATTTGAGAAAGCGAAACCACATCGCGCGACGGCGCAACACCATAAAGGGAAAAATTGGGGTTCCACTCCACATCATCGGCGATGATGATGCTGGAAACAGTTCGGGCAAAGGGCTTGCCGTTTCCGGCAAACGTCACGTTGAAACACCCCACCGAACCCCTGCAGGAAATAGAACCGGCAACAGAAAGTATTTCCAGCTTGCCAGCCTCTCTGGCGGTGTCCAAACCATTGAACAATACTGCATCGCCAGTATTGCCGGGTGTTGCCAGGATGACATCTCCTTCAGTTTCAAGCAGTTCCTCAGCGATTTCCCGAGCTTCGCGACTGTAGCCCAGAATCAGCGTTTTTGCATCCAAAGCGAGTCCTTTCGATCAATTTGTCGTTGATGCTTTATTCCAGTATTAAAAACCTGGTCCTCTGGGCCAGGTCAGAGCCATTAGGCTCTGCCGAATAATTTACCCGAAGTTTTAAGTGATCTAAAGTTATAAGTGAACTAAAGTTGCTGAATCGCTTCGCTCTGTCGTTTATAAAAACAGATAGAATTCCTCAACTTTAGGCACTTTAGGTCACTTTAGCGCACTTTAGTCACTTTGTGTTATGAAATAACCACTACCTTCCAGGGAGTAACCAGTGCCGGGCCCTCTGGACCCGGGTATCTACTTTATACGGCTTAAACGTTAATAACGGCCATTCATTAAAAAATCATGCGTAAGGGTAGTAGCAGATTTGATGAAACCTTAAATTTCCAGATACTTGGCCACCTCAAAAGCGGCATGGCCGGCGCTGGCGATGGACTCGGGGATACTCATCGGCCCTGAGACAGTGCCGGCCGTGAAAACGCCCTTTTCAGAAGCCGGGGTCCCCTGGCCGTCCTTTTCCGCAAAACCGGTTTCAGCCAGTTGCACCTGCAGTGTTTCTGCTGTCTCCTGCAGGCCTCGACAGGGCGTCATCCCTACGGAAAGCACCACGAGATCAAACTCCTCCTGCATGGTTTCACTGGATACGTTGTCCAGAAATGTCACCCGCAGCCGATCGCCGGCGGCGGGATAGATGTCTCCCGGAATGGCCCTTATGAGGCGGATCTCTTCGCGGACTTTAGCGTAAAACACGTCAAAATCCCTGCCAAATGTCTGAACATCCATGTAAAAAAAGGTGGCTTGTGTTCCAGGCTGCCGCGCTTTCACCAGGCTCGCCATGCGCAAGGCCGATCCACAGCAAACCTTCGAGCACCACAGGTGGTTGAGTTTGGCATCACGGCTGCCCACGCATTGGATGAAGGCAATATTCTCTGCTTCGGTGCCTGTAGAGGGTTTCAGGACCCGGCCATCCGTTCTGAGCATTCGTTCCAATTCAAGATTTGTGACCACATTCCTGAATTCACCGTATCCATATGGTTTGCTCACCGGGTTGAAGGGCGTAAATCCCGTGGCAAGAATCACGGCGTCCGCACGCGTGGATTTTGCCTCCTCCGGAATATTCAGGTCGATAGCTTTTTCCGGGCATGCCTCCCGGCAGATGGTACATGATCGATCCTTCAGATAGAGGCATGTGTCTTCTGAAATGGCATAAAAAGGCGAGTGGTTTTTGGAAAACCCTTTCAAGACAGCGCCTTTTTCAGGGCATTTCTCAAAGCATACGCCGCAATTCGTGCACTTTTCAGGATCGATAAAAAGCGGCTTTTTCACCAGTTTCAGGGAAAAATCGTCCGATTTTGATACATCCTGAACCCGGGTGCCGGTCATCACTTTGATTTTCGGATGATTTACGACCCGGTCAAGTTTTTCCTCGACCATGCAGGCACCGCATTTGACACACGTGTCCGTAGCTTTGCAGGTGTATTGGATCGCATGACCGCCTGGAAAGTCTGATTGCTCCACGATCTCCACGTCGATATCCAATTCGGCGAGTTCGTATGCCGCTGAAAGCCCGGCCACCCCGCCGCCGATAACTATAACCTTGTTGGCCATTATGTATGAACCTTTTTTACCTGATAGTTTGCTATTTTTGCCCGTTTTCAAATGCTTCAACAATGGACTTTATCTCGCCCTCAACAAAATCGGCGCATGCTTGAACCTCTTCTGCGCTCATCGTCCCCATATCATTGGCCAGGCCTTCGATCTCCTCCTCAGCGATGCCGATGGTTTTATCGATCATGAAGGCGTCAACCTCCCCGTCCGACGGTAACCGGCCGCATCCGCCTGCCATCCCGACAAACTCGTCAATTCCCATAACAATCAGGCTATCACAATATACCAGCATTGAAAAAACATAATTTATTTTTAGGAACTCTTTTTGTTTCAATCATTTTTCAAAGCCCCATTATGGGTAAAATTTCGGATTTGAGCATAAGATTCCATTCGTTTTCAAATAAAATGAGCGGATAGGGAGCCATGTCGTTTATGCAACTATGGGGTGAACTCTTGCCGAGATCTTGATGGAGGAAGGTTCGCAAAAAACTTGAAGCT
>JBDLJD010000143.1:0-10823 GCA_039714495.1 Thermodesulfobacteriota bacterium
CTAAATTTAGGTTAAAAAATTAAATATTGGAGGCACATATGGAGACGATTTCTTACGGTCTGGCGGACAAGGTGTTTGTGGTTACCGGGGGGTCGAGGGGTATCGGGCTGGCGCTGGCAAAAACACTTCTGGATCAGAAGGCCAAGGTGGTTATATGCGGCAGAAAGCAGGCAGGCCTCGATCAGGCGGTTGAAGAGCTGCAGGGCGGAGACCGGCTGCTGGCGGTACCGGCGCATATTGCCAAGGCGGAAGATGTGGACAGCCTGTTCGATCAGACCCTCGAGACCTTTGGCAGGGTGGACAGCCTGGTCAACAATATGGGTATGAACATCATCACGTCGGTAGTGGATGCAGACCCCTCTTTGTGGCAGAAGATCATTGAATCCAACCTCAACGGGGCCTTTTTGTGCTCACGCCGGGCCGGCCAGATCATGCGCGAACAGAAAAACGGGAAAATCGTCAGCGTGAGTTCGCTGGCAGCCCACCGGTCGTCCCCGGCCATGGGGGTGTACGGTATTGCCAAGGCGGCCATCGAGATGATGACCAAAGTGTTGGCCCAGGAACTGGCGCCGTTCAACATCCAGGCCAATGCCGTGGCGCCAGCAATGGTACGCACAGCTTTCAGCCAGCCGTTCTGGTCCAACGAGGATCTCTACGCTCAGATCGTGCAAGGCATCCCTCTGGGCAGGATTGCCGAGATTGAAGACGTGGTCCACCCCATCCTCTTCCTCTGTTCAAAGGCAGCGGACTTCATAACGGGTCAGACGGTCATGGTGGATGGGGGGGCTTCGGCTATCTAATGTCGATTGAACACGTATGGCTTACCCAAGTATCTGGTTTACTTGATACGGACCGGATTTGACCTCTAGCACTTCTTGAGACTAAATACAACCACGCCTTCCTCGATGCTTTGGTTCAGCCGGCCGTCCCTTTCCAGATATCTCAGGTGGGCGATGGCTTCTCCCGTGGCAAACCATTTCTGGGCAATGGGAAATGCATCCCATGACTCGCTCTTGATGTCCCACGACATTTGGGCGGCTACGGCAAAAGCACTCTGACGATCCCCCTTGCCGAGAATTTCTTCCGCTTCCTCCAGCCGGTGCTGGTGGTGCTGTTTCAGTTCTTGGATGCGTTCGTGAAAGTGGGTGAAAATACGCCGGTGGCCGGGGAGCACGATGTCCACATCGAGCCCGGACACCATGTCCAGGCTGTCCAGGTAATTTCTCAACGGGTTCTGGGTGTCTTCCCAACACTGAATATTGGGCGTGATATCGATGAGCATGTGGTCGCCGGCGATGAATATTTTTTCGGACGGTTCATACAGGCAGGTATGCCCCAGGGTGTGCCCCGGTGTTTCAATGCACTGAAAATGATAGGCGCCGATTTGGATGGTTTCGCCTTGGCCCATCAGCTTGAGTTCCGGGACCCATGAAGAACCGAATTTGTGGCCGGGATGGGCTTCCAGGGCCGCCCTGAGTTCTTCCTGGGGAAATCCGTTTTGACCTGCAAAGGCGATCATGGGCTCGAACCCTTCCCATGACTCGATGAGCTCTGCGTCGGGCCGGTTGAAGTAAACCCGGCTGGTGGCTGAAACCAGACGGGAAACCAGGCCGAAATGATCAGCATGCAAATGGGTGATAAAGAAATCGGTCCGCGTGATGTCGATATCCAGTTCTTCCAGTCCGGCCTGCATGGCCGCGAGGCAGACACTACGATTAAGGCCGGTGTCCACGATGAGGTTGCGGTCGTCGGACTTGATGACATAGGAGTTGAGGTATTTTAAGGGGCTGTCGGGCAGGGGAATGCGCAGTCTGAACAGGTTCGGGCGAATTTCTTCCATGGGGTGTTTCCCTTATAAATTTTCATGCATTAATTATGTAAACACTTAAATCGATACCTCTTGTGACACGTTTGATTGTGCACGGTCAAGCATGAAACCTGAATCTTGCATGAAGTTCGATGCCATTTGCCTGAGGCATGATTCATGTTTGGCATGTCATTACGCCTTCGGCTGTCATTTGTGCTTCGCACGTAATTTGCCCTTCGGGCGTAATTAATTGCTGATATCGGCCTCAAGTTGTTGGCGACAATAAATATCAGCGAAGCGTAATGACGCGCGTCAGCGCTAATATCGGGCGAAGCCCTAATGACGCGAAGCAAATAACAGGCGTAGCGCTAATTGATTCTGTGCAATCCGTGAAATCCGTGTCTGGGCCTGGTCCTATGGGGAGGCTTCTCTACTTGGGAACAGGGCGGCTTAGCCATTTTTGCGTTCGTTCCCAGCCCTTACGCTGTTCTTTTCCGGAGCGTCTGTCTGTCTTTTTTCGCCTTTCGACGCCGCCGGTCGCAAGGTAAGCCGTGGAAGGTTTTTGCCGCCGGTCTAAGGCTGTCCGGCGGTCCATGCCGCTCCGTTCGGTCATGACGACGATGCCGCCGCCTGGGTCGTTTTCGAGCAGAATGTCGATTATCCTGGGGAGGTATTCATCTGCCAGGCTGTGGTGAAAGCGGCAGGCGCCGGCCCCCTTGTGTCCGCCCCCTCCAAAATAGGAAAGCATCTGGCCCACATTCACGTTGCAGGTTCGATTCAGAATGCTGTGCCCCACCTTGACGACAATGGTTTCCCTGTTGTTATCGTCAAATCCGATTTTGACGCTGACCGACGTTTCGGGAAACAAGGAGTATACAAGGAAACGGTTGCCGTAGGGGGTTTTGTCCAGGGAGCGGAAATCCGTGATGGAAACATGTTTCCGTGTGGAGGTGTACGCTTCTAGACGGTTCTTGTATTCCCTGTTTTCCTTTATGACCTCAACGCAGCGCTTTTTAACCTCCGGCTCGTTCAGGACATCCTGAATTGTATTGTCGCGCAGCAATTCCACTAAGCGGTTCCAATACGGCTCGTCCTCAGCCACGTGCGGATAGATGGTCATGGACAGCAGCACAAAAGGATAGTTTTCAGGCTGCAGGATTTCATCCAGGGAGAGTTGGGCCGAATCGATCTTGTCGGTTTCCCGGATCAGTTCGGCAAATCGGTCTTTGAGATGGTCCTGGTAATGCTCGAAGACGATCCCGGCCGCCGAAGGGGCAATTCTGAACAGACCGGGCACAAGATACCGGAGCTGGTTGGAAAAATGATGGTCGAACCACAGGCTGCAGTTTTCATTGTAGGGCAGGTTGGCGATGATGTCGCCTTGTTGGATTGCCACCCTGTTTCTCTGCATGTCATTGGGTGATACCCATTTGATCGGCTGGTCGATGGCTTCAACCGTGTAGAGCAGCACCGCACATACGATTCCGTCAAAATCAGGCCGGGTAACGATTCTCATAAATACAATCCCTATATTTTACGAATTTCAGGATAGTCATCATCACTATTCATCTATAAATATATATTAGCACGCATGGCGTTTAATGTCACAGGTTTTGGGCAGGAATACGGTACGCGAGTGCGGTTTGCTTTTTCTAAGGAACTTGTGGACTTTATTGCCTATGACAGCGCATCAAAAATTATTCTAATAATGTCAACAGAATAGACGAGGGCTTTTTAATTGACATCCAAATCGTGATGACCTATTTTGATGCAGTCGCTCATGATCACCTATACAGTGAAAACAAATATGATCTAAGCATTCTTAAAATTCGAAACGCTTAACTCGGGGGGAAATTGGGACGCGCTGATATGGAAAAACCGATAAAAATAATCGTGGCGATTCTGATTGTCGGGATTGTGTTGTTTTTAGCTTACAGCATGGTTGCGAAATGGGACCGTACCAGGGTGCAAGATGCTCAAATGAAAAATGAGGCCGCATGTTCGGCACAGCTTGAACAACTGCAGCATCGGATAGAAACCCTGGAAGCAGAGCTGGAGAGGATGAGTGCCACTCCGCTCCCTGAGAACAAGCTTTCCGAGATATTCGGAGATAAGACCGAGTACCTTTCCTATGACACAAAAGTCGATTGCAAGGCCATGGAAGCCCAGATCATGACTTTTTTCAAGTATCTGGACAATCAACCCTACATGGCGGCGTACAAGGAAAAGGGCGGTGCAAAACAGTTATACCGTGACACCATGAGGGCGCTGACCGAATCTCCGCCGATGCTGACCGGAGAGTTGGAAGACCTGATCAGCCTGATTCGAAATGTAACCCACCTGTACCGGTCGCTGGGTAAGGATCGGATCGATATTATCAAGACGATATTTGAAAACGAAGCGGACATCATCGAATCGGTCATGGCGATATTTTACATATACGCCCTGCCGGAGGATCGCTGCCCGAAAAAAAGGCTGCACGTGCCGACACTGGAGGCGTTTTACAATTACGGCGGTTATTTTCTGAATACACTGGCGGGAAGAAGCTACCTGTTGCGCAGGGATTCCAAGGTGAGGGTGCTCCTGAGTTATTATTCCGTTCTGGTGCTGGACCGGGCCAACGACGAGATGCTCAATTCGTCCGGCATCGACATCCGCCCGTTTATTGATGTGTCCTATTATGAGATCATCAGCCAGCGGTCGCTGGTATACCAGAAGCAGTATGTGACGGAGCTGGAGAGGCTAAGGGAAAAATACGAAATGTAATGCCTTGCCTATGAAAGCCTCCGACTCGTGCAAGGCCATAGTATATTTGATCATCTTTCTGAAAATAAATGAAAAATAACGAATATATCGATTTGCGTAGCGATACGGTGACGCAGCCGACGGACGCCATGCGCAAAGCCATGGCCAATGCCCAGGTGGGGGATGATGTCTACGGGGATGACCCCACGGTCAACCAATTGGAATCCATAGCCGCCGAGCTGCTGGGCAAGGGGGACGCCATCATGGCCACCAGCGGCACCCAGAGCAACCTCATGGCTGTGCTGAGTCACTGCGAAAGGGGGGAGGAATACATCGTCGGCCAGCTGGCGCATACCTACCGCTTTGAAGCCGGCGGTGCGGCGGTTCTGGGCAGTATCCAACCGCAGCCCCTTGATTTCGAGCCCGATGGGACCATCGACCTGGCCAAAGTGGCCCAGGCGATCAAGCCGGACGACTTCCATTTTGCACGCACCAAACTTTTCTGCCTGGAGAATACCCAGGGCGGCAAGGTGCTGCCCTTGAAATATCTGGAAGCGGCCGAAGCCACAGCCCGGAAATTCGGGTTGGGCTTTCACCTGGACGGCGCCCGCCTGTTCAATGCGGCTGTTAAACTGAATGTGCCGCCGACCGCCATCTCAGGCCATTTCGACACCATTTCCATCTGCCTGTCAAAGGGACTCGGTGCACCGGTGGGGTCTGTTTTATGTGGTTCCAAGGAACTGATTAAAAACGCCAGACGCTGGCGAAAAATGCTGGGCGGGGGGATGCGTCAGGCCGGAATTCTGGCGGCTGCAGGCATTATTGCCCTGGAGGACCATGTGGACCGGTTGCAGGAAGACCATGCCAACGCGTCCTTCCTGGCCGAAAAACTGGCCGGAATAGATGAATTGAAAATCGATCGCACTCTGGTCCAGACCAACATGGTGTTCGCCGGTCTGCGGCAGGGTGATCCCACAGCGCTTAAGGCGTATCTGTACGAGAAGGGGGTCCTGATTAACAGCGGTGATCCCATTCGGATGGTGACCCATATGGACGTGGGCCAGGAGGATATCGAAGCAGCCGTGGAGAAGATCAAGGACTATTTTAAGAGCAGGTAAGAGGTGTACGGTGTAAGGTATAGGGGCAGAGCCACAGAGGACGGAACGATAGTAGGGAGTAAGCAGTAGGCAGTAAGGAGAGACCGGGAGCAATACGCGGCGGAAGTCGGGGGGCAGAGCGTGTAGGGGCGAACCTGTGTGTTCGCCCGGAAGGCTGAAGGCTATTGGCTGATAAACCGCATTCGGCGTTGGATGTTGGACGTTGGATGTTCTGTGTTCATTTTTTAAAGCCTGCAACCTGACACCAGTAAAAAATACAAAAAGATAGACAAATATTAATTCTAAACAGATAGAGTGAGAATAATATGGCGGAAAAATTCAACAACGATGACTGGGTATGGGTCGTAATCCAGGAACCGGGCGGCAACGAACGGTTTCTGGGGCAGGAAGAGAAAGAGAGCGGTATTGCCTTTATCCCCATGTTCAAGGAAAAAGAAGACGCCCTGATGTGCATGCCGCTCATGACCCGGGACAAGAACATCAAGTATGAAGCCCAGGCCGTGATTTACAGCGATCTCAAAGAACAGACGGTCGGCAGCGGGTTTGTGCTGTATCTCATGGATAATGAAGGCCGGGTGCTCGAGAAACTATAATTTTTTCCAAGTGTTAGAACTGCAGACTGGTGACGCGGCTGTCGTAAGGGGACCACAAAAGGCACAGTCCGTGGTCCAGCGCCCCGCAGGTCACTATGCCGGGGGTGTGTTTAGTCGTGTCGATGGCCTGTCCGGGGGGGATGGCCCTGGATTTAACGCGGCCTTGCGGGTCCTGCCAGGTTATGACGGGCGAATGGCTGTGCCCCCGGAAAAGAATGCGGTCCGCAAATTTATCGAAAAAAAACCGGGCATAATCTTCGGTCATGGTTCCCACCATGCACGCCAGCCCCAGTTCTTTTTCAAACGGGAGCGAGTGCGTCAGGAGGCTTTGCCTCAAATGAATTACCAATGGAAGCTGCTTGAGATAGTCAACGGTACCGGCCTTTATGGAAGTACTTTTTCGGCCTTCATGGTTGACGACTAGGGCGTGATCGTTGTTTCCTTTCACGCAATTTACCTGAAATTCCCGCAACAACCCCACACACGCATCTCCCGTTTCCGGATGCAGTGAATCACAAATATCTCCCAGGTGGTAAAGCGCATGACACCCCTTGCGCCTCAGGAATGCCAGGGCTTTGGCCAGGGCGTCTGCCTGGCCGTGGCTGTCCGATATGAGGCCGGTCAGGGCACTCTCTTCAGGGTGTCTGTCATGCGGGGGCGTATTGAACATGCGGAGCACATACCACACCTTCTGTTCCGGGACAACCAAGGAATGACTTGACAAATTATTTAGTAAGGGTTACTAATCATATTAACTATCTGATATAGCACAAAATTAAAAATTATAATAAAAATTAAGTAAATGTCACTAACCCTTATTTCGGGAGGGAGGGCAAGCATGGGAGACCGGCTGAATACATCTGAACAGATTTATTTCAACAAGGACCACACCATGGTGCGGCGGGCTGTGCGAGATTTTGTCAAAAAGGAGATCAACCCCTTTGTTGATGAATGGGAGGAGCAGGGGTCTGCGCCGCTGAAAAAGCTATTTAAAAAAATGGGTAAACTGGGCTTTCTGGGGATACGCTATGATCCCAAATACGGGGGACAGGGGCTCGATTACTGGTATGAGACTGCATTTCTGGAAGAACTCGGCCACATCAGGGCGCTGGGCCTGGCGGTGGCGATCACAGTTCAGACCAACATGGCAACACCGGCCATCGATGAATTCGGCAGCGATTTTCTAAAGGAAACCTATCTGAAAGCGGCCATCGAAGGCGACATGGTGGGCGCTATCGCAGTAACCGAACCCGGGGCAGGGTCAGATGTGGCTGCCCTGGCGACTACCGCCAAACGCGAAAAAGGCCACTACGTGATCAACGGCTCCAAGATGTATATCACCAATGGCACCCAGGCTGATTTTTACACCCTGCTGGCCAGGACCGGCGACGACGCGGGATATCACTCCTTCAGCTTGATCGTCGTGCCGGCCGACCTGCCGGGCATCAATATCGGCCGCAAACTCGACAAGCTGGGGGTCCGCATCAGCGACACGGCCGAGATCTTTTTTGACAATGTCATGGTGCCGGTTGAAAATCTGATCGGAGCAGAGGGCGAGGGTTTCATTTATCAGATGAAACAGTTCCAGCACGAGCGGTTCTCGTTGCTGCCATTCACCTGCACGGCGGCCAGGGACATTGTCGATTTGACCGTGGACTACATCAGAGAGAGGGTCGTATTCGGGAAACCCCTGATCAAGAAACAGGTCCTGAGACATCGCCTGGCTGACTGGCTGACGGAAATAGAGTGCTTGCGGCAGTTGATTTATCATATTGTGCGCATGAAAGAGGCCGGCCTGGAGGTGACCAGAGAGATTTCCATGGCCAAACTGGTGGCCGGTCAACTGCTCCACAAGGTGGCTGACGGATGCCTCCAGATGCATGGCGGTATGGGGTTCATGAGCGAAGCCATCATATCCAGGTATTACCGGGATGCTCGTGGGCTCTCCATTGGTGGCGGTACCGACGAGGTAATGCGGGATGTTATAGCCAAAATAGAGGGCTATTAATCTTTAAAGGGCCACCTTGACCATTGGACATTGAATATGGTTTATTGAAAAACATCCAGTATCCAATAAATTTTCACGCCCTTGAGCGTACAACCAAGCATGAGACGCCAAGATATTGCAAAACTTATCTTGTTCTCGTTCTACGTATAATCATGACGAGGTCTGTTTCTAATGAATCACTATCCAAATCAGGTTTCTGTCAATGGGGATGTCAAAACCTTTCCACCGGGGCGCATCAAGATCGCCGAGGCCCTGCGCGGTCTCCTGGAGCAAAAGGAATTCAACGCCGTTACCACGGCCGAGATTGCCCGGTCGGCCGGGGTTACCGAGGCGCTGATCTACAAATACTTCAAAGATAAAAGAGACCTGCTGCACCAGGTGTTGGTGGAGTATCTCGAAAAGTACCATGTCCAGGTGAGAGAGGACCTGAGAGGGATAAAGGGCGCACTCAACAAGCTCAGAAAGCTGATCTGGTCCCACATTCAGGTCTATGCCACCAACCGTGTATTTGCCCGCATTCTCCTCATAGAGGTTAGAAATCACAAGGACTATTACATCAGTGAAACCTACGAACGGGTTAAAATCTATAGCAGCACGGTGCTGGACATCCTGGAAGAGGGGGCCGCCAACCGGGAAATCAGGGATGACATTTCCATTAAATTGGCCCGTCAGGTCATCCTGGGCAGTATCGAACAGGTATGCCTGACCGGTATCACCTTTGACCGTGAGATCGACCCGGACCATTTAACAGATGCCATTTGCGATATTGTGTTCAGGGGGATCGCACGGGAACAGACGACAGCGCCACAGAACCCCAGAACCCCAGAAGACGGAGCGTCAGAGGACGGGCAGAGGACAGAGACCTAAAAAATGAATCACGAAAACACGAAATCCAAAAGGGGAATTTATGGATTATGACACCCTGACATTCGAAGAGCCCGAAGAAGGCATTGGCTTGATAACCCTCAACCGGCCGGAACGCTTGAATGCCATGAATATGGGCATGCTGGACGACCTCTATGCTTTATTCGCCGACCTCGCAAAGCGTGAAGACATAAGGGTGCTGCTGCTGGCCGGGGCAGGCAAGGGATTTTGCTCGGGGGCCGATCTCAAGGATCCCAAACTGTCAGGGGAGGAGGGGCTCAAGCTCTTCTCCGCAGCTTCCATTCATCTTGAAAAAATCCAAAAAATTTACGCCGGTGTCATCGAGGTCATGGTCAGACAGCCCCAGCCCATCGTTGCAGTGGTTAACGGGGCAGCTGCCGGGGGCGGCTTTTGTCTTGCCCTGGCCTCGGATGTGATCATTGCCGGGCCCAAGGCCAGGTTTATCGCTTCCTTTATCAATATCGGCCTTTCGGGCGGGGAGTTGGGCACCACATATTTTCTGCCGAGAGCCGTGGGACGTGCCAGGGCAGCGGAAATCCTGATGACCGGGCGCACCGTGGGGGCTGAAGAGGCGGACAGGATCGGCCTGGTAAGCCGTCTGGTGGCTGAAGAAGAACTCATGGAAACCGCCATGCAGACCGCCAGGACCATGCTGGGCAAGACGCCGCTGGGGCTGCGCCAGACCAAGGAGGCCCTGCGGCTGAATTTGAATGCCCCCAACCTGGAGTCGGCCATCGAACTGGAAAACCGCAACCAGAGCATTCTCTGCTGTTCGCCTGAGTTTTTCGAGGCGGTCATGGCTTTTATGAAAGCAGGTCAGTAGAAATCACAAATAGTAAACCCAAAAAAAGGAAGGATACCAATCATGTTCAAAACCAGAATCACTGAAATGCTGGGGATCAAATACCCCATACTGTGCGGTGGCATGCAATGGGTGAGCAAGGCTGAATTTGTAGCGTCGGTCTGCAATGCCGGCGGCATCGGGTTCATCACGGCTGAGAGCTTCAAAACCCCGGAAGATTTGCGGTCCGAGATCAAGAAGATGTGCGACTTGACGGACCAGCCTTTTGGTGTAAACATATCCATGGTGCCAGAATTCGGCGTTCCCGAACGCAGTCTGCAGTTCTGTGATGTGGTGGCTGAAGAGGGCGTCAAGGTGGTGGAAACCGCCGGTCGCAGTCCCAAACCCCTGATGCCTAAATTGAAAGACGCCGGAATCAAGGTCATTCATAAGATGACATCCATCCGCCATGCGGAATCAGCCCAGAAACTCGGTGTGGATGCAATTACCCTGATCGGCTATGGTTCCGGCGGCCATATCGGTATGGACAACGTGGCCTCTTTCATCATGATCCCTATGGCTGTGTCCCGGCTGGATATACCCGTTATTGCCGGCGGCGGTGTGGCCGACGGTAAGGGCTTTATGGGCGCCCTGGCCATGGGTGCTGAGGCAGTGCTCATGGGCACGGCCTTTTTTGCCACAAAGGAGTGCCGGGCACACGATGCCATAAAGGAACGGCTCGTGCAGACAAAGGAGACCGAAACCTGCCTGATTTTGAACTCGATACACAACCCGATCCGCTGCGTCAAAAACAAGCTGGCGGATGAATGCCTGGCCTTGGAGGAGAACAATGCCACTTTTGAAGAGATCATCGGTGCTGTGGCCG
>JBDLJD010000144.1:0-10665 GCA_039714495.1 Thermodesulfobacteriota bacterium
GTGCACTGAGAATCGGTGTAACCGTCCCCAGGATCTGTTTTTGCTGCAAGTGTCGCGGAGTGGCAGGTGAAAATGGCAAGAATGACGATCTGGACTATAGTTGCTTTCATATTCAAATATCGGAAACGCTGAGGGGATGCTGATTCCATGGACCGCCCTAACACGTGGTCATTTTTTCCCTGTATTCCTTAATCTTTTCGATCAATACCGGTACAAACTTGCGACAGTCATCCACAACGCCGTAATCCACCTGCTGAAAGACTGGCGATTTGTCGTCATTGTTCACCGCTACCATGATCCGGGCATCCATGATGCCCACCATGTGCTGCTGTTCACCCGAGAGTCCCACGCCGATATAAAACTCTGGGTTTACCATCTTGCCGCTCTGCCCGATCATGGCCTCCAGCTCGGCCCAGCCCTCGTCCACCGCCGGCCGGGTGCAGCCGAAGCCGGCGTTGAGCAGACCGGCCAGCTCGGCGATCTCATCCCAACCCTCCCGGTCACCGGCCCCGGCTCCACCGGCAACCACTACGGAGGCCGAATCCAGGTCCACTCCCCCGGTCTCTTCCCGCACCACTTCCACGGTTTGGATCCGGCCGGGAAGATCCGCCGGCACGGCCAACTCCACTATCTCGCCCGAGCGGCCGTCATCAGGATCAGGTTTGGGGAACACCCCCCTGGCCACGGTGGCCATCTGCGGCCGCCGCTCGGGGCAGATGATGGAGAGCAGTCCGCCATAGGCCGGAATCTGCTGCTCCAAGATGCCATTGTCGTCCAACACCAGATCGATGCAATGAGCGCTCAGACCGGTATCGAGCCTGGCGGCAACCAACGGGGCCAGCTCCCGGCCCATGATGGAGGAACCCAGCAGCATGATCTCCGGCTCCTTTTCCTTTGCCAGCCGGGTGATGATCTCCGTGTACGCCTCGGGCTGATAAACCGCCAGTTCCTGGGCATCGACCGTATAGACCCTGTCGGCTCCCGCTGCAAAGAGCTCGGAAGCCCGGTCTGCAACGCCGTCGCCCATCAGCACGGCTTCAACATCGACCCCCAACTCATCTGCTAGACACCTCGCCTTGCCCGCCAGCTGCAGCGACACATCCAGAATCCTGCAATCCAGCTGCTCGGCCACGACCCATATCGGTCCGTGTTTGTTTGACATGATCGTTCGTGTTCCTTTCTCTGGAGCGTTATGCTCGTTACAGAACCCCTGCGTCGGCCATCACCTGCACCAGCTGCGCAACCTTCTCTTCACGGCTTCCCTCGAGCATCTGCACCTGCCGGCTGATTTCGCGACTGGCCAAGCTTGACACGATGGTGGGCGAGCCCTTCAAGCCCACCTCATCGGCCGGCACCCCCAGATCGTCCAGCACCCAGCAGGTCACCTCTTTTTTTCGGGCTTTGATGATACCGGAAAAGCTCAGCGCCCGCGGCGCATTGAGATCCCGGGTCACCGTAAAGAGCGCCGGCAGGCCCACTTTCATCAGCCGATACCCGTTCTCGATATCGGCCTTCACCGTCCACCACTCTCCCGCGGTGTCACTTAACTCATTGACCATGGAGACCACGGGCACCTTTAGAAACGTGGCCATTTCCGGTCCCACCCATTCGGTGGCGCCGTCGCTGGATGCCATGCCACAGAATATCACGTCGAATGCGCCTATCTTCTCAACCCCCTTGGCCAGGGTGTGAGCCGTGGCATAGGCATCTGCCCCGCCGAAGCCCGGATCGGACAGGAGGTATCCCTTGTCGGCGCCCAGGGCCAGACACTCCTTTACGATATTTTCGGCGTCGGACGGCCCCATGCTGATCACCGAGATAAAGGCCCTCTCCTTCTCTTTCAATAGCAGGGCCGCCTCCAGCGCATGCTTGTCAAGCGGGTTGATGACCAGGGGCATGTCGCAACGCAGAAGCGTCTTGGTGCCAGGATCGATCTTGATGTTGCAGCCCTCCTTGGGGTCGGGGACCGCCTTAACGCAAACCACTATGTTGAGCATTTCGTCTATCCTGAAACGGAATTGAGATTACCCTTCCGCCGGGGCGCATCCGTGCATATGTCAATCGGCCTCTCACACTTTGCGTCCCGGTGTCCTGCATGCCGTGCCATGGCTCGAACGCGCGATGGCTGGGCAGGAACATGTTTGAAACCGCGACTACGACAGCACCCACCGCGCCACGACCACCTTCATGATGTCCGACGTCCCGGCCGAGGGCCCGATCACCATGGCATCGCGAATATAACGGGACACCGCATACTCCTCCATGCAACCGTAACCGCCGTGGATATCCACCGCCATCTTGGCCGCCTTCTGGCACGCTTCCGTGGTGAAGTACTTGGCCACGGCGAACTCGTTGCTGGAGCGCTCCCCGCGGTCCTGCATAACGGCCGCCCGGTAGCCCAGCAACTGGCCGGCCTCTAGGTCGATTTTCATATCGGCCAGCTTGTTCTGGATGGTCTGGAGCCGACTGATGGGTTTGCCATAGAGAATTCGCTCATTGGCAAACTTCACCGAAGCATCCAGGCAGGCGGCATGTAGCCCCAGGGCGCAGCCCACCATCCCGCCGCGGCCCACATCGCCGATGGCCGCCATGACTACGCCTAGGCCCTTGCCTTCTTTGCCGATGAGTTGGGAAGCGGGAACCCGGCAGTTGTCGAATGCCAGTTCGCCTGTGTTGCACCCCCGCATGCCCACCTTATGTTCCACATGAGTGGCCTTGAATCCTTCCATTCCTTTTTCCATGACCACGGCGATGAACGCTTTGGGATCTTCTGCATTTTTGGCCAGAATGGTTATAGTGTCGGCCACATGCGAGTTAGTGATGAAGCATTTGCGGCCGTTGATAATGTAGTCGTAGCCGTCTTTTTCGTATGTGGTGCGGATCCCGGTGGGGTCGGAACCGCCGGTGGCTTCGGTCACGGCCGTGGTGGCCAGACGCTCTCCCTTGGCTAGTGCGGGCAAGTATTTCTGTTTCTGCTCTTCGGTGCCGAACTTGACGATGGGCTCGATGCCCAGGGCGAACACCTGCAACATCATGGCCGTTGCCACGGAGACCTTGGCGATCTCCTCCACCGCGATCAAACGAGCCGTGTAGCCCAATCCCAACCCGCCGTACTCTTCCGGAACAGTCAGGGCCATCATTTCATCCTCACCAAGGGCCTTTACAATTTCCGGAACGACCTCACCGGTTTTCTCCATCTGCCCGACGTGGGGCGCCACCATGGTCTCGGCAAACTCGCGTGCCGCCTTGCGAAACATCTCCTGCTCTTCCGTAAACCTGAAATCGATCATCTCTAAATACCTCCTTCAAAAAAATGGGTCTGTTGCCGTTGCTAATTGGCCTGTTTAACTGGTTTATAAAGATGCAACACCCGGAAAAATTCTCCGAATCATTTAGATATTCACTCCTTTTCGGAATCGGATTGGGGTCTCCATTTTTTTTTAAATGATCTTAAGGTCATTTTAATAGTTTAAAATAATAGCCGATTTGTCGGTAATTCTTTTTAATGACGCCTACGGTAAGGAATGATTGATATCTTTTATTTCATTCCCCCGAAAACATCACTCACTCGTCTCAAACAAGAGGTTGATAAATTCAGTAGTCGTATATATTCTAAAATTCTGTGCTCTTAATTTTGCATTCCTCAAATTGTGGACACAGGAATTACACTCGGTAAGAACCACCTCGGCATCGATTTCCTCAGCTTCCTCTAATCTTTTACGCGCCATAGTGATGGAGTTCTTTGCAAAGGCTCCTCTTACGCCACCTCCGGCTCCGCAGCATAATGAATTGGCATGATGGTGCCGCATTTCTACAAAATTGGGGGCAATTTTTCGTATGGTTTCGCGCGGCTCTTCGTATATGCCGCAATGGCGCCCCAAATCGCAGGGATCGTGATAGGTCACCCGCTTTTTGGTTTTCACACCAAGATCGAAATCCTTTAAAAATTGGAAAATGTGGATCACCTGAATTCCGTTTTTATTTAGATCTGCATATTGGGTTTTATTGTTGAATGTTCGCGTACAATAGGGGCATCCTGTGATGACCTTTTTGGCGCCGGTGGCCCGAATACGTTCCACATTGGTAAATGCCAAATCATTGTTGAGCGAGTAGCCAACGTCCTCCAAAACGCCGCTGCAGCAGACCTCATCTATCAGTGTGTAATCGACTTTAAGCCGGTCCAAAAGTTCTAAAGCGGCTTCGGTGGCCTCATCTTCGCGATACATGCCGACACAGCCTACGAAGTACACGTATTCAGCGTTTGCCTTCTTCTCGCGGCTGAAATCTTCGGCCTCTGCTTCTGCATAGATATTGGTACTTTTCTTCAGTACCTCGTTCATTCCTTTGAAGACAGGGTGACAAGAACCAATATTGACCATGTCCTTTCTGGCCTGCTTGATGATCTCTGGCGGGTTTACGCCTGATGGGCAGTTTGCAGCACAATTTGCGCACGTCGTGCATTGAAACAAGGTCTCAATTAACTCGTCGTTTAGCTCAACGGTACCTTCCATCACCTCTTTAAGGATCAACATCTTGCCGCGGGCATTGTAAGCAGGGCGTTTGGATATGCCGAAAACCGGACATACCGCTCGACAGGAACCACAGCTTGAGCACCTTAAGAGCTGATCGCGATATTTCTTGGCAAAATTATATTTATTTTCCATTCAGTCCACTATAATCCCATTTTGCCCGGGTTTAGAATGTTTTTTGGATCTAAAGCTTCCTTCAAAGATCGCATGACTTCTATGCTTTGCCTTTCATGTTCCCAATCCATGTACGGAATCTTTGCCAATCCGATGCCATGCTCACCGGTAATCGTTCCGCCAAGTTGTACCACCTTTCGGAAAAGTTCAGCCGTGGCTGCATCCACCCGCTCGACCTCGTTTTTATTTGTTCCATCAAAACATATGGTGGGATGTAGGTTACCATCTCCAACGTGTCCCACGGTGGGCATCTTCAGGTCATATTTTTCAGCAATGGCGGAAATGGCTGTCATCATATCCGATACTTTTGACATAGGTACGGCTAAGTCCTCGACAGACAGGTTGTTGCTGATCTTGGCGAAAACCCCATACACCGATTTACGGGCTTGCCACAATGCCTCCGCCTCCTCCTGGGAATCGGCCTTTGTAACCGTTGTGGCATTGTTTTTCCGGAAAACAGCTACGATTTTTTCCATCTGATAATCTGTCTCTGCCTTGGTGTAGCCGTCGGTTTCGGCAACCAGCAGTACTTCAACATCCGGCAAATTCGTGGTCGTATTCTCCCGGATGGCCGTGATGCTCTGATGGTCAACGACCTCGAGCGCACTCGGCAGAATTCCCGAATGCATGATCTGGCTGACCGCGCGCCCGGCATCTTGCAAGTTTTCAAAGGTGGCCATGGCCGTGGACACAAGCGGTGGTTTCGGGTTTATCTTCAGTGTAATTTCAGACACCACACCCAATGTACCCTCGGAACCAACAAATAGCCTTGTCAAATCATATCCGGATGAACTTTTCATACATTTGGAGCCGATGCGCATTATGCGCCCATCGGCTAGAACGACTTCAAGGGCCAGCACATAATCTTTGGTCGTACCATACTTGGCCCCCTTTATACCGCCTGCATTAGTAGCGACATTACCACCCAGTGTGCAGACTGAGCCGCTAGCAGGATCTGGAGGAAAAAAAAAGCCGTAGGGCATAAGTGATCGATCCAGATCGGCATAAACGACTCCCGGTTGTACGACAACCAATCGGTCCTCGATATTGATGTCAATGATTTTATCCATCTTTCCCATATCAAGGATCAAGCCACCTTGCTGGGGAACCGCTAACCCTGCCAGAGACGTTCCGGCACCCCGCGCGATAACCGGGAAGTAGTTTTGGTTTGCTAACGTTAGAATTTCAGAAACATGTTCGGCATTCAACGGCCATGCTGCGGCATCAGGCCTATTTTTGTACTCCGAAGAGTCTTTTGAATAGGCGACCCGATCGATCAGTGCATCACTGAAATTTTCGGATCCCACAATCACCTTTATTCGCTCTTTCGTCTCTTCATTCATGGTATTTGTCCTCAACGGATATATCTGCATCGTGATTAGCTGGGTGTGGTTCTATCTATTCGATTGAATTATCACATTTTGAGGTTGACGATTTTTTCAGGTAATCCCGGGCGATAAACCCGAACTCACCCAAACTTATGGCGCCCTTGACAAGATTGCTCTGCTCTTTGATCAACTCCAGCATCTCGGCCATCTCTTCCTTGCTGGCCTCAAGACCGAGCTTTTCAAGGAACATCGCGATGGTGCGGATGCCGCTCATCTTGCTCAAGAGGAACTCATATCCGGATTTGCCGATCACCTCAGGAGCGAAGGCGGCCCAGGTGCGGTCGCCCAGACCGGCATCTGCAATTTTCTGTACCGCATGGATCACTACTCCGGCCTGAAGCTGGAAATAGAAGTCACCAGTGATAGGCTTGGTGCCCTGGTTTTTGTAACCCGTGATGCGCTGGGCGAGGTGGCAGACCCGACTAAGACCGCTCAGTTCGATATTGGTCGGTATTTTGTATAAAAGCTCCAAGGCCATGGCGATCTCGTCGATGGGTATGTTGCCATCCCGTTCGCCCAAGCCCAACAAAGCGCCGTGAACGCAAGATGCACCGGCCGTCACTGCAGCCATGGCATTGGCCATGCCTAGGCCGAAGCCGTTGTGGTTATGCACTTCGATCGGTACGCCGGGGAACCACTCCCGGAAAGATTTGATCGTGTGGTGCATCGCAGCAGGTGTCATCACTCCAAAGGTGTCTACGAAGATGATTGACTCCGGCACCACCTGTTCGCATATCTCAGTATAGAGCCGCTTGAGATAGTCAAGTGTCGTCCGAGAGGCGTCCCAACCCATGAGCCTGGCCTTGAGTCCGGCAGACTGCGCGTCTTTAAAGATCCCGGTAATGCGGGCGACCGTCTCCTCATGTTTCAGGCCGTAGACGTGTTTGCAAAAATATGGATTCACATTGTGTTCAATAATCACGTTTTTAGCCCCTAAATCCGCCGCCGCCTTGATGTCGTCGGGATGGGAACGTAAAAAGGCGATGATTTCTGACCTAAAATCCATATTGAGCACTTCCTTAAAGGCTTCATAGATATCCTTTGAAACCACCGGCATGCCGAACTCTATCCGGTCTACACCCAAGTCGTTAAGGGCTTTGGCGATGGCGATACGTTCTTCCACCGTAAAGATAACATTCGGCGTCTGCTCGCCATCGCGCAGGGTAACGTCATGGATCTGAATACTTTCCTGCACCCGGGACTTGTCGCTGGTCTCGGGCATAAAATTCATGGGTGATACCCAATATTTGTCCTTCTCGTAGAAGGGTACATCCTCAAGCGAAACATTTTCAAGATTCATATCGGACATGATAGATTCCTTTCTTCCTTTGAATATCTGCGGACCCAAACAGCCAGGCCTTAGGAAGGCAGTGGTTAAATCAGTCCCAAGAGCCTGGGAAGATAATATACGATTCCCGGAAAAAAAGCGGTAGTAAACAACACAAGTATTGATGCCCCGATATAGGGCCAAATCTCGCGCACGATGGCTTCGACCGACACATTGCCGGTCCCGGATGCGGCAAACAGGCAGACACCTAATGGCGGTGTAATCAATCCGATGTTGACGGCCAAGATCATGATGGTGCCGAAATGAACCGGCTGGTAGCCAATCAGTTTCATTGCCGCGGTCAGGGTAGGGGCCAGCAGTACGATAGTGGCATTGGTTTCGAGCCAGGTGCCGACAAACAGTAAAAAGATAATCACGATCAATAAAATGATTTTCGGGTTCTGGGTCAGACCGAAAAGCAAACTAATCAGCGACATGTGGGCCTGGGAACGACTCAGTATCCAGCCGAGGATTGACGCAGCCCCCATGATTACCAGCAAAGAGGTATACTGATAGGTGGCTCGCTTGAAGATATGCATAAAATCATTGAGCGTGAGTTTCCGATAAACAACTACCCCTATGATAAAAGCATACAGGCAGGCAATGGCTGCGGCCTCGGTCGGCGTTGTAACGCCGAACAGAATTCCCCCGAGAATGATAAGCGGCATAATCAGGGCAAGCGCTGCGTCTCTAAACGAAAGCAAGAATTTTTTAGGTGTGAAGCCAACATTACGACGTGGGAAATTTCGACGTTTGGCCTGGAAAAACACGACTATACCCTGAATCAGCCCAATGAGCAGGCCAGGCACAATGGCAGCGGCAAAAAGGGCTGCCACCGATGTGTTGGTAATGGATCCGTAAACTACTATTACGATACTGGGAGGAATGATAGGCCCGACAATCGAAGATGCTGCTGTAACGGCGGCGGCATAGCCTCTACTGTATCCCTCTTTTTCCATGCTGGGAATGAAGATGGTCCCCAAAGCAGATACATCGGCCACAGCAGCGCCGGTGATTCCGGAAAAGATAAGACTGGATACGATGTTGACTTGGGCCAGCCCGCCCCGGAAAGGCCCGACAATAAAATTGGAAAAATTAATCAGCTTCCTGGTGATATCCGCGCGGTTCATAGTTTCACCGGCAACCATGAAAAATGGAATAGCCATTAGAACAAAGGCGTCCATACCTGAAAAAAATTTATCAGGGATGATCATCGGGTTCATACCACTTGAGATCACCCAGATGGAAGCGGTGACACCGATGGCGATGGCCACCGGCAATCCTAGAAACATAAGCCCGATCAACAGCAGGAAATAGAGAAGCAATTCCATTAAAAGATCCCCTTACGGTAATGCGGTTATGTTATTTTTTGTGTGGGTTTACCAGGAACATGATAAACAGCAGACCTGCCCCGATGGGAACGGATACATACACCCAAAAATAGTTGATGCCCATCGCCGGGGATTCCATCCCTGTGCAGAGAATGCACAAATGTACACCGTAGTAGACCAGTATACCGGTGAAAAAGAGTGACAGGATCTTCCTGAAAACCCCCAAGGGCGTTTGAACCCAAGGCGGTAATTTGGTTGTGAAGAAGTCAATGGAAATCAGGTAGCCTTTGTTATACGCCAGGTTGACACCCAGCAAAACGCCCCATATCATCAGATAGCGGGCTGCTTCCTCAGTCCAAGGTAGTGAATTGTTGAAAATGTACCGGGAGGCGACCTGAGCCCAAACAGTCAGAAGCAGCAAGATCATTATCCCGGACGTGATCCAGTTAAGAATCGATTCGATTTTTTTGATAATGATGTTGATGTCAGACCTCCTTGGTATCGATATCCGGCCCACGCCTCCGGTTGAGAATCTGGACCTGTGCCACCATTCCCCTTGAGAAAAAGTATAGGTAATTCCCCGGGAAAGCCCAAAAGGGCAGGCAGGAGGAATTACCTATGCATTATTGGTTGAGTTTGGCGCATGTAATATAGGAATGGAAATACCATATCGTGTTTGTCTCCAAGTACTGATATTTTCTCCTTATTTGACGTAGCCCAGTTCTTTTAATGCAGTGTCAGAAGCCTGAATCAGTTCGTCAACGAGTTCGTCACCCACCTTTTCCCGGATGAACTTGAGTACGGGCTCTTGGGCCGCTTGGCGGAAAAGAGCTGCTTCTTCGGGGGATGGGTCATAAATTTCCATGCCGCCTTTCTGGAATTGGTTAAGCAGGGTGCTGCGTTGGATTCGGGTCATTCGCTGGGCAGTTTTGCTGGCCTTGAGAGCTCCTTGCTTGATGATGATCTGGTAAACATCAGGAAGTTTGTTGAACCATTTGGCATTAACCGGAAAGATATGGTTAGAGTAAACATGCCGATCTAATGTGAGATATTTTTGGACTTCATTGAGGTGGCCGAGGGAGATGGTGGGAACAGAATTTTCCTGGCCGTCAACAACGTTCAGTTGAAGTGCATTATACAGCTCGGTCCAAGCAATCGGCGTAGGATTGGCACCCAATGATTTGACCATTTCCATGTGGGCCGGAATCTGCATGGTTCGAATTTTGAGACCTTTCATATCTGCGGGACTCTTGATCGGACGCTTGTTATTAGTGAAACAGCGAAATCCGCCATTGTCCCAGATGGTCAACACCTTCAAGCCTGTTTTCTTTTCCAGATTTGTCCAGAGCTTATTGCCGAATGTAGAACCGACATCCAGGGTATACAGAGCGTGGTCTACCGATATGAAAAGGTACGGAATTGCCAATACCTGAATGCCCTTGTAATAGGGTGCGATGTGGCCCTCGGCCATACCCAAGGAACCTTCGATCGCGCCCATTTGAATTTGTTTGGGCATCTCGGCGGAATCCCCCAGCTGTCCTCCCGGCGCAATTTTGACCGTTATTTTGCCCTTGGAGGCCTCTTCCACGTATTTTTGAAAATCCAGGGCTGCGGAATGGATAAAATTCAGCGGATCGGGTGATTCCGTGTGGGCGATAGTCATTGTTACCTGTTTTTCTTTATCCAGCGCATTGTAGATCAGAGAATTGGATGCTGACGCCGTCAAGGCAAAAAGCACGATAAAAACTACTATTAGAAAACTTGTTTTGTGTGACATGTTCCTTCCTCCTTTTTCTATAGGTTGTTTGGTATTAAAAAACGCCACTTTTATATCTTCACCATTTACGGTCTATTACTTTTTTTGTTCTAAAAACGCTCTCTTCCAATCTTGCTCAACGAACTCTACATGCTCGCAT
>JBDLJD010000145.1:0-10434 GCA_039714495.1 Thermodesulfobacteriota bacterium
GCTCTGTGCAGTGGCCGGAATCGCCACGCCGTTCTGCGTGCTGACCACCGCCCTGGATGCCCTGTGCCACGATTTCAAAGTCGTACTACTGGAAGACTGCTCCACGGCATCCTCGCTGGATCAGCATCAGCAGACCCTCGATCTTTACCGCCGTAACCCGCTTTATCCCCTATTCAAGGTTTTGCCCTCCACAGAATTGATTAATAACCTTGGGAATAAATCTAAGCGTCACCCTCCCCAAGAGCCCCGGCAATAACGGCATTGGCCAAATCACCATAGGGCGGAAAAAAGGATGCTATCAAGTCATCTTCTCCGCGCTCGAAAACCCCGCGAGGATTGGAAAATTCAAGAAACCCCTCAATACCATGATGGCGTCCGATACCGCTGGAGCCAATCCCGCCGAAGCCCAGGGATGGCAGTGCGCTATGGGCTGCAGCTACATTCAGGCAGAAGCCACCGGAGACCGTGCTGTGTTTGACCTTTTCGCCAAGAGTTGCGTCTTGAGTGTAAAAGTAAACACCTAGAGGGCGTTCGTGGCTGTTAATATAGCCGACAGCCTCGTCAATGGTTTTGTAGGTTTTGACCGGCAGAATGGGTCCAAAGATTTCATTCTGCATGATTTTCATATCTTCTGTGGGATTGAGGACTAGCGTAAACGGCATTTTAAGGGTTTTTCGATCCGGTTTCCCGCCGATCTCAACGATGGTGGCGCCTTTGCTCTTGGCGTCATCGACATATTCCATAAGACGGTTCAAATGGCGGCCGTTAATGATGCCTGTGGTATGTGCATTGAGGGTGTATTCAGGCATGGCCTCATTGATAATCTCTTTGACAATCTCAGAAAACTCCCTGGTCTTTCCCTCGGAAACCATTACATAGTCCGGGGAAGTACACATCTGCCCGTTTTTAATCATCTTACAGCCAATAACTGTTTCCACGGTGCTACGGATGAGATTATCATCTGCGATAAGGGCCGGATTTTTGCCTCCCAATTCCAAGGTCACCGGTGTCAGATTTTGCGCCGCGGCAACAGCGACACTGCGTCCAACTTCAATACCGCCGGTGTACATTAAGTGATCCCACTGAAGGGTGGAGAAAGCCTTTGAAAGCTCAATGCCTCCAATGACCACAGCGACCTGATCGCGGTCAAAGGTAGCATTTACCATTTCCAGTGTTAATTCACCACAGGCTGGGACTAAATCAGAGGGTTTAACAATAGCGCGATTACCTGCCGCCAGCATTTCGACCAAGGGTCCAAGGCCGACATCAAAAGGAAAGTTCCAGGGAACCATATTGCCAATCACGCCTTTAGGCTGATATTGAATATAGGCTTTTCCCGTACCGAACACAGCCGGTTCTGCAAAACGCATTTGCGGTTTCATCCACTCGGCAAGATTTTCGGCGACATATCCTGCTCGTCCGGCCACCCCAAGGCATTCGACAAGATCGGCAAATTGGGTGGGGTGCCCATGAAAATCAGCGTCTAAGGCTTCATGGATTTTAGTGCGGTATTGGATCATCATATTGGCAAGAGCACCGATCAATTCTAGCCGTTGATCGAGAGAAGGAAACGGATTTTTGATAAACTCGTTTTTTTGCAGCGCAATTGTTTCTTTTAGGTTTATAATGGCTTCATCATCAGAGACGGAACTTGCTTCGCGTTCTATGAAAGACATATTTCCTCCTTTCGATATAGGTTTATACAAAAATGTCATTGCCCTTTTTGGTTTCCGCTAACAACATAAAGAAGTGATGAATATTATTCCGTTCCGACATAACAAATGGTGAGGATAAACTTTCATAGATGCCACAGTTCTTCCTGGCTTTTAGCACTTACAGCATCCCAGTGCTTGGAGAATGAATCGGATCATCTCGGCTTTTGCTTCTTCTGGTGTACGTTTTTTTCTGTACGCCCAACCTCGAATGATGTCAGCTTCTATCATATGAACCACGAAATTTGCCGACACCAGTGGGTCTTTTACATCAAAACAGCCGCTCTTGTTTCCACGTTCGATCAGCTTAAGAAACGCGTTTGCATATTCAATCTCTTTTTGGAGAACGATCTTAAAATGCTCCTTGGTCAGGTGCCTGGTTTCCATAAGTGTCGCCCGCGTTTCCGGATAATAGCCTTGGCTAGTCTCAAAAAACAACTCGATCACCTCAATGAGTTGTTCAGCCGGATCCTGTTCGGGTTTCTTCTCTATCACATCTAAAATGGAGGAATATCTTTCATACAGGCTTTCATAGAGCAGTAGCAGAATATCATGCTTTGAAGATATATATTTATATAGATAGGACAACTCAGTGCCAGATGCTTCCGCGATTTGCCTCATGCTGGTTTTATGAAAGCCCTGTTTGGAAAACAGCCCCCCTGCTACACCAACAATTTTTTTGTGTTTCTTTTTAACCAGATCAGCGTTTTGGACCTTAGCTTTTACTACCGTCATTTTTTATTCCGTTTTTCAAAGTACAAGATTGTCAAATGTTTAAATTGACGCCACCGCTATCAATTAGCCAACATATGTTGTTTGTTTAAACAACATACATTGTTTGTTATACTTGTCAAGAATAAAAATAGGTACTTGCTTTTTTCTAAAACGAGTATGTCAAAAAGATACAGTTGTCTGGTTCATATGCATTGACATGCTAATTTTTATTTGACCCTTCCGCCCCATCTCTTGTATATTTCAATATTCTCCTGTAATCGAATGTTGAACCTCCCTGTCCAGAACCTGAATCTGTCCGGCTGACATACAACTATCAACGCTGTTTTCTTCATACACATTAGAAACTATGATCAGTAGGGATATATTTCATATCCTATTCAGTTGCGTATCAATATTGTCCGGGCAAGGAGACTGACTGTTTCTAATGAAACAAAGGAGGTTTGTGATGGAAAAAAACTTTAATGCATGGCCTGCGGAATGGCCACGAAGCCTTAACTACCCAGAACAGCCCGTATTTTCATTTCTGGACCATACCGCAGAACGGGTTCCCGACCGCCTGGCCATAATATTTGGAGGTATGGAACTCACTTTTAGTGAATTGAAAAACCTGGCCGACCGTTTTGCAGCCGCCCTGACATCCATGGGTGTCCGGAAAGGTGATAAGGTGGCTATCCACCTGCCCAACTGTCCTCAGTTTGCCATTGCTTACTACGGTGCTTTAAAGACCGGGGCTGTTTTCACGCCCTTGAGCCCCCTTTTGGCGCCCAAGGAAATCGTTTACCAACTCAACGATTCCCAGGCCAAGGTGCTGATCTCCCTGGACCTGGTATACCCCGGCATTGTGGAAATCATTCCTGATACAGGGGTCGAACACGTTATCACCACCAGCATTGCCGACTGCTACAATCCCGTTATCCAGCCCCTGAAACCCCTTGAAAAAATCCCCGTCCCCGATACAGCCGACATGGCGGATTTACTGAAAAACAATGAACCAGAGGTTCCTGATATTGCCATCGACGTAAGCAGCGATCTGGCCCACCTGGCCTATACCGGCGGTACCACAGGGCTGTCCAAGGGGGTCATGCTTTCCCATTACAACGTTGTCGTCAACACCTGTCAATATGCCAACTGGTTCAATGGCGGTCAGATCGAAATGCAAGACGGCGTGCCGACAACCGTTTTTCCACCAGGCGTAGATCCAATCCACGACCGCCTAACCGCCAAGGACCAGGAAACCGCCTTGGTGGTGGTGCCCTGGTTTCACGCCATGGGTACCGTGGGCTACCTCAACAACATGGTTTACAGCGGCACCACCATGGTGGTGTTTCCCCGTTTCGAACCTCAGGAATACCTGACCGGCATCCAGAAATACAAGGCTACCGTACTGGGAGGAGCGCCCCAGCTCTTCATCCCCCTGGTCGACCTGCCGGGGTTTAAGGATTGCGACCTTTCAGAGGTCAAGGTTGTCTCCTCCGGCGCAGCGCCCCTGGCTTTGCCGGTGCTGGACAAGATGCTGAATGCGTTTTCGGGAACCGTGTGCGAGGCCTATGGCATGACCGAGTGCACCATGGGAGCCACAGCCAACCCGCCGAACCGGAAAGACATCCGTCAGGGCTCCGTGGGGGTCCCCGTGTACGATACGGAGTGCAAGGTTGTTGATCTTTTAACCGGCGAAGACCTCCCCACCGGCGAAAAGGGGGAGATATGCATCAAAGGGCCCCAGGTCATGCAGGGCTATTGGAACAAGCCCGAGGAAACCGACCTGGTGCTCAAAGATGAATGGCTCCATTCCGGCGACATCGGCAATATGGATGAGGACGGTTATTTTTATATCACCGACCGCCAAAAAGACATGATCATCTACAAGGGCTACAACGTGTATCCCAGAGAATTGGAGGAGGTCCTTTTCACCCACCCGGACGTGGCACAGTGCGCTGTCATCGGCAGGCCTGAAATAGAAGTGGGAGAAGCACCGGTGGCCTTTGTCCAGTTAATGCCGGATGCGCAGGCCAGCGAAGAGCAATTGATAGAATTCGTCAATACTCAGGTTGCGGCCTATAAAAAGATTCGTGAAATACGATTTCTGGATGCGATCCCGGTCAGCGCTGCCGGCAAGGTATTGAAGCGAGAATTAAGAGACATGCTATAGTAAAATCGTGGCACACGATTTTACTTGGCGAATTTTTTGGCAAGTTCGTTGTCAATGACATAGATACAGATCTCTTTGGCCCCCCGCGGTGTGTATCTGCTCTTCTCGCAGAGGTTGGTCATCATAAAGGTGACATCGTCGCGGATGCGCCGGTCGTGGGATTTGAATGATGGTTCGTTGAAATCCTTGACAGCCTGGCGAAAATTCTCATTTTTCAAAAAAGGTTCCAGCACCTTTTCTTTTAGATTGAACACATAGCGCTCATAAAGGGACTGGTAGAGTTCAGTCTCGGTTACGGCCACACCCTCCAGCATGACCTCCTGGGTCAGGGCCTTGGAGGCATACACCTTCTGGGTCTCCTCCCTGAAGGCCAGGCGGACCTTTTCGTCCTGGTTTTCGCCCAGAAGGCGGCGTTCGATGCCTTCGAAAAACGCAGCCGATATCTCGAGCTTGTCGCCGGTGAAACTACAGACGGCAGTGCTGTCGATCTCGAAATTACTCGCAAAAATATAGTTCTGCAGATCCCTGGCGATCTGCGCTTCGTTGTAATAATATAGCGATTCTTTGACCTCCTGCAGAATGGTGTAGTCATACATGTCGAGTAGAGAAATGAGAAAACGTTCGGGAATGGATTTGTTCAGGTCTTTACGGACCTTGGTGAAAAACAGGCAAAGCGTGGACATGTCGATGAGCTTGTCTTCCCGGGCATATTTCGAGTAAAACTCATTGAAGATATTGATGGAATCACGTCCGGAAGAACCCCGCGCTCCTTCTGAAACCGATTCCGCGATGATCTTGCGGCGACGCTTGGCGGTAAACCTTTTGCGGTCTTCTTCGGTGAGCCACGAGGGAATGTGGCCGGTGTAAATCTCCATTTTCAACAACTGCAGGTTCTCGTCGCAATAGCGTGCGTATTTTTTGGGATCACCGATCCATTCCAGCAGCGCCTCTGACTTGGCGTTCAGGCGCGTGGATATGATCACGCGGGCAAAGTTGTGCAGCACCCGCGGCAGAAAGCTGTCGTCGATATGTTTGCCGAAAATGTTCCGGTAAATGGCAACTTCCGTGTTGAGGTCGAGCACATATGGAATATTAATATACTCGATACGGTCTGAAAATGACTGCAGGTTTTGAACATTTTTCTTGTCTTCGGGATTCATGAGCGCCATGAGCAGCGAATTGACGTTCTCTTCGATGTCCTCAACCTTGTGAACCCCTTCGCTGACGATGTTGTGCAGTTCGATCAGACGCTCCACGTTATGGGATTTGATATCCATGAGCGCATAAATGCCGTTGTTGGTTTTGGCATAGCGCGAAAATATATATTTGACCTGGTTGCTGTCGCGGAGCAGATTGTTGATACGGTTCTGGAGCACTGGATTGCCCATGATATTCTGCCGCATGGGGCGGTCACCTGGGTTGAACACGCTGATCCCTTCCCCCAGCCGGCGGTTGAACTGGTACGGGCGCGCGTAAAGTAACTTAAATACCTTCAGCGGATTTTCAAGCCTCCTAAGCAGCGCCCAGTAAATGGAACTGCAGATGGTGCAGGACGTGTCCTTGAAGATCCATTCATACTCCTTTTCGGTAAAGAGCTTCCATTTGAATTCGTCGTTGGAAAGCAGATCATCGAGAAACTTGCGCCGGTAGTGCTTGGGAATCATGACAATGGGGTGGTCGTGACTGGGACAAGGCACTTCGATAAACTCCTCGTCAAAAACCACTGCCTCTTGCTGATCGAGGTCGTTCCCCGGGTCCGCACAGGATAAGGGCCCACCCGGCTCTTCATCTTTTTCACTGTTGTGCATCGCATGGGGGGACTGCTCCATAACCTGAACGACCTTGTCGTAGAGCGGGACGCTCTCGTCTTCTGTCAAAAGACATAGAAGATTCCGGTCCAGCCTCCAGATGGATTCGTAACGCGACCCCTCCTCGGTTTTAGTGTACTCTTCGAATTTCATCAGCAGATTGTTCAGAAAGGTGCTTTTTCCGCAGCCCGGCGGACCGTCGAATATATAGATCTTGTTTTGTTGCGTGCCTCTCCGCAACGCTTCAACCTGCTCCATAAAACGGTTGGCAAACAGCCGGTCCGCAAAAAAGGGATGATCTGTCCCCTCGGCAAACAATTCCGTACAGTCGTATTTAACAAAGTGAATCGACTCGGGGTCTTCGGGGTATTCATCCTCCCCCTCATCCACATAGGTTTTAATCATGTCGTTAAAGACCTGAAACACGTTTCTCAATACCTGGTGCGGCTTATCCACCATGGTCTCAAGAAAAGCTTCAAAAGAAACCGGAGTGTTATGATGCCGATCGCTGATAATACGATCCAGGTTCTGCATGGCCGTACCGACCTGGATGTGGTTTTCTTTTTCGTCTTCAGGCTTTTTCATTACAGTTCGCTTTTGCTCAGTTTGCGGTCTTGCATGGTGTAAACCACCCTGCGCCAGGCGACCTGGGGTTCATCTCCGGCCTCCTTTTGGGGGAGAGGCGGCTTTCCAGCGGGTGTGTCCGGCGGCTGCTTTGCCTGGGGCACGACCTCACTGGTTTCCAGTTTGACCGGCTTTCCCCACAAGTATTCAATGCCCATCATGGTGTTGGCGATGAATTCCTGAACCAGGGGCTTGCCTTCGAAATGGTGCACGAGATAAAGTTCCGGTGATTCACCGTGATCCTCTTTAACCGTTATGTAGGGCGGGTGATAGAGCGCCCCCTGAAGCATCTGCCGGTAGGCGCGGGCATCACGGCTCTTGATATAGTATTCCCAGACCATTTTCCGTTTGTTCAGCCTTTTTCCGGCCACAAAAATGTTGTAGCGGTCCATGAATTCCTGGGTCAAAAAGGTGCTGATAAACATGGCGTCGCAGTAATTTTCACGCACTGCAAAAATAAAGGCCCTGCCCTGCCCTGTACCTGTGTTGTAATTTTTTCTGGCCTCCGCATCCAAAAGGCGTTCAAAAGCGTAGTCAAACCTGCCTTTTTCGGCCATTTCTTCAATCTCCGCAAAAAGCCTCATTCCAAGGGCATAGGGATTCAAGCCCACCCTCGGCAGGGAGGTGACCGCCGCGTTAACCCGGGCAAAATCCACCTCGTGCCCCTTGATGCGTTCATCTTTGAGGAACAATTGCTCATGCCAGTAGCTGGCCCAGCCTTCATTCATGATCTTGGTGCGAATCTGCGGCTGAAAAAACAGGCTGGTCTTGCGCACGACCTGTATCACCGTTTTCATCCATTGGTTCTCTTCTTTATTCAAGAATTCGGAATGTTCCAGCAAAAACTGGATCAAGTCCTGCTTATGCCTGGGTTTTTCTTTCAGGCTTTTCTGGAATAAGGCTTCGAATTCGGGATGCTTTTGTTTAATATCAGCAAAAAAAGCATCTTCGCCCAAGGCACCGCTTTCCTGCGTGTTCAGGTTGTAGCGTTCTATCTCCTTGACATAAGCGTCGATGCGCACCCTCAGGACGGATTGCAAAAAGATGTCGAAATAGAAATTCAATCTTTTGGACTGGCCGTCCAGAATGGTGTTATTTTTTTTCGACAGCTCACTGTGAAACCCCACCAGATTGTCAAGGCCCCTTGCAAATTCAATGACATAGTCCACCCACTTGTTTTTTTCAGCGCGCAGACGTGCAATGACCCGCTTGTCGGACAAGGCCTGACCTGTAAAATCATAGTCCCACGTGTGTTGGAAGTAGATGTTGTTCTGGAAAAAATCAATGTGCCCCAACACGTGGTAGAAAATCATGACATTGAGCCAGTCCGGGTTGTTGTCGTTGTAAAAGGATATGGCCGGACGCGTGTTGATCACAGTCTCATAGGGGTTTCCCGGGTAAAGTTCGTACTTTCCCTTTTCCTTGAGCACCTCCACGTCATGCACCCAGTAGTCGTAAAGGGTGGGTATCATCAGCTTGGGTGATATTTCCAGAAGATCGCGATTGGTGACGATGTACTCCAGGCTCTCGTCCTGGAACCGCAGCCCGGCGGCTTGGGCGCGCTCTTTACAGCCTTCCATGATCTTCTTGGTGTGTTGGTCGATGAGTTCCATAATTCCATACCCAATACAAAATTAACTGAACCACAAAGACACAAAGATTCTTTTTCTTTTCTAAATCTTTATGTATGAAAGAGGTAGTTTCTTAAAAAGTCCGAGTAAGGCCTGGATTCCCGCCTTCGCGGGAATGACAATCTTCGGGCATTTAACCGCCGGAGTGATATCAGCCTAAAATATCTTAATAATCGGTTGTTGAGCAAATAAACCCTTTGTGACCTTTGTGTCTTTGTGGTTCACGATCTTCTTATTTATTTAAGAAATCAGTCGTTTGATCCCTTCTATGAGGCGCGGTTCATCTGCGTTTTCCCGTATGGTGTCAAGCCTTATGCGCTTGGGTTTTTCATTGAGCAGCTTTGATTTATTGAGATATTTTTCCACTTCCGTACCGCGGTGCGTGGTGCCCGCATGTTCGGCAATGGTGATGCCCACGCGGCTGGCATAGCCCAGCATTTTTTCAAGCTCGGGCAGGGTTTCCTTGCCTTCGGTGTCCCAGTCGTCACCGTCTGTGCCGTGGAACACATAGATATTGTAATCCCGTGCCAGGTTTTCCATTTCCACGATGTCATTCACCAGCTTGTAGGCTGAGACCACCTTGGTGCCGCCCGCAACCTTGGAATTGTAATAGGTATAGAAATCGTCAACCTCCTTGGCCGATGTGTCGTGCAAAATAAAGCGCGTCTCCACTTGGCGGGCATACTGGTAGAGCAGCCAGCTGTAGACCAGGACGTGCTGGGTAACCACCAGTTCGGTGACCTTGCCCTGCATAGAGCCCGAGTAGTCGCGCAGAAAGAAGATCATGGCCTGGGACTCATAATCCTTTTCCTTGGACAGGATGCGGTACACCCTGTCACTGGGTGAGATCAGAAAGCCGGTGGGGTCTATGTTCCCGGGATCAGGAAGGTTGCCGAGGCTGATATTCGTTTCCACGATTTCACGCAGGGTGGCTTTTTTATCGAGCACCTGGCCGAACCCCTTGTTCCTGTCGGTCAGATCGTAGGTGTAGCGCGTGAGCGAACGCTTCTTGCCCTTGTCTTCGAGGTTGGGCAGCTCGAATTTTTCCGTCAGAATTCTGCCCAGGTCGTAAGCGCTGGACTCTATTTCGTGGGGCCCCTCTTCCCCTTCTCCGGGGCCTGCGCCGCTGCCGGGTTCAGGCGCGTGCACCGGCTGCTCACCGATCACTTCACCTTCCTGACCTTCGCCGGAGCCACCGGAAGCCTCCCCGTCCTCTTCGGGTACGGTCAGTTTATCGTGGATGAATTTCTCTTCCACCGTTGTGGGCACCACCACCACCCGGTCCTTGCCCCCTTTTCCGGGCTTGACCATGCGTCCCACCCGGATTTTCCTTGGGAATCCGTCCCCCTCCCGCTGCTTGTCCTTTTCCAGCAGTTCGTCCAGGGAACGCAGGCCGGCGTGGTAATTGTCCATGGAGAGTGTAAAATCCTGGAGCATGGCCAGATCATGAAAGTCATAAATTCCGGCGGCGTTGCCCTCTACTTTGGCATTGCCGCCCGGTTCCCAGACCGCCGCATTCCCGGAGACCCCGTGCGCCCCCTCGAAACGGATCTCCGCCAGGATCTTCTCCTCCTGCTCCGGCGTCAAACCGCGCCTCTTGAGTTGGGCCAATATGTCGAGAAGTTTTTTGTCCATTACCGTTCCTTTAATCCAGGCAAAACGGAAGGAAGAACTTCTTTCATCACGAAATCACGAAAGTATAAAAACACGAAATAAGTTTATGATAGTTGATCTGTTTAACTATTTGAGCCATCGGGGTGTTTTGAACGTCATGC
>JBDLJD010000146.1:0-10336 GCA_039714495.1 Thermodesulfobacteriota bacterium
TATATTAAATAATTGAGCCGTCGAGGTGTTTTGGTCGTCATCCCTGCGTAGGCAGGGATCCAGAGCATTCAGCTAATCGCTTTCTGGATAGCGCAAAAGCTTCACTGCGTGTCCCGCCTGCGTGGCAATGACGAGGGTTTCTATTAAAAACTCTCCGACCCTTGAAATAATTCACTTATCAAATATAGTCCCAATTAAAACTTGTCACTTTTATCGGTTTCAATTCGCCGGATTCTATCTCTTGGTTCAAAAATGAACATCGAACATTCAACGTCCAACATCCAACGTCGAATGTGGTTTATCAGCTTATTGCATTCAGCCAAGAACCAACGGTTCGATGTTCAGTGTTGGATGTTCGATGTTGGATGTTCATGACTTCTGTCCTCTGGCTTCTGGCTTCTGTCCTCTGGCAGTCTGACCTCTGATATAAAGCCCCCCCCCAACACCTCTTCCCCTTTGTAGAAAACCGCCCCCTGTCCTGGGGTGATGGCGGATTGGGGGGATTGAAAACAAATCCGCGCCTCCTTTTCTCCAATGGGAACCATCAGGGATGGAGCAGCTGCATGGCGGTAGCGGATCCTCGTCTCAACATCTAAAGGCGCCTCGGGTTTTGTGTGGATCCAGTTGATGTCCTCCACCAGGCACTCATTGGCAAATGTGTCCTGCTTGAACCCCACGATCAGGCAGTTTTCGCGGGTATCGATATGGATGACATAATACGGCTCACGGGCAGGGCAGTTGATGCCGCGCCGCTGACCGATGGTAAACAGGTGCAGGCCGGGATGCTGGCCGATGATGTTACCCTCTGTGTCCTTTATGGGGCCGGGCGTTGCCCTGAATTCGGCCTGCTGTATGAGAAAGTCGCTGTACCGGTTGTCGTGGATAAAGCAGACATCCTGGCTTTCGCCGGGGGTGGTCGCTTCAAGGCCGGATTGCCGGGCCAGTTCTATGGTATCAGGTTTGGTCATGCCGCCAAGGGGGAAAATGGCTCTGCACAACATTTCCTGGGAAAGCCTGGCCAGAAAATAGGACTGGTCCTTGGCCCGGTCTTTTCCACGCAGCAGTCTGCAGAAACCCTGCGGATCGGCCTGCACCCGGGCATAGTGACCAGTAGCCAGCTTGTCCGCCCCCAGGGATTGGGCAAAGGTAAAGGCCGTACCGAACTTGATGGCCGGGTTGCACACCAGGCAAGGATTGGGGGTTTTCCCGACAGCATAGGTGTGGATAAAATAATCCACCACCTGGGATTGGAAGGCCTTTCGGCAGTCCATTATTTCAACTGGGATGTCCAGCTGGTCAGCAAGGGCCGCGGCAGTGCAGTGTGCAGCCGTGAAAGCGCTTCGATCGGTTTCGGAGGAGGTCTTTAGGGGCATTTCCGGTGTTGGCTTCTCAAAACCGGTAACGAAGTGAATGCCGACTAGATCGTGCCCCTGTTGCTTCAATACATGCGCGGCGACCAGGGAATCCACGCCACCACTGAGGAGGACGGCCGTTTTCGGGTTTCGCTTGCGGAGATTGATGATGTTCATGAAATCGTGGTACACGATTTTATTCCAGTATTAAAAACCTGGTCCTCTGGGCCAGGTCAGAGCCATTAGGCTCTGCCGAAAAATTGACCCGAAGTTTTAAGTGATCTAAAGTTATAAGTGAACTAAAGTTGCTGAATCGCTTCGCTCTGTCGTTTATAAAAACAGATAGAATTCCTTAACTTTAGGCACTTTAGTTCACTTTAGCGCACTTTAGTCACTTTGTGTTATGAAATTACCACTCCCTTCCAGGGAGAAACCAGTGCCGGGCCCTCTGGACCCGGGTATCTACTCGAAAAAGGTCATATTAATGGGGCGGATCTCCATCGCTCTGGTGGGGCAGGCGGGCACACAGAGTTCGCAGACACTGCATTTTTTTTGATGGAATTCAACCGTCATTTCAGGTCGCACCACTGAGAGGGCGCCCGTAGGGCATACTGCCGTGCAAGCGCCGCAGTGGGTGCATTTCTTTTTCACCCGTTTGATTTCCTGGGAGGCATTTTGCACCTGTACGCCGTTGTCTTTCAGATAAGCCACCCCCTCCCTGAAGTTTTTTCTGGTACCGGCCAATTCCAGGACCATGATGCCTTCCTTTCTTGGCAGAATGGCCGCGTTCAGAATGTTGAAGGTCAGGTCAAAGTCCTTTACCAGGTAGCAGACAATGGGTTTAGGGGCGACTTTTTTTGAAAAGCGCAAGATCAATATTTTAGAATACACGACATCCTCCGAAAATTGAAAAAAATCGATCTTCTTATTGATAAATCTTCATGGATTTATTTAAATAAATATTCCAACCATTTTGGGATTGTACATGTTTCAAGCCGGGTTGTGCCAATTAGGGCATGATAATTTATGCCAAACGTTATATTTAATGGCTTATTGTATTTATGTCAATACATCACTCGACCCTTGGAATCCTTAAGACATATGATTAAGCAGAGGAACAATCGCACAAACTATGTGGCAACCCACTTGAAGAAGATTCAACCACTTTAATATGAACCGATTCGCCTACAGAACCACCGGTCTCGCCATCAAGGCCCTGGAGAATCTTTCCAGGGCTAAAGTCAGGCTCCACGATGTGGAGAATGTGCCAGACAAGAACATTATCTTCGTGATCAATCACTTCACCCGGATTGAAACCCTGCTGATGCCCACCCACCTTTTCAAGATCACCCAGGTACCCATCTGGTCCCTGGCTGCCGCCGAACTGTTCAAGGGGGCGCTCGGCAATGTCCTTGACAACCTGGGGGCGGTCTCCACCCGCAGCCCGGACAGGGATCTTCTGGTGGTCAGGAGCTTGCTGCTGGGGGATGCCATGTGGATCATCTTTCCGGAAGGCCGCATGGTAAAAAGTAAGAAAATCATCGAAAAGGGACGCTACATGATTTCCTATGCGGGCGGCAAACACCCCCCGCATACCGGGGCGGCCACCCTGGCACTGCGTACGGAGTTTTACCGGGAGCGCCTTAAAGTATTGAGGGAACACAATTCTGAAGAAGCCGAACGTCTGCTCAAGCGTTTCAAGATCGATGACCCCGAGGGAATTTCCCCTAAACCAACCTGCATCGTACCGGTAAATATAACGTACTACCCCATCCGGGCCAAGGAAAACGCCTTGAGCAACCTTGCCCAGAAAATGGTGGATAACCTGCCGGAGAGGGTTGTGGAGGAATTCATGACCGAGGGGTTCATGCTGATCTCCGGGGTGGATATGGATATCCGCTTCGGCAAGTCGATCGAGATAAGGGATTACCTCGAGCCGGAATCGATCCGCCGCGATATCGGCGCTGAGCGGAAGATCGACTTTGACGATATGCTGCCGTCCCGGCGGTTGATGCGCAAAGCCGCCTTGAAAATCATGCAGCGCTACATGGCCGGCATTTACAACATGACCACCCTGAATTACGACCACCTGTTTGCCTCCATCATCAGGAAACGCCCTTTCAGCAGAATGACGGCTGCGGACCTCAAAAGAAGGGCTTTTCTGGCAGCGTCTTCCGCTTTCGATGAAATGCAGGTGTTCTGCCACGAGAGCCTGCGCCAGGAACAATATCACCTGCTGACCGACGACCGGCATGGGCGCTATCAGGACTTTATTTCCCTGGCTTCAGAAAAGGGCTGTGTGACTGAAAAGAACGGCGTACTGGTAAAATCATCTGCCATGGGGGATGTGTTCGACTTTCACATGGCGCGTGTCGAGAACCCGGTTTCCGTGATTGCCAACGAGGTGGAGCCCCTTGAAAAGTTCCAGAAACACATCCGGCGCATCGCCTGGCTGCCGGGGTTTGCCATTCGGCGCAGGATTGCCGATTTCCTCATGAAAAAGGCCGAGGAAGAGTTCAAGCATGATTACGAGACATTTTTCAAAGAGGGCGAGAGCAAAGCCTTGGATGTGGGCATGCCTTTTCTGTTAAAGGGAAAGCGAAAGTCAACGGGCGTGGTTCTGGCGCACGGATACATGGCGGCCCCTCTGGAGGTCAGGGCTTTGGCAAGCTATCTGCAGAAACAGGGCTATTGGGTCTATGCCCCGCGTTTGAAAGGGCACGGTACCTTACCCGACGATCTTGCCATACGGAGCTATCGTGAGTGGCTAACCTCGCTGGAGGCCGGCTACGCGGTTATCAGCAACCTGTGCAGCCGGGTGGTCATCGGTGGGTTTTCCACAGGTGCCGGTCTGGCGCTGCATCTGGCTGCCCGGGTGCAGGAAGCCGCCGGCGTGTTTGCCGTTTCCGCCCCCATGCGGCTCCACGACCTCGGGGCGCGCTTTGCGCCCGCCCTGGACGCGTGGAACCGGCTGATGGATAAACTGAGCGGCGGCGCCGCCAAAAAGGAGTTCGTGGAAAACAATCCTGAAAACCCGCACATCAACTACTTCCGCAATCCCATTGCCGGCGTCAGAGAACTCGAGCGCTTGATGGAGGATCTGGATCCCCTGCTGCCGGACATCAACATTCCGACCCTGGTGGTTCAATCAGACGGTGATCCCGTGGTGAATCCCAAAGGGTCCAAACAGATTTTCAAGAAGGTGGGGGCCGAAGACAAGGAATACATCCTGTTCAACATCGATCGACACGGCATTCTGCTGGGTGAGGGTTCCGAGCGTGTCCACAAACGCATCGGCACATTTGTGGAAAGGTTGGGGAGGTCATGAGTAGTATGGAGTAAGGAGTAAGCAGTAGGTCGGAGGTCAAGAGAACAGAAGACAGACGACAGATGCAAGACAGGCAGTAGGGGGTGATCCGGAGATCGGATGACCGAGATTTTCAGGGCTGAAGCCCTGGACTACATGCCCATGCTTCTGATGGCAATGTAGTTCAGGGATTTATCCCTGCTGCTGAGTGCAATATTCCGGTTAACCACAATAAATTACGTGCGCAGCACAAATAACGGCCGAAGGCCTAATAACGCGCGTTAGCGCTAATGACAACAGCTGATAGTCGATTTTCGATGTTTCGTATACTGTTTGCAGTGATCAGTCATTTCGGCTGATCAGCATCGTGGCTGGATCCAGCATCAGCTCCGGGTAATCCTTATCCGCTTCGACCCCTTTCTGCACCCTGACGTGCACATTTTTCCCTTCCGGCTGCAGCTGGAGAATCACATTGAACAGATCGTCAATATTGGACAGCTGAGGCGGTATCCCGTCCGGACCGGGTTCCTCATGGCGGTGGGTCTTAACGGAGAACCAGATCCTGAGGCCGTGGCGGTTCGAGAACTCCCTCAACTGCTGCATGGGTTCGAGTGCCTTATCGTCAAAGGGAAAACCATCGATGATGATCATCTGGGGGGTGAAGATATTCTGTTCTGTGAGGTCATGCAGGCGCTCTTCCAGCTTGGGTACGCTGAACCCTTCCACTTTAAAGGTCATGATAAAGCGCTTCGGCAGGATCGAGTCCCACAGCTGGTTGATCTGGGGGAGATTGTATTGTTTGGCCATGTTGTGAAAGACTTCCTTGTGCCACAGGCTGACTTTGTCCACAGGATCGTCCAGGCTGACGTGCAGTACGTTCTTTTCCCTCAGCAGCGTGTCGAGCGCCAGCTGCACCATCAGGGCGGTTTTGCCGACGCCGGCGCGTGCCAGCACGGCGCCGACGCCGCCCTCGGGGAGTATGTATTGATCTTCCTGTCCCAATAGCCTCAAGGGATTGCGCAGAATGAGATCTTTTTTAAGCATGATGAAATTCCTCTCTTTAAGATGGATGATTTCAGCCGGGCTTGCCGGCTTGTATTTTTTTGGCCCGCCATCCTTTTGCTGGATACACGTGCTTTCTAAACCAATTACCATCATGTATAATTTTACCGCTTCAATGGATAACTGCTCTACATTTGAACCCCGCTGCTTTTCTAATTAAAGCATAGATCTATCCTGTTACATGGGGGTGCAGGGATCAATATCTTGGCCTTTTGTATAGTAGCGACGAAGTCGCGTTATATAAAATCGGGGAACACGATTTTATCAGGCGACGTTTTTCTTTCCCTCTTGGGCCTTTTTCATCAACTCTTCGGCGATGCTCTGGGGCACCTGCCGGTAGGTGTTGAATTCCATGGTGAATTGGGCTTTGCCCTGGGTGGAGGATCGCAGCACCGTAGAGTAGCCGAACATTTCCACCATGGGAACCTGGGCCTCGATGACGCACATGACCCCCTCGTCCTGGGAGCCCAAAATGATGCCGCGCCGCTGGTTCAAGGATCCCATGACACCGCCCTGAAACTCGGTGGGCGACTCGACCACAACTTTCATGATCGGTTCGTGGATAACCGGTTTGGCTTTGGCGTAGCCCTCCAGAAATGCTCCCCGGGCTGCGGCCTGAAAGGCCATTTCCGATGAATCCACTGCATGGGAGGCGCCGTCATCGATGACGATGCGGATGCCGGTGACCGGGAATTCCATTTTTGGCCCTTTATCGAGGCAGCCTTTGAAGCCTTTCTCGCAAGAGGAAATGAACTGGGTGGGGATGGATCCACCGGTGACCTTGTTGACAAATTCGAACTCGTCGCCCTCGGCTGGTTCGATATACCCGGCCACCCTGCCAAATTGGCCTGAACCACCGGTCTGTTTTTTGTGCGTATAATTGAATTCTGCTTTTTGGGTGATGGTCTCCCTGTAGGCCACCCTGGGCATCCCGGTTTCCACATCCGCCCCGTATTCTCTCCGCATGCGCTCTATGTACACTTCCAGGTGAAGTTCGCCCATGCCGGAGATAATGGTATCGCCGGTTTCCTGGTTGACGTAGGTCCGGAACGTGGGGTCTTCCTTGGTAAACCGGTTGAGCGCCTTTGACATGTTGTTTTGAGCCTTGTTGTCCAACGGGTTAATGGCCAGGGAAATAACCGGTTCCGGAACGAACATGGACGTCATGCTCAAACGGCTGTTGCGGTCGGTGAAGGTGTCGCCGGAGGCGCAGTCGATGCCGAACAGGGCGCCGATGTAGCCGGCCGGAATCGATTCGATATCCTCCATCTGGTCGGCATGCATGCGCACGAGTCGTCCGACTTTGACTTTTTTGCCGGTTCGCGCATTGACGATGGTGTCACCTTTGGAAATGGTGCCCTGGTAGACCCTGATATAAGTCAGTTGCCCGTACTGGCCGTCTTCCAGTTTGAAGGCCAGGGCCACAGGCGCTTTATCGGTATCCGATGACAGGACCACCGGTGCTTCATCGGCGTTCATGTCCAGGGCCTGATTTTCAACATCAAGAGGGCAGGGCAAAAGAGCGGTAACAGCGTCCAGAAGGGGCTGCACGCCTTTGTTCTTGTAGGCGGAACCCATGAAAACAGGGGTGATTTCACGCGCCAGGGTGCCGGTCCGCAACGCATCGATCAGCAGCTCGCTGGTGACTTCGCCCTCGAGGGCGGCTTCCATGAGATCGTCCGAATACATGGATGCGGCATCGATGAGTTCCTCGCGCAGGGTTTCGGCCTCATCGCGCATGTTGTCCGGAATATCTTCGACCCGGATTGTTTCACCGTTTTCCCCATCAAAGTAAACTGCCTGCATGGCGATCAGGTCAACCACTCCTTCAAGATCGGCTTCCAGGCCGATGGGCATCTGCATGGCCACGGCATTGTGACCCAATTTGTCCCTGAGCTGCTGAATCACGCGAAAAGGGTTGGCCCCGCTGCGGTCGCATTTATTGATAAAAGCGATGCAGGGTACCTTGTAGCGTTTCATCTGCATATCAACCGTGATCGACTGGGATTGGACCCCGCCCACTGAGCAGAGCACGAGGATGGCGCCGTCCAATACCCGCAAGGAGCGTTCGACCTCGATTGTGAAATCCACGTGGCCCGGTGTATCGATGATATTCACCTGATGGTCGCGCCATTCACAATAGGTTGCGGCCGAAGCAATGGTAATGCCCCGTTCCTTTTCGAGTTCCATGGAATCCATGGTGGCCCCCACACCGTCCTTGCCCTTGACGTCGTGGATGGCATGGATCCTGTTGGTATAATACAGAATTCTTTCGGTTAAGGTCGTTTTTCCGGAGTCGATATGCGCACTGATTCCGATATTACGGACCCGGCTCAAGTCTTTTTCCATGACAGTAGTTCCTTTTAGGTAAACCCAATTAACACTTGCGGGTAAAATAAAACCACCCGTAAACGCGAGGGGTGGTTGATGACAAATATAGCCAATTGATGAAACAAATAAGTATAATTACAATTAAATTAATTGTCAATATAAAAAATATTTGTGATGAAACGGCAATATGTGATATGGGTTTGCGGTTATAGGTAATAGGTATAAGGTACAAGGTATAAGGTATAAGGTGTTAGGTGGCAACGATACCAGGAATAAGAGGACAGAAGCCAGTGCGGAACGCGTGTGTAGGGGCGAACCTGTGTGTTCGCCCGGAAGACGGAGGGCCAGAGGACGATGCAGGGCTGAAGCCCTGGCCTACGCGCCCATTCCTCGAATCAACTATGTAGCGCAGGGATTTATCCCTGCTTCGGAATGCGGAATTACAACAAATCAAGGTGTTTGCTTGTGGCTGTTGGCAAAACAATATGAACCGCGAAGACGCCACGATCGCAAAGAAATATATCACATTTAGGATTCGGATACCTGCAGGTTCGATAAAAAGATCTTCTTGGCGCCTTGAGCGAAGCGGGCGGTTAGATTAGTGATCGAAAGACGGAGGACGTAACCCGACAACCGAAATCCAGAAATAGTGACAACTTTTGATCAGGACCCCAGGAGTCATTGGAAATTAGATATTCGATATTGGAAATTGGACATTCGTCTTTTTCTAGAAATATCCAATAACCAATATCCAATGTCCAATAATGAAGTAAATTTGAAATGCACCATGTAACGCGACTGCTTTTGATTAGGCTGTACCAAATGAAAGAAATGAAACTCAGTGAAAAATTGACCCAGGGAGGGGTGGCGGCCTGGCCGATCTGCCTCGGGTATCTGCCCATCGGACTCGCTTTTGGAGTGCTGGCCCAGAAAGCAGGCCTTTCGCCCTTTCAGGTAGCCTTGATGTCGATATTCGTATTTGCCGGAAGCTCCCAGTTCATTGCCGTATCAATGTTGTCGGCCGGGGCGTCTTTGACGGCCATCGTGGCTACCACCTTCATGGTCAACCTGCGCCATTTGCTCATGAGTTCGTCCCTGGCTGCCATATTGGGAAAGAAAAGCCGCTGGAAACTATCCCTGTTTGCCTATGGCGTTACAGACGAAAGCTTTGCCGTCAACTACACCCGCCTGAGTGCCGGTGACTGGGGCCTGGACCGTTCCCTGGTGGTCAATCACACAGCCAATTTGATGTGGCTGATCAGCACGGTGGCCGGCGTCTATTTCGGCCATCTTATTCCTGCTCATGCCATGGGCATCGATTATGCGCTCACCGCCATGTTCATTTGCCTGCTGATTTTCCAGCTGAGGGATCGCACATCGATCCTGACAGCCGTGATGGCGGGCCTGCTGGCGGTTGTGCTTTCCCTTTTTGTACCAGGGAACGCCTTTATTGTCCTGGCCAGCATGCTGGCCGCAGCGATAGGAGTGTTCATTAAAAGAGGATCATATCCCGATTGGTTGTAGTTGTAATTAACCATATATACACTCGCTTATTCGTTGTGTTTATTTAGGATTCAAGGATCCGAGGGGTCAAGGGGTCAAGTGAAAACAGCGCATAGGTTGTAGCTCATAGCCGATAGCAGCCTATGAGCTATGAGCTAATTCCTAATACCCTAGAACCCTCGACCCCTTGACTCCTTGGACCCTGGTTTCACCAAATATTCTGAGATAGAACCCGATAAAAGAGAAGGAATGACAAAGATTATGGAGTACATCGCCCTAATCGCCGCTATGGGAGTCGTGACCTATGTTCCACGCTGGCTGCCCCTTTTCTTCTTGACCCGCCGCAATCTGGCCGGGATATTCGTGGAATGGCTGGAACTCATACCGGCCGCCATCCTCGCCGCCCTCCTGCTTCCAGCACTGGTTACTTCGGGCGAACCCCGAACGCTGGATGTTTTTCAGCCTGAGATGTGGGTGGCCATACCAACCTTTCTATTTGCAATGTGGACCAAATCGCTTGGCGGCACCGTGGTCGTGGGCATGCTGCTGTTCTGGCTGCAAGGCAAGGTGTTTTGATACCGATTTAGACAGGATTAACAGGATCTACATGATATAAATAGGTTTAAGGTTAACGGTATAAGGTTCAAGGTTGCGGTACGCTATTAGCGGACAGCACCCTAATGTAGATACCCGGGTCCAGAGGGCCCGGCACTGGTTTCTCCCTGGAAGGGAGTGGTTATTTCATAACACAAAGTGACTAAAGTGCGCTAAAGTGACCTAA
>JBDLJD010000147.1:0-10331 GCA_039714495.1 Thermodesulfobacteriota bacterium
GGGACACGGCGTGTCGGAAAACGCAAAAAAGCCCGACATCACCTATGATATCGCCGTGTATGCCGATATTGCGGAAGAAATCTTCAAAATCAAGAAGATTGAGCGTCCTGTTGTATTCGGCTGGTCCCTTGGCGGGTATATCGCTTTGGAGTTAAATGCCCGCGGGCTTCCCCTGGCAGGCCTGGCTATCTGTGGCACCCCACCCCTCGGGCATCTGCCCGACGATCTCGACGCCGGCTACCAGGCAAACGATCATATGCAACTGACCAGTCGCCTTTTTTTCACCGCCGAAGAAACGCGTCAATATGCGGTGGCCACGGTGGGCCCCGCCAACCCGGAGACAAAATTTTTACACAGCGCCGTCCGCAGGACAGACGGCCGGTCCCGGGCCTTTATGTTCACAAAAACCTTGACGATTGATTGGCCCAGGCAGCTTAGGACCCTGCAAACCGAGATGACACCGTTTGCTATTATCAACGGCGAAAACGACCCTTTTATCAATCAGACCTATATCGCCGGCCTTGCTTACGCCAATCTATGGGAAAACAAGGTACATAAGATTGAAAACGGTGGTCATGCACCATTCCTGATGAAATATCAGTTATTTAACGTGGAACTTGACCGGTTTTTGAATCAAGTCAAGGAACAAAGGATTTAGATGAAGGAATTAAAATGGACTCAGATAATGGAAACCAGAGAGCAGCCGCATACATAAAGGAAATATTAGAACTTAGGGGAATACCGCGAAACCAGGTTGCTGCCATTTCCGGTCTTTCAAATACCTATATTCAACACCTTGAAAACGGTCAAATAAAAAACGTTGATCGGAGAAAGGTAATCGCCTTGGCGGTTGCATTGAATATGAACCTGAGAGAGATCGACAATATGTTGACGCTCTTTGATCGGGCCAAGCTGAGCGAAAATGACATACCCCTGTTCATCGAATCCGGTGGGGATCGCAAGATCACCTCGGCCCTGCTGCCGCTGCAGGCCTGGTTCACGTATGAGCTGATTATCTTAATCGGAGAATCCACTCCCGGACGGATAGTAATCGTCAACGATCAACCCACGGCAAACCTGTTACCCCAAGGATATCGCACCTACTTCAACAGAAATATAGTCGATCCACACCCGATCTACTTCAAACTTATCGAAGCCGTGGGGCGGGCCAGACAAAGCAATTTCATTAACCTACTAGACCAGTATCCTGTTGAACACTACATTTGCCGAAAATGTCTGGAGACATACATCCATAAGGATGCCGATATCAAAGACAAACAGTGGAAACAGAAGCATGTTGAAAACCTAATTCATTTTATTCATAATTATGATAACTTCTCCATTTCCCTAACGGATAGCTGTTCCAGATTCAATTTCACCATCAAAACACCGGACCCGGACATCGGGGGAAATGAAAAATTGTTTTTCCAAGGAAAAGCTCCCCATGCGCATCTTGTGGAAAGTGAGCAGAACCTGACGGGGTTTGCCACGGGAAATCAGGTGGTCATTCAAAATTTCATGGGAGGACTTGAAAGTATCAAAAAAAAGGTTATCGCGGAATTGGAGGACCCTAAGCATATGGTTGGGTATTTGGAAGGGTTGATAGGAAAATAGGAGAAATACACGGGCCTTGTAAATGCGCCCCTGCTCGACCTTTCTGCGTCAAACCCGTTATTACTTTTCGAACTTCTTTCAGACCAAGATTGTCGAAAAACACCGATTGTTCTTTTGCATGCCGGGTACCCTTACGTTCGTGAAGTGGCCTATCTGGTCAACAACTATCCGAATGTGTATGTAGATATTTCTCAGGTGATTCAGTTTGTAGGTGCGGGCTTAACCATGCTTTTGGCTGAATTCCTGTCCATGGCTCCGATAAGTAAAATATTGTATGGCTCTGACGGGCTGGGGGCGCCTGAGCTTTTCTGGTGGCCGGCCATACATTTTTGAATGAGGTCAATTATCGAAGGCTTCCAAAATGGCCACCAAATGCTCAGGTTGTTCCAGAACGTTTAATAGTAGATGCTTTCTTTCCCTCCTATCTTACGAACCGGTGCCACTCGGAGCTTAGAAACCATTTCTGATATATCTGGTCAAAACGGCCATCAGCCTTGATGCGGGATAGAAAATCATTTAAAAATTTCATAAAATCCGGGTCATTTTTACGAATGGCCCAGGCAATGGGCTCATTGGTAAAGGGTTCCGACAGGAAGACTAACTTATTCGACGGATTTAAAGCCACAAATACGGCATTGAACGGATAGTCATAAATAAAAGCGTCCGCCTCGCCTTCCAATACGCGCGTGGCTCCCTCTATTTCAGTGTCGGCGGTCTCATAGGTGGCCTTGGGTATCAGGCGCTGCACAGCCTCTTCACCAGTAGTACCGGGTTTGGACACTACGGTGAACTCGGGGTCATTCAGATCTTTGTAAGATTGAACCCTATCCTCATGCTCGGCATTGAGCAGTACGGTCTGGCCCACGGTCATGAAGGGTTCGGCAAAAGCCACCTTTTTCCTGCGACCCTCCGTTACGGACATTCCGCCGAAAATGATGTCGATTCGGCCTAAATCCAGAGCTGGAATAATGCCGGTCCACAGGGTGTCGACAAAAACCGCCTTGACACCCAGGGCCTTGGCCATCTCGATCCCCATATCGATATCAAAACCCATCAGTTTGAGCTGGCGACCCTTTCTCCGCAATCCACCGTGCCGGACCTCCTTCTGCCGCAGTCCGCTTCGTTTGTCGATCATCTCAAAAGGCATGTAGCCCACTTCAAGTCCGATGCGCAGTTCACCCCGCTGCAAAATACCTTCCAGGGCAGAGCCCTTTGAATATTCCACTTCCGAGGCCAGTGCAGTCAGATCCCCCTGTCCCAGCCACAGAAGGGGCAACATGAAAGCCATCAATATTTTAAAGCAGATATTCTTAAACATGTGCGTATCTCCTTTATGATTTTGTACCTGCCGCTCGCAAGCGTCAGCTTGTCATATGTTAAGCGGAAGCTTGTTCAGCAGCCATGTCGGGCGTTTCTGCCTCTTCCTCCAATGGGTCAATCGTAATATTGAACCAACCATAGAGCATGGAAACGATGGGCGTAATCCAGCAGAAGAAATTAAATGGCAGATAAGCAATGGTGGGTACGCCTAAGGTGGCAGCCTGGTAAGCGCCACCCGAGTTCCATGGCACCAGGTTGGCCGTTACCGTGGCACTGTCCTCGATCGCCCGCGAAAGGTTCTTGGGGTGCAGCCCCTGGTCTTTATAAGATTGCGCGTACATCTTGCCGGTCATGACAATGGACATATACTGATCGCACAAAATCAGGTTGGAACCGATTGCGGTGAGGATGGTGGCGGTAATCAAAGAGCCGGTGGATTGGGCCTTTTTAAGTATCACGCTCACGACGACCCGTAGTTGGTTGGTCTTTTCCATAATGCCGCCGAACATCATGGCACAGATCACCAGAGAAACCGTGTACATCATAGATTCAAAACCGCCTTTGGTCAACAGGTTGTCCACCGCTTCAACGCCGCTGCTGCTGGTATAGCCGCCATACGCCGCCGACAGCAGGCTGCCGAAGTTGTTGCCCTGGAAAATTACCCCCAAAACACCGGCAGTCAAAATCCCGATCACAATGCCGGGAACCGCCGGAATTTTTCGAAACGCCAGTGCCATGACGATCACCGGGGGAAGCAGCAACATCGGATTGACGCTGAATTGCATATCGATTCCCGTCAGGATTTGATTGACACTTTCAAGATTTGTTTCCCCTCCGCCATAAAAAATACCCAACCCAATCTCGATCAACAACGTAAGTCCATAACTGACACCGGTTGTAAAACTCATGTGCTTGATGTGCGTGTAAAGATCGGTGCCCACCATGGCCGGCGCCATGTTGGTGGTGTCGGACAAGGGTGACATTTTATCTCCAAAATAGGCACCTGAAAGCACCGCGCCTGCCACGACCGGCAGTGGAAAGCCCAACCCGTCTCCGATACCAATCAAAGCGATGCCGATGGTTCCCGAAGTGCCCCAGGAGGAGCCGGTGGCCAGGGAGGTGACCGAACAAATTATCAAGGTCGCCGGTAAAAATATATTCGGGTGCAATATTTTCAGGCCGTAATAGAGCAGCGTTGGGACCACGCCGCTCAAGATCCAGACACCGATGAGAATGCCGATAATGCATAAAATCACGATGGCCTGCAAGGAATTGGTGATGCCGTTGAGCATGCCGGTCTCGATATCTTTCCAACTGAAGCCGGCCCTCAGACCGATTATGGCAGCTACAAACACGCCAAGCAGAATTGGAACATGGGCATCAGTTTCATAACGCAGGATCGCCAGACTGATGAATATAATCAACCCCAGGATTGAAATCAATGCTTCCCAGAAATACGGATCCCGCTTTTCACGTTTTGTTGCCATAGTTTTCCTCCTTTATTTCTTGGTGTGCGTGCAATAGCATGCGCATTAATTGCCTTTGACTAACATAACAGGGACAGGTGCCAGCCTGGAGACCTTTTCCGCGACCGCGCCGAACATCACTTTTTGTACTGTTGTTCCAGTACCCATGATAACCAGATCGATCCCCTCGGTTTTTACGTAATCTATAATGCGCTTGTAATTGGTCCCGGAAACAACGCTGGCCTTTACGATCCGAACATCCTTCAGGTACTTCTGCTGAAACACTTCCAGCTTCTGTTGCGCCTGCTCTAACACCTGACTTTCGAAGTCACTGGCAATGCGTTTAAAGTCCGGTTCGGGAGGATCGGATACATAGGTATTCACGAACCAATCAAAACGGCGCAACACGTGCAGTAAGTGGACCTGGGCATCAAGCTGCTTGGCCATGGTCACCACATACGGGACCACCTTGGGTGAGATATCTGTGAGAGCAATGGGATAGAGAATATTTTTAAATTCTTCCATACACGCCTCCTTTGCGTCTGAGCGAATCTGTTTGACATGTTATCCATATTGGGTGTGGAAAAACCTTGATCTTGCCCGGCACCCATCCATAAAGACGGTTTTTGGATGACGGCTTTCAAATTTCTCCATGGATAAAGCAAGAAGCTCGCCAGATTGCCGGCGAAAAATTCGGGAAGGCAAAAGAAAGCCGAATATGGGTAAATCTTCAGATGTAGAAGGGTTTATTGAGAAAAAACAACCGGCTGCTGAAAATGGCCAAGGGGGTCAAAAGTGTCACCAGGTTACACATCCGGGTATACACGGATTCGTGGATATGGGCAACGGTTTCAAATACAAGCGTCGGCATATTATCTGTCCCGGCTCCTGTTGACTTCCGGGCCTGCCTTGGATATTCAATTCCCATACGCCTTGCTGTTTTTTTCCTGCAACGCAGTGCAAATGAGAACCAATTCTCCTTTTAGAGGTAACAGCATGCCCACGAATGACAAAACCATTGGATACGGACGGCGCACAATTGTAAGGGATTTGGTCATCTGGCTCACCATTGCGGTCAGCGCCACCGTTATCATTCAAATCGCCATCTACTATTTGTATTCCACCCATATATCCGAGCAGGAGCTCAATGCCAGGGCAGAATCCACGACCGAAGAACTTGCGGGGGTTTTGGCCATTTCCATGTGGAATCTGAATCAGAATGTGATCCGGCAGATTTCAAATGCCTATCTGAAGTCCTCCTATCTGGCCGGCATCCATATTGTTGACGATCACGGAAACGTGATGTTCGATCAGGTTCCGCAAGATGACCGGCATCTCATTACCAGGAAAAGAACCATATGCTGGGAAAAAGACCGGGTGGGCGCGCTAAAACTGTGGCTAACCGACAAGGATGCGTACCGTGTTCAGCACATCATGATCCGATCCATGATGCTCATCGGCATTTCAGTGCTTGTCATTGTCATTATCGTGATCCAGTTTATCATGCGATATGTGCTCAAACGTCCCATGAATCAACTCATCCAGGGTATCCGGAACATTGCCGAAGGAGATTATAAAAGTTCCATGCCGCCGGTTCCCCAGAAAGATATCAACGCCATCATTAAAGAGGCCAACCAGATGGCAGGAAAAATTGCTAAGCGGGACGGGCAGTTGAACAAAGAAATAATTGAACGCTCCAGGGCCGAGGGTGAACTGAAGCAATTGAATAAAACGCTGGAGTTGCGTATCGGGCAGCTGACCGAAGCGGAAAAGGCCCTGGCCGAAAGTGAAAAAAAATACCGGGGCATTTTTGAAAACGCCCTAGAAGGCATCTTCCAGACAGCCCCGTCCGGCAGATTTATCGATATCAATCCTTCCATGGCCGCTATTTTAGGGTATGATTCGGCAAAGGAGCTGATCACAACCGTCACTGACATCGAAAAACAGATCTATGTGAATCCTGACCATCGAAAAGAAATACTACGGCTATTACAGGAAAACGATTCCATTTCCAATTATGAGTGCCAATATTTCCGTAAGGATGGAAGCAAAATATGGGTCGTTCTGCAGATACGTGCCTTTTACAATGATAGCGGTGAAATGACACTGCTCGAAGGTATTCTGCAGGATATTACGGAAAGGAAAGCCCTGCAGGCCGATGCCATACGAAATGCACGCCTGGCATCGCTGGGTGAAATGGCTGCAGGCGTGGCCCACGAAATCAACAACCCAATAAATGGAATCATCAATTATGCCCAGATCTTAATTAACCGGGGCAAAAAACAAAACAGAGAGACAGAATTACCCGGACGCATCATCAAGGAAGGGGTGCGTATCGAGCGTATCGTCAGGAGTCTGCTTTCTTTTGCCCGGGAGCGGACAGAAAAGAAATATGGGGTGCGCATCCACGACATCATATCGGAAACCTTGGATTTCACGCGATCCATGCTGGCGAAAAACGGCATTCATGTCCTGGTCAAGGTGCCCGAGGACTTGCCGGAAATAAAAGCCAACCCAGGTCAGATCCAGCAGGTCTTTCTCAATATTATCAGCAACGCCCGCCACGCCTTGAATCAAAAATATGCTGCCGCGGATGATGACAAGGTCCTTGAAATTCGAGCCGACCTGGTAAAAAATTGCGACCCACAAAAAATGCGCATCACTTTCCACGACAAAGGCATGGGAATTGCTGATGATAAAATCGACCGAATCTGGGACCCTTTTTTTTCAACCAAGCCACCCAACGAGGGAACCGGATTAGGTCTCAGCATCAGCCACGGCATTATAAAAAATCACAATGGAAAACTGTGGGCTGAAAGCGAAACCGGCAAATATACGACAATTATTGCAGAGTTGCCCCTATGAATACAAAAATCCTGGTCATTGACGACGAAGAGAGTATTCGGTTTACATTTAACGATTTCTTAACTGAAGAGGGCCACACGGTTTTTTGCGCCGGCACCTATGACGAAGCTGTAACCATTATTGAGAACGACGATCTCGATCTGATATTCGTGGATATCATTCTGGGCCGGTACAGCGGCATCGATATCCTCAAAAAAACAAAAGAGGAGAATCTGATCTGCCCGGTGATCATGATAACCGGGCAACCCAATATCGATACGGCTGCTGATTCGGTTCGCATGGGGGCCTTTGACTATCTCCCCAAACCGATTCTACAGCAGACCCTTTTACGGGTGACCAAAATCGCACTGGCACACAAAACCATCGTGGTTGAAAAGGAAAAATACCGCAACCATCTGGATGCCATATTCAGAAGCGTGACCGATGCCATCATTACCATCAATAAGGAAATGCGCGTAATAGCGGTTAATGCGGCCGCGGAAACCATTTGCCGTCTAACGCCCGAGCATGCCATGGGAAAACACATCGATGCCATTGCAAATCCCTGCCTTAATGCCTGTAGCAAAATCATTGAGCAGACATCGACCCAAAAAAAGATTTTTAGAGACCATCACATAGAGTGCCAATATCCCACCGGATCCAGCAGGATACTGGCGATCAACAGTTCTCCTTTGACGGACCGCAGAGACCGCTTGCTGGGCGCAATCCTCGTCATCCGCGACATCACCCGGATAATCAGAATGGAGAGCGAACTTAAAGACTTGCACAGTTTCCATAATATCATCGGCAAGTCAAAAAAAATGCAACGGATTTTCAATCTGATCAAAAATCTGGCCCAGACCCAGAGTACGGTTTTGATTACCGGAGAAAGCGGCACCGGCAAAGAGATGATTGCCAGGGCCATCCATTACAGCGGGCACAATGCCTCACTGCCCATGGTCACCGTCAACTGCTCCACCCTTGTGGAGAGTCTGCTTGAGAGTGAACTGTTCGGGCATGTCAAAGGCGCCTTTACCGGAGCGGAAAATAATAAGGTAGGACGCTTTCAGGAAGCCGACGGCGGCAGTATCTTCCTGGATGAAATCGGAGAAATTTCCCCGATCATCCAACTCAAGCTCCTCCGAGTGCTTCAAGAAAAGGAGTTTGAACGAGTTGGTGATTCCAAATCCATAAAAATTGCCGTCAGGGTCATTGCAGCCACCAACCGGAAATTGAAAGAGGCCGTCGACAACAACAAATTCCGCGAAGACCTCTTTTACCGTTTAAAAGTCGTGGAGATTGAACTGCCGCCTTTAAGGGAACGGCTTGAAGATGTGCCGCTTCTGGTCGATCGTTTCTGCCATATCTTTAACAGGCGTTTTAAAAAACAGATCAAAGGTGTGACAAATGAAGTCATGGAAGCATTCATGCGTTACACCTGGCCGGGGAATGTTCGCGAACTGGAACACGCCCTGGAACGTGCCTTTATTTTCTGTCAAAGCAAGGCCATTGCCCTAGACCATATTCCACCTGAAATCAAATCGCTTTCTTCCCGGAGCCGGTTTTCTCAAGAGACATCGGGCGTGGAATCAGAGAGAATCCTGCACATGCTGGAAAAGACCGATTGGAACAGGGCAAAAACCGCCCGTCTGCTGGGCATAAGCCGAAAAACGTTATACAAAAAAATTAACAAATACAATCTTGATCCGTCGAAGGGGAATTTGGTTGAATAATCTTATCCCGATGTTTCTATTTCGGATTTCCAACGATAGTTGGCTTTGCCAAGTAAGAAAAGACAGGTAAAATGATTCGAAGAAACAATTATATTGCCATTCTTGTGCTGGCAGCCCTATGTTTATGGGGGTGGCCGGCATGGGCGGAACCGGTTGACGATCTGACCTTGATGACCGAATCGCTTCCACCGCTGAATTTTGAGCAGAACGGAATGTTGAAGGGCATCAGCGTAGACTTGATGGCTGAAATGCTCCGGATGGTGGGCTCCAGACTTACCAGGGGGGATATCCACCTCATGCCTTGGGCTAGGGCATACCGTGATATCCTGAAAAATGAGAATACCGTCCTGTTTCTGATGAACCGCAACCAGGCCCGCGAAAACCTTTTCAAATGGGTGGGGCCGGTTATTAACATCGACTGTGTATTGATTGCCAAAAAAGAAAAGGGCATTCGGATCAATTCCACCGACGATCTTAAAAATTACCGCATCGGTGTCATCAAAAAGGATTTCGGCGAACTGCTCATGGAGGAAATGGGTATCAGCAGTGATAACATCGATTCGGTTTCCAGCGTAGAAATCAATCTTGAAAAACTCAACCGTGGCCGGATCGATCTGTGGAATTATGAGACCAACTGCGCCAAATGGCTCATTACCCGGCACGGCTATAACGTGCAGGACTATGAAATCGTATACACATTGAAAAAGTATTTACCCGCTTTTTTTGCATTTCACCGCAATACAAAGGATGGGATTATCCAGAGGTTTCAGGATGCATTGGACCAGCTTAAAACAAAACCTTCTGAAACCGGTTTAAGCAAGTTGGATAGAATTGTTCAAATATACATAAAAAAAGATGGAACAGGGATAGCCACAGTCCATCCTCCCGATCTGTTACCCCCATCAAATGGTCCAACAACTCCTGTACCCTGAATGGACTGTTTATCTTTCAATCCCTTGCCAATTCCATTCTTGATCAATTGATTTCGTTTGTAAATTGTAATGTGGCAATTGATTCAGGATATGAAGATTTCATCAAATCAAGGGATTTATTAAAATCCGAGGTTTATGATTGAGTCCGAAGGAGAGGAAAACTCTTGGAAAGAGTTCTAATCTTCATCTGATTGGACACCAATTCAGCTGAAAACGTTGGGGTTGGTTTTGGATACTTATTGGAAATCACAGTATTACCTAAATCTGAGATAGAATAATAATATCTGGTTATGCAGTTCGCTCAAGTAAATATTTTCGACTTTGACTTCCTGTTTGAACATTATGCAGCTTGAGCTTTACAGATAACCGGATTTCTAAAATTTGTTTTCTTCTAACCGCAAAAAGTGTACATTATCATCATG
>JBDLJD010000148.1:0-10228 GCA_039714495.1 Thermodesulfobacteriota bacterium
GATCAGCTGATCCTACAGGAGGCGATGTATCAGGAACTTCAGACATCCTATGTTCAGATAAATTTCCATAACGATCGCATCAATGACCATTAAATTGTTTGTTCTCTAACTGACATTCCGGACATTCCATTTTCATTCTCCATTAAAATCGGCAGAAATATATAGCTTCGAGCTTTATAGCGGCTTTTCCACCTTGGACATTTGGAACACCATCATTTGTGCATATTGTGGGTTAAAGAAGATAGTACGTTTTAAAAAGGTAAGGACAGGTAGAGAGTGAGGTCAGATCCGGCTCAAATTTGAAATTCAGCTTTAGATCAGCTATATTTCAGTGTGATATAAAAGGCATATATGATTTGGAGGGTTGGGTCAAGTTGGACCTCTGTTTCGACTTTGGAAAGTGTGGACTTCTTGCCATCTACGCAATATTCTAAACTTAAAGGTAATATGAAGAATATTACCGATATTCCTGAATTACATGATACCGGAAATCCCGAATCTGTCGAAAATTACATATCCACCTTATTTAAAATTTTTGTGAATCATTCCAAATTTGACAGGATTCAAATTTTTGGTAATATTGAACTTTCCGTTCTTATTTTCATTTCTGTTTATCAAATTTAGATTGCACAATCGTTTATAACAAATCAATTTTGCTGCATTGGCTTATAAAGGGGGCATAATGTCAGATGATTTTTACAAATATGACGGAATCGCATTAGGAGACCTGATAAGTAGGGGGGAAATTGAAGCATCTGAATTGCTCGAACTGGTTATTACAAGGATTGAAAAGATTAATCCTAAAGTCAATGCTGTCATCTATAAGCTGTATGATCAAGCGCGAGCGGATGCAAAAAACCTTAATCTCCACCGGTCTGTAAAGCGTAGCAATATGGATGTTTTCAAAGGCGTTCCGTTTCTCTTAAAAGATCTTATCGCAGAATCCAAGGGTACACCATTTAGTGAAGGATCAAAGGCGATCGATGGTTATATTTCCAGTATTGATACAGAGCTTGTTAAACGAATAAAAAATGCTGGAATGATAATCGCCGGAAAGACCAACGCAGCAGAGTTTGGCCTTCTTCCAGCCTCTGAAACCCTGTTCCATGGGTCAACCATTAATCCATGGGATTCAAATTTAACTTCAGGGGGGTCAAGCGGTGGTTCTGCAGCAGCTGTTGTTGCTGGAATCGTCCCCATGGCTCATGGAAATGATGGTGGCGGTTCAGTACGCATACCGGCATCTTGTTGCGGTCTTTTCGGCATGAAACCCACTCGTGGGCGCAATCCTATCGGCCCTCTTTTTGGAGATATAGGTGGGGGAATATTACATGAGCATGCCATAACGCGTACTGTTCGAGATTCAGCGGCTTTGCTGGATATAACATCGGGTCCAGACATTGGCGATCCATATTATGCGCCCGAAAAAAACAGACCCTTCGCAGAGGAGGTTGGAAAAAATGTCGGAACTTTAAAAATAGGATTTTTGACCAAGGTTCCAGATGGCTGGAATGAAACGACCGAAATACATCCAGGCTGCATGGAAGCTGTTAAAGATGCAGCCGTGCTCTGTGATAGCTTGGGTCATTATATTGATGAAATTGATGCAGATGTCTTGGGTTTTCCTGATGTTCCTCAAAAATTCGGTATTGTCTTCGCATGTTTTGTAGGCCAGGCAATTGCCTACTGGGAAAGGGAGTTGGGTAGAAAAATCAGACAAAATGAACTTGAACCGATTACCTGGAAAATGTACCAGGATGGCATAAATATTACTGGTGCAAATTACCTGGTTGCGATTGAAGAACTACAGCGGTTTTCAAGAAAAGTTGCTCGCTGGTATCATGATAATAAATACGATATTTTGTTAACTCCTACCATGAGAATTCCTCCGACAAAACTCGGTGAATTCCAATTGACTGAAAAAGACCCGACAAAGTGGATAAGAGCGGCATTATCATTTGTCGTTTTTACCAGGACCCAAAACATTACCGGTCAGCCAGCTATGTCTGTTCCATTATATTGGAACGAGGGCAATGTACCCATCGGTGTGCAATTTGCCGGACGTTTTGGAGATGAAGCTACGTTGTTCAGACTGGCGGCTCAATTGGAACAGGCAAGACCCTGGGCTGATAGAATACCCCCTATTCATGTTTCAAGACTATAAATAGTATTCTTAACTGTCGGATAGTGCCTTTCATAGGTGTTGATTACAATGTCTTGTCAATTGTATCTGTATATTTAGGGGAGGCTTAAAATAGGACTCTTTACCTCATTTTTTTATCCAGCACGGCCGAGCTTCCTGCCCAGGTCGTCGGCCTGCTGCATCAACACGGCATTTGAGGAAATTTCGCCGGGTTCTTCGGCACTGCCGTAAACCATGCCTGCCATCTTGGCGCCCACGTAGCGGAAGGCATCCTGAAAACTGCGCAATGCATTCACGCAGCCCGAATTGAAGGGGTCGGTGTCGCCGTAGCTCATGGCGATGGCGATCTTCTTCTTGTAAAGGGGGTTCACGGTAAAACTGGCATCAAACAGGCCGTAAAGGCGATCCATGAAAATCTTGGTCTGGGCGGTCATATTGAACCAGTATACGGGGGTGGCAATGACCAATGCATCTGACGCCGCAACTTTAGGATACAAAGACTGCATGTCGTCATCCACGACACATCCTTTGGCATTTTCCTTTTTACAGGCATAGCAGCCCTGACAGGGTTTGATCTCCAGTCCGTTCAGGTAGACCATCTCCACCTCAGCCCCTGCTGATTCTGCGCCTTTGGCGATCTGACCCGCCAGGGCGGTGCTGTTGCCTTTTTTACGCGGACTTCCTAGAATTACCAGTATCTTTTTTGTGTCATTCACAGAATTACCTCCATTTATTTTTTATCTTTATTAAAGATTTTTTTTCAGCCACGAAGACACCAAGCCTCGAAGAACTTATCGTTAAAACCCTTTGTGTCTTTGCGTCTTAGTGGCAATAAATATCATTTTGAAATGATCTCGATTTCACGATGCCCGGCAGCGTGATGCAAGTAATTCTTTGCCGGCTGAAGAAACGGCTTAAGGCTTTCTTCATCCAGCTCCCTTTTCACCTTGGCCGGGGTCCCGGCCACCATCTGGTAAGGCCCAACAACCTGCCCCTCCCTGACAACCGATCCGGCAGCCACGACACTGCCTTTTTTCACATGGGCGCCATTCAGGATGACAGCCCCAATGCCGATCAGGCAGTCGTCTTCCACCGTGCACCCGTGAACCACGGCGTTGTGGCCGACGCTGACATTCCTGCCGATCTTAAGCGGAAAATCATATTCCGTGTGCAGCGTGCAGTTGTCCTGGATATTGGTGTTCTCACCGACGACAATGGCTTCGATATCCCCCCGGGCAACGGTCCCGTACCACAGGCTGGCATTTTGCTTTATTTCCACATTGCCGATCACCACCACGCCTTGCGCAATAAACGCACTCTCATGAATGACAGGCTGAATGCCCTTGTAAGGTGTAATCATAGAATCCTTTGCTATCTCGTTAGTCGGCGATACCTTATCCTTCGCGGAACATCGGCATCGGCGCCCAGGCGTTTCCTGCGGTCAGCCTCATATTCGCTCCAGCTGCCGTTGAAAAGCACCACCTGGCTGTCCCCTTCGAAGGCCAGGATATGGGTGACGATGCGGTCCAGAAACCATCTGTCATGGCTGATCACCAAGGCACAGCCCCCGAAATTTTCCAGGGCTTCTTCCAGGGCGCGCAGCGTGTTCACATCCAGGTCGTTGGTCGGCTCATCCAGCAGCAAAACATTGGCGCCCTCCTTCAGCATCTTGGCCAGGTGCACCCGGTTGCGCTGACCGCCGGAAAGATTTCCAACCTTGCGCTGCTGTTCGGAACCTGAAAAGTTGAACCGCGCAACGTAAGCGCGCGAGTTGACCAACCGGCCGCCGATCTCGATCTGATCACTGTCGCCGCTGATCTCCTCCCAGATACTCTTCTGCGGATTCAGTTCCCGGGACTGGTCAATATAAGCCAGCTGCACTGTTTCGCCGATACGGAGTGTACCCTGGTCAGGTTGCTCCTGTTCGGTGATCATTCTGAAAAGCGTGGTCTTGCCGGCCCCATTGGGGCCGATGATGCCCACGATAGCCCCCGGCAGAAGCTTGAATTGCATGGATTCCATAAGCAGTCGGTCTTCGAAGCCCTTGGAAACACCGTCCGCTTCAATGACCACATCACCCAGCCGGGGTCCGGGCGGGATGTAGAGCTCCAGCTCCCTGTCCTGTGTTTGCATCTCCTGGGCCATAAGCTTTTCATAGGCGTTTACACGGGCCTGGCTCTTGGCATGGCGCCCCTTGGGGGCCATGCGTATCCATTCCAGCTCCCGCTGCAGGGTTTTCCTGCGAGCGCCCTCAGCCTTCTCCTCCCTGCGCAGGCGCTCTGACTTCTGCTCCAGCCAGGAGGAGTAGTTGCCTTTCCAGGGAATGCCGTGTCCCCGGTCCAGCTCGAGTATCCAGCCGGCAACATTGTCCAGGAAATAGCGGTCATGGGTTACGGCAATGACAGTCCCCTGGTACTGCTGCAGGTGGTGTTCCAGCCAGGCCACGCTCTCCGCATCCAGGTGGTTGGTGGGTTCGTCCAGGAGGAGAATATCAGGCTGCAGCAGCAACAAACGGCACAGGGCCACACGCCTTTTTTCGCCGCCGGACAGCACCTTTACCCGGGTTTCGCCCGGGGGGCAGCGCAGGGCGCCCATGGCCATTTCCAGGCGCGAATCAAGATCCCAGGCATCCAGGTCATCCAGTTTTTCCTGAACCTCTCCCTGACGCTGGATCAGCTTGTCCATGGCATCGTCGTCCATGGGCTCGGCAAAACGATTGTTGATCTCTTCGAACTCTTTGAGCAGGTTTACGGTTTCCTGAACACCTTCCTCCACTACTTCGCGAACGCTCTTGTCCACATCCACCAGCGGTTCCTGCTCCAGGTAGCCGATGGTAAACCCTTTGGATAGAATGGTTTCACCGTTGAAGTCGGCGTCCACACCTGCCATGATGCGCAGAAGAGTGGATTTTCCAGAACCGTTGAGCCCCAGGACGCCGATTTTGGCACCGTGAAAATAAGAGAGCGAGATGTCCTTAATTACGGCTTTCTTGTCGTAATACTTGCTGACCCTGACCATGGAGTAGATGATTTTTTCCGTATCGGTACTCACGTTATTGCTCCAATTTTTTTGGATGATGGCAAAGAAACAAAGAGACAGAGTGACAAAGATACAAAGCTTTTTTCCTATCACTCTGTTTCTCTGCCACTCTGTCTCTCTGTCACTGTCCCTTCACTTTTAGCGCCAAGCTACAAGCTTTCCTGAAAATAATCCAGCAATGCCGACATGGCCTGCGTTTCTCCTAAATGCGCCAGGCCCCTGCGGATCTTGATAATCTCCCGGTGAAGCGATGCGTCCAGCAGCAGTTCCTCTTTGCGGGTGCCGGATGCATTGATGTTGATGGCCGGCCATATCCGCTGCTCTGCACACTCACGGCTGAGCACCAGGTCTGTGTTGCCGGTCCCCTTGAACTCCTGGTAGATGATATCGTCCATGCGGCTGCCCGTTTCCACCAGAATGGTGGCAAATATGCTCAATGAGCCGCCATGTTCGACATTGCGGGCCGCCCCGAATATCTTGCGGGGAAACTGAAGCGCATTGGCGCCCAGGCCGCCGGTCATGGTGCGCCCGCGACTGTCGGTTTTGGTATTGAAAGCCCGGGACATGCGGGTGAGCGAGTCGATGAACACCACAGCATCACGGCCGGCTTCGGCGCACAGGATGGCCGTGTGCATGGCCAGCCGTGTCATGCGCATGTGCTGGTCGATGCTCTGGTCTGCCGAAGAATAAAGAACATGGGCATCCTTGAGCCCCCTTTTGAAGTCCGTCACCTCTTCGGGCCGTTCATCCACCAGCAGCACGAAAATATCCACGTCCGGGTGGTTCATGGATATGGAGTTGGCCATGTGCCTCAGAATGGTGGTTTTCCCCGCCTTGGGAGGGGCGATGATGAGGCCGCGCTGCCCTTTGCCCACCGGTGCTATCATGTCGATGGTCCTGCCGGTTAAGTCGTCGACCCCCTGGGTGAGGACCAGTTTTTCCTCAGGACTGATGCTGACCCGGTTTTGCAGGCGGTCATAGGCGATAAACGTTTCCCAGGGGACGTTGTTGATGGTCTCCACGGTGTCCAGCTTCAGGTTTCCGACCTGGGAATCGCCCGGCACGCCATCCCCCTTTATAAATCCTCCTTCAGGCAGGCTGTATTCGCCGATCAATCCCGCAGGAACGTAAACATCATCACGACTGGGATGATAATTATTCCCAATATCCCGTAAAAAACCAAAGCCCCTGTCCGCAATTTCCAGATAGCCTGTTACCTGTTCCAAATTAATATCTCCTCTTAATCCCATTGGGTACACCACGTTTCATGCCGTGGCCTGCCAATTGAGAATAGTTGACTAGATTCTTTCTTAACAATCTATATAATAGCGGTTGTCATGCTCTGGGTAGACTGGATGTTGCCCCTAAGATACCCTTGCAGAAAATCAGCCTGTATCGGAACGCTGTATGACAACCAGGATAACGGGTGTCATTCCGATGCATGTTCACGACAACCTTAACACAAAAGCATCCAGCGGGCAAATACTGCCCGATGGTGCCAAAGAGAAATTTCTTAGCGCCTCTCCTTGATGAATTGAAGGTTCATGAAAAACCGGGGAAAGACAAAAAAACGTCCGATTTCGGTGTGTTATTCTAAGCGGTAGCCTCTTGACATCCGTAAATCAGCGACTATTTTATCCATAATAAAATCGTGTACCACGCTTTTATGAAACGCGACGCACGTCGCTAACTTTAAATAATTTTAAAATTATTAGCGTGTAAACGCTCATTAGGAGAAGGAGAAACCAGCAGCCATGAGTAGCAAGGAAACCTACCAGTTTAAAACCGAAGTTCAGCAACTATTGAAACTCATTGTTAATTCCCTGTACTCCAATCAGGATATTTTCCTGAGGGAATTGATTTCCAATGCATCCGATGCCATTGACCGGCTCAGGTTCAGGGCCCAGACCGACCCCGATATTCTCGGAGGAGATGGTGAATTCAAGATCAAAATCACCACTGACAGCACCGGCCGCACCGTTGAAATTGCCGACAACGGGGTCGGCATGACCCGCGAGGAGGTCATGGAAAACATCGGCACCATCGCCAAAAGCGGAACCGCCGCATTTCTGGAAGCCCTTGAAAATTCAAAAAAAGAGAGTGCCCTCACTCCGGAATTCATCGGCCAGTTCGGGGTAGGCTTCTACAGCGCCTTCATTGTGGCCGACGAAGTTACCCTTCTGACCAGGGCGGCCGGAGAAGACACAGCCGTTAAATGGTGGTCCAAAGGGGATGGCGAATACGCCATCGAAGAGGCTGCGAAGGAGAGCCGGGGAACCACCGTGATTCTCAAACTGCGTGAAAAAGAAGAGGATGAAAAGGATTTCACCGAAGAGTGGACCATCCGCGACATCATCAAACGGCACTCCGATTTTATCTCCTACCCCATCGTCATGGATGTTGAAAGGGAGGAACCGGTTCTGGATGCCGAGGGCAAACCCGTCAAAGAAGACCAGATCCTGGATCAGGACGGCAAGCCCGTGGGGCCGGAAAAAAACAAAACCAACAAGGTCATAAAGGAGGAAACTCTCAACTCCATGAAGGCCATCTGGGCCAGGGACAAGAAGGATGTTTCCGAAGAGGAGTACAACGAGTTTTACAAACACATCAGCCATGACTGGGAAGACCCCATGGAACGGCTGCATTTCAAGATGGAAGGCACCACCGAATACAGTGCCCTGTTGTACATCCCCTCCCACGCGCCCTTCGACCTCTTCAACATCGACCGCAAACACGGGGTGAATCTCTACTGCAAACGGGTGTTCATCATGGACGACTGCAAGGAGCTCATCCCCGAATACATGCGTTTTGTCAAGGGCGTGGTGGATGCGGCCGACCTCAACCTCAACGTAAGCCGGGAAATCCTCCAGCAGGACCGCCTGGTGCGCAACATCCGCAAGAACATGCTCAAAAAGCTGTTCGGACTCCTGTCCGGCATGGATGCGGAAGCCTATGATAAATTTTATGATGAATTCGGCCAGGTGCTAAAGGAAGGCATTCACACCGATTTCGATAACAAGGAGAAGCTCTCCCACCTCATCCGCTACAAAACCACCCGTTCGGAAGACAAATGGGTCTCCCTGAAAACCTACGTTGAAAACATGAAGGAAGACCAGAAACATATCTATTTCATCACCGGCGACAACCTTGCCGCCCTGTTGAACAGCCCGCACCTGGAAAAGCTGAAAGAAAAGGAATACGAGGTACTGCTGATGACCGACCCGGTGGACGAATGGGTCACCCAGTCCCTCACGGAATACGAAGGCAAATCCTTTAAGAGCGCTGAAAAGGGCGACCTGGATATAGACGATGTGAATGAGAAAAAGAAGGATGAATTCAATGACTTGTTCGAATTCATCAAGGCAGCGCTGGAAGACAAGGTAAAGGAGGTCAAACCCTCGACCCATCTCAATGAATCCATCTCCTGCCTTTCGGGTGATGCCCATGACATGAGCGCCTACATGGAAAAAATATTGAAATCCTCGGGTCAGAGCCCGGAAACAGCCAAGCGCATCCTGGAACTGAACATGGACCACCCCGCCCTGGAGGGATTCAAGGCCCTGTTTGAAACCGACAAAGAGGACACCCGGCTGAAAGATTACAGCCGACTTATCTTTGACATGGCCCTGATCAGCGAAGGGGGCAAGATCGACGACCCGGCTGACTTCAGCAAAAGAATCGGCGATCTCATGGCCAATACCATGGCGCCTGCTGCGGATTAACAGACAAAATAGTTTAGCCGCGAAGGCTCGAAGACATTATCAGCAGTCTTCGGGCCTTTTTTGCGTTTGTGGCCTATTTACAGGCTTCATCTGCAAAATAGCTGATAAATTCGGTGGTTGCCACTAAGACGCTAAGGCTCGAAGAATTCATTCGTTACCTTTGCGTCTTGGTGCCTTGGTGGCCCAATATTTGACAGTACCGGAACAGCGTCTTATTCTACGATGTAAGGTGTCACTAAGTGACACTTCGCGTCCTTTGCACATCCACCCTGAAAAACAGGGTGGAAGATAGCCAACACTTTTGGAGCGGAGAAGTTCACGCTCCGTGAACAAAGGAGGTGATGTCAATGGCTGAAGATACAGACATCAAAAAAGAGAGTCAGGAAGAGAGCGGTTCTGGAAAATCTGTGTCCGAGTCGTGCTGCTGTTTTGCGGTCGATCCTTGTGGATGCTATGTGGACCCCTGCGGGTGTTATGTCAGCCGCTGCTGCTAAATTCCTGATAAAAACTATATAGTAAAATCCGGGCCGGTCCCAATAGTGGACCGGCCCCCATTTTTTTATCCATAGATCATACAGGTTTGAAAATTGCCACTAAAACGCGAAGGCGCAAAGAAATAAAGTGACAATTCGCAACTCAGGTACTTTGTTTCTTTGGTATTTTGTCACTAAAAGTTAATCCTTGGCGCCTTTGTGGCTGTAATTTTTGCCTTTTTTCTGATATATAAGACATATGCGCCTCTCGAGAACAACAAAGCCGCACCTTTTCCCAAGGGTTTTTCCCTATGGGGCAACGATCTTTTTATCCATCCTCATCCTTCTCTCCAGCTGCACCCTCATCCCGGTGAAACCCGGCGCCCCGGGCATACCCAGCTCCCTGGGCAATGATCCTGGCCGGATAAAGTCACAACTCTACACGCAGTACGATACCTGGCAAAATGTGGGTTACCGGCACGGGGGCATGTCCAGAAACGGTGTGGACTGCTCGGGCTTTGTCCACATCACCTATAGGGACCGTTTTGGCATAACCCTGCCCAGGAGCACGTCCCAGATGTCCAAAGAAGGCATTCAAATCATGCAGCGCGACCTCATTGCCGGTGATCTCGTCTTTTTCAAAACCGGAACGTTCACCAAACACGTGGGCATCTACTTGGAAAAAGGGAAATTTCTGCACGCTTCCACCGAGAAAGGTGTAACCATCTCCAGCCTGGGCAACACATATTGGCAACGGTGCTACTGGCAGGCGCGCAGGATCTAATGAATGCGGAATTTCTCACCGGACGACGATGCAGGGCTAAAACCCTGGCCTACATGCCCATTCTTCG
>JBDLJD010000149.1:0-10113 GCA_039714495.1 Thermodesulfobacteriota bacterium
CTCCAGAGGGCGTGGGGTCAGTTCTTTACCGAGTGGGATGCTGTTTTGACGCCGACTTGGACACAACTGCCCTTTGAGCATGGGTACGACATCAGTTCGGCTTCGACGGCCGAGAATGTCCTTGAGCTCATTCGTCCGGTATTGCCTGGTAATGCCTTAGGCCTGCCGTCGGCGGCCGTACCGGCAGGTGTGGTGGACGGTCTGCCCGTGGGTGTGTTGGTGACCGGTGCCCTGTGGCATGACCTGACCTGTCTGGATATCGCAGAAACGATAGAGGCGGCAGAGCTTGTTCCACAAACACCCATCGATCCAGTGACTTAAAACGTTTTTGGGGTCGGACCTGAACGACCGGAGGCCGGAACCACAGATCTCCAGAGCCACAGAACCACTGAGACCAGAGCTACAGAAACTCAGAACCATTTATGGAATATTAAGATATAGTCGATTTTTTTGGCCCTGAAACAGGCTTAAAAGCACATTTTAAGGGTCGAAAACAGCATTCTAAGGCCTGACACCGCCTGGAAAATTCACTTTATCCCATTTTTTAAACCGTTGTTCAGGTCCGATCCCAGATTAATCAAGGGGTCTGCACTCGACGCTTTTTAAACCTCCACCTGGGAAATAGAGAAAGTTCGTGATATGTAGACATTTGAAACGCTCTCGTGCTGGAAAAGGGACGACCTGAACACGATACCAATGAAAAGGCACTATCGATGATCTTTGCGGAAACAGGCAAGCTGACGGATTATTTCCATGTTCTCGGAAGCAGATACTTCCCCACGCACCTGCTTCTCGGGCCAAAGCCTGTGCTCTTCGAAGCAGGGCTTTCCTGCCTGGGGCCGGCATATGTGAAAGAAATAGGGAAGGTATTGAAAGGCGGTCAGCCGCAGCTTCTTTTTCTCACCCACGCGCATTTCGATCACTGCGGCGCGGCCGGATTTCTGCAGCAATCCTGGCCGCAATTAAACGTCGCGGCCTCCCGACCTGCTGCGGACATCGTCGGACGGCCCAATGCCCTGGAGACCATCTCGCACCTCAATGCGGCGGCCACGGACTGGGTCGAGAAAACCGCCCCCGGGCTCTCCGCAAAGGTGCCCTTTCAGCCATTTGCCGTGGACGTGATCCTTGCGGATGGGGATCGCATCGAACTGCCGGGCGGATTGACCGTGCAGGTCTTGGAGACACCGGGGCACACCTGGGATTCCATCAGTTTCTACATTCCCGAAAAAAAATTGCTGGTGGCCGGCGAAGCAGTGGGCTGCACCACTCCCACGGGTTTTCTTTCAACGGAATTTCTGGTGGACTTCGATCTCTACATCCAATCCATCGAACGTCTCGCCAAGCTGAAGGTGGATATTCTGTGCCAGAGCCACCACCAGGTCTTCACCGGCGAAAACGCCAGGACGGTTCTCCGGCGTTCCATACCGGCCGCCCTGGCATTTAAAAAACGGGTGGAACAGCTTTTACATGAAGAGAACGGTCAGGTGGAAAAGGTGGTGGCACGGGTCAAGTCCGAAGAGTACGATCCCCAACCCGATCCAAAACAACCGGAGCAGGCCTACTTGCTCAACATTCATGCCAGGGTGAAATCCCTTTCAAAAAACTTAGCCGCGTGATTGTCATTGGGGCCGTTTTCTTAGGGTCGGACCTATAACCAGAGTGTCAGAGGCCGGAGATCGGAAGTCTATAATCGCCACTAAGACTCAAAGACACAAAGGGTTTGATTTTTTCTTAGAGACTTTGTGGCTTCGTGGCCACTTAATTTTGGAATGAGTAAGAGAAAAGATATTGAATTGCAAAGGCGCAAAAGCACGCCAAGAAGGTTGTTTTAAGATAAAACCTTTGCGTACTTAGCGTCTTGAGCGTAGCGGGCGGTTAAGAGGTCGGATGGCAGCAAAAGACCATGGGCAACACTATAAAAAGTGACAACTTTTAATCAGGACTTGACCGTAAGGAGTAAGGAGTGACCGAGCCACAGAACCACTGAACTTCAGAGCCTAAGAAAAAAGGGGTCAAGGGCAGACCCCTTTTTTGATCACCACAAGAGATGCATTAAGCAGCTGTAACAAATATTTTGACTTCCCGCTCCAATCGGTTTCCCAAATTTATTTTGGCCATTTCCGTATCATAATGAACTTGAATAACAAAGGGCCTACTCACGCTCTCTGGGGTCGGACCAAACCAACCACTTGACCCCTTTTTAAAATATGCATCTTTCCCCTATCTTCATAAAAGCCCCGGAGCTCATGTCAAATAATATGTTTGACAAACATTATGTTTATGACACATAATATGTCAACATATCCTTTTATAGCCGAAGGAGACAACACTATGCGACTACCATTTTTAAACAGAAAACGGGAAATCACAAAACTAACCCGGGCCCTGAACTCTTCCGAGCCGGCATTTATAGTGGTTTATGGCCGTCGGCGCTGCGGCAAATCCACCTTGTTGCAACACATAACCCGCAAAAAGGATATCTATTATCTTGCGGATCAGCAGGAGCCCCCCCTGCAAATCAAAAGTCTCGCCGCCGAGATCAGCAGGCATATCCCTGGATTCGAGCAGGTTGTCTATCCATCGTGGGATGTTCTGTTTCAAGCAGTTCAAAACCGGACACAACAGGGCGTGACACTGATTCTTGACGAATTCCCCTACCTGGTACAGAAATCACCGGAACTGCCCTCTATCCTGCAAAAGCAAATAGACAGTAGACAAAACAGGTTACAGCTTATTATCTGCGGGTCCTCACAGCGAATGATGCAGGGCCTTGTTCTGGACAGCACGGCTCCTCTGTATGGCAGAGCCATGGAAATCATGAAACTCCGGCCGTTGGAAGCGGGGTACCTCTCAGACGCCCTCGATCTTGATCCCGTCGCAACAGTTGAGGCATATTCCATCTGGGGCGGGGTGCCCCGTTATTGGGAACTAGCAAAGCAATTTGCAAGCATGGAGACCGCCTGCAAAGAACTGGTGCTTGACAGGAATGGCGTCCTGCACGATGAGCCCATGCGTCTCCTCCTTGATGATATGCGCGGAGCCAATCAGCCCCATTCTCTCCTTGGTTTAATTGCCGACGGCGCAAACAGAGTATCAAAGATTGCCGGCCGGATAGGTAAACCTGCGACCAGTCTGACGCGGCCACTGGCAAACCTTATTCAACTCGGGTACATTAGAAAAGATGTCCCTTTTGGAGTAAGCAGCCGTTCAGGAAAAAAAACACTCTACCGATTAGAAGACCCTTTTTTGCAATTCTGGTATCGTATTGTGCTGCCCAATTATTCCCTCCTGGAACAGGATTTAATCGATGCGGTCTATACTGCTTCAGCACAAAACCTCTCTAGACAGAGGTCGGAAACATGGGAAGAACTGGCCCGTCAGTCGACATCACGCCTTGAAATAGCTGGACGGCAATGGAAGCCCGCTGCACGTTGGTGGGGCAACGGCCGTAACGGCAAAAACATGGAGATTGACTTAATCGCTGAATCCATTGATGGCCAGAGCATTCTGTTTGGAGAAGCAAAATGGCAAAAAAAATCAAATATCGAACAGATACTAAACAAACTCAACCAACAGGCTGATAACTTCCCGCACATCGGCAAACAAAAGATTGTCCTGGCAGTATGGTGCAGACAGCATGAGAAATATCCTGAGCATGTGCATATTTTCACCCCAAAAGATGTTCTGGCAAAACAGTAATTTCGTAATTCCGGGGTCGGACCTGAACAACTAGAGGACGGAGGTCGGAAGTCGGACGATTAAATGCTGTAATTATTATGAAAAAGAGAAAGTCGATATTTTACCCATATAGCACCTTTCATGCCAAAGTAATCGACGGTTTTGCACATCCTAGTTTTATCAATAATCCTGCGATCAAATATCACAGTTTGTAATCTCAGAATAAGGTCGAAGTTTTTATCAAAGCTTCAGCCTTTTGTTCGGCGGGACTATCGATAAAACCCTTATTAGATATTCCAAGGTTTTTGACCCTGTGATATGTAGGGGATCAGCAAAAATCGCAATCGGTGCCCAGTATAGGTTTATTTTGTATATCTTCCACCTATAGAAGATGCCTTCACCTCATATATATCGACCATACATTTCGATTAGAGGGTCTTTCCGACAGAATGACCTACCGCCAGATGTTGGGGAGGCCTATTTTTCTGTTTTTCGAATCAGTATGTTTTCATGGCTTTCACATAGATCTCAAAGACTCCCAGAGGAGATCAACCAGTGGATTTTGGGAATTATCCATTTTTGCAATAATGCCACCCTCTCGCATGAGGGGGGGAAGACCGAACGGAACACATTTCAATTTGGTAAATCGTTCCTTTGCCAAGTAATGCTCTGGGACAATTCCAACGCCCAAATGGTTTTCTACCATTACTAGGATACTCTCATAATCATCCAATTCCATGATCTTTTTCACTTTAATTCCGCGTCGTTTTATTTCTCGATCCATTACTGTTTCGGCCAGAAGATGCGGCTTAAAGCGGATATACGGTCCTTGGGTTAAAAGAGACTCGTCCGTCTTTCCTTTGTAATGCATGGGGGATACAACAAAGTATTTCTCTGTTGAGTAGGTTCGCCAAAAAGTACCTTTGGGCAAATCAACAGGGGCAACCCCCAAGGCTGCATCAATTTTTCCCTTAGCGACCTCTTTTGCCAGCAGTTTGGTTATGCCCTTCGTGTATATCAGCTGAATGGTGACTTTGGGGTGTTTTTGCATTGTGGAATAGAGTGCCTGGGCCAGATTATCTGTTATTGCACTTCGGATATAACCAAGCATTATGCTTCCGGCTAAATCAAGTTTTTCTTGTTTGGATTTAAGGCTTTGCCAGAGTGATAGCATTTGGCGTGCAACCACCACCAGCTCGGCCCCTTCTTTGGTAAGGTTTATAGGACGCGTGTTTCGATCCAACAGCTTGTATCCCAGCTCTCGCTCTAGGTCTTTCACCTGCTGACTGACCGCCGACTGGGTGAGATTCATTGATTTGGATGCCGCGGTAAAACTGTTGAGCTCTGCTACGGCGACAAATGACATTAGTTTCCGAAGGTCCATGGCATACTCCTATGTTTTGCTGAACCGCTGAAGCGTTAAAGCCTGTGAATAAATGCCATTGCGTCTGAAAATGATCATGGAGAGAGAGCAACAGATTTTCACAAGTTGATTAAATCTAACTATATAAGCATTTCTAATATTGTAAATCAAATTAATTCGTTTTACTTATGTTATTGTGTCGTGATAGAGGATTAAATTGAAAATAATGTAAAATCATTAATAGTTTTCTTTCTCTGGATGAATATTGATGCAAAGATCTAAAACGAAACCTGTTTGTTCATTCGCAAAAGATGATGACATTTCTAAAGCTGTCTTTCACTCCCTTTCCAAAATTAATTTGCCTGATTTGACCGGAATGAATGTTTTACTGAAACCCAATGTGGGGCGGGAAATAACAAAAAATTCAGGAGCCAACACAAGCCCGGATGTGGTTGAAGCGGTTTTTGATTATTTACGGTCTAACTATCGGGCCCAGTATTTCATTGGCGACTCTCCCATTACTGGAGTCATTAGCCGTAAAGCATTTATGAAAAGCGGGTATCGGTCCCTGATGGAGCACGAGGACCTGCGATATATTGATCTGGACAATCGGAAGCCTTTGACCTTAAAAATTGCCAATGGAAAAATTCTAAAAGAAGTGAAAGTAACGGGTTATTTTCGTGATTTTGACTACATCATATCCATTCCGGTTCTCAAGATGCACATGCATACCGGCGCCACTTTGAGTCTGAAAAATATGAAAGGCTTGATCTACAAAAAGGAGAAAGTAAAACTGCATCAGTTGCATTGTTGCGATGCTGTCAAAAAAGGCTTTAAAGAACTGGATATCGCTATTGCAGATCTTGCGGATGTCCTCGCACCTGACCTGGCGATTATTGATGCTTACTATGCCATGGAAGGCATGGGGCCGTCCGCCGGAGATCGGGTTAAGATGAACACCATCATTTCCTCCACCGATTTTCATGCGGCAGACGTGGGGGCACTTACCGTTTCCGGTATGAAGATCGAGCAAGTCCCGCATTTACAATTATTATCGGAGCGAAAAAAAGGAATTCGTTCCATAGACGATATTGAAACCATTCCCGGGGATATTACACCATTTGTTACACGTTTGAAGCCCCCTCCGAGGGAAATTAAAATCAACAACTGCAAAGTGAACCTCATTGATTTTGGATCCTGCTCCGCATGTCTATTTTCAATTTTTCAATTCTTGACCCATAATGATAAGGTGGTCGAAAATTATTTTCAAGAATATGGGCAGATGAATATTGCGGTTGGAAAAGGGATCCCTGATCCATCCGCAGAAACCTTTTTAGTCGGAAATTGCACTATTCACAAAAAACACCAAGGGACATTTATAAAAGGATGTCCTCCAACCCAATCATCTATAGCGGAAACGATTGGAAGAAATGAAAGGAGTCGATCATGAGAGCAATGAGTAGGGTGCAAATTGGACAGGCAATTGTTGCCGTGTTAGTGGCTGTTTTTTTCATGTCGGTCACTGTTGCAAATGCTGAGACCCGGATTACATACAAATCCGCAAAATCGACCTCGTCTTACTTTCAGATGGCCGTTCAGATCGCAGAAGCCATGAAATCCGGTACCGGGGGAGATATCATTGTTACTGTCGAGGAAAGTCAGGGATCTGTACAGAACGTTAAAGAAGTGGCCAATCGTTCAGGCAACTATGTGTTCACGACACCGCCTGTGCTTATAAAGTTGGCCACCAGCGGTAAAAAAATGTTTAAAGACGCCCATCCTAATTATCAAAAAATACGTTCTTTATTCGTTATCCCCTCACTGACCATGCATCTCGTGGTGCGTAAAGATTCAGGAATCCAAAATTTTGAGGATCTGGCTGGAAAGAAGTTTTTGATCGGAAAAGGCAGCTTCGGGGCCCGCGAAGCTGCTAAATATGTAAAGCTGTTTGGCTTGGAAGGAAAAATCGACCTTGTGGACGTGGAACTCAATTCTGCCGTGCCCGCATTGAAAAATCGTCAGATCGTCGGATTCGCGACGGCCGGATCCTATCCGGCCCCCAATGTACTGGAGGCCGCCGCAGGTACGCCCATTAACATTCTTAGCATGAGCGACGAACAGGTGGCCATGACCAAAAGAACCAAACTGGTGATACCGGCAGGCACCTATTCCGGGGTGGATCAGGATATCACCACAACCTCCTTGCCTGTAGGCGCCTACACAACCACAGCCATGAATGAAGCCATCGCCTATCAACTCACAAAAACATTCTGGGAGCAAAAAGCCGGAATGGGCAAGACAAGTCCCTGGTGGAAAGCGGTTGTTTTTGAAAATATCGTCACCTTGGGCGCCAAACTCCATCCGGGTGCAGCAAAGTACTACAACGAGGCCGGTGTGACCATTCCGGAAAATCTTCAATAGCCTACAAAGGACTCCGTTCCAAAACGGGGCAGAGAAATATTGAAATGAATACCGCTTCTGTTCAACATTACGCGACTGTGGTTTTTGCAACCATTTGTGTCTATTACCACATCCATCTGATTTTTACGGGTCTGATCCCCAACCTGATCAGCCGGCCCATTCATTTGGCATTGGCACTGCCCTGGGTATTTATCATCGGCGCACGAGGTACCCGCCTGACACGTTTCAGCGGCTATTTCTTCTGCGTTTTCGGCGTTTGCGGTTGTGCATATATCGCCCTTAATCGTGACCAACTGGTTGAGCAGTACGGATTTATCGAAAGTGCCCTACAGTACGTTATCGGTGCGGGCCTCATTTTGGTGGTGCTGGAAATGGCCCGCAGGGCGATCAAACTGGCCTTGCCAATTGTGGCGGTTATTGCCCTGCTGTACGGTTTATTCGGTCAGTATATCCCGGGGGAGTTCGGTCATGCCGGCATTCCAATCGGCAGTCTGCTCGGTACGCTGGTGATCGCCGAAGGCGGGCTATGGGGGCCACTGACCGGGGTATCTGTCAATGTGGTGGCTATTTTTGTTATTATGGGCGCCTTTATCAGTGCCGGCGAAGGGGGTGCTGGCTTTATGGCTTTGGCGACCAAATTGGCCGGCCGTTTTCGAGCCGGCGCAGCCAAGGTTTCGGTACTGTCATCTGCATTTTTCGGATCGATCTCCGGTTCGGCCTCCGCCAATGTCGCATCCACCGGTGCCGTTACGTTACCGGCGATGAAGCGTCTCGGCTACCCGGCCAGTTTTGCTGCGGCAGTCGAGGCGGTGGCCTCCAGCGGCGGGCAGATCATGCCGCCGCTCATGGGTGCCGGGGCATTCGTAATGATGGAACTACTGCAGGTCGACTATACCCACATCATGGCTGCGGCACTGCTGCCGGCGGTCCTGTTCTTCTTTGCCGCTTGGGTGGGGGTCGACCTGTTTGCCCGCAGACATGGTTTACGATCCATGACGGCAGACGAAATCCCGGCCGGGCGCGACGTCGCCCGGTTAGCACCTTTTTTCCTGATTCCCTTTTCAATCCTGCTGCTGACCATGTTTTTTACAGGGTACACAGCACAATTCGCCGCCGGTCTGGCAATTTTTTCTTCCGCAGCCTTACTGATCATCGATGATAAACTAAAAATATCCATACCGCGGATGATGGCCCGGCTCTCCCAAGCTTTTGTGGCGGCTGCCGATCAGATTGCCATGATCGCCTCGATCATCATTTGCGCAGGGCTGGTCATCGGCGTTCTCAACATGACCGGCCTGGGTGTAAAGATCACATCGATAATTTTAGGGTTGGCAGGAGGACAACTCTGGGTAGCCCTGTTGCTCACGGCCTTGGCATGTTTGATCCTTGGAATGGAGGTGCCCACCACAGCGGCCTATGTGATTTGTGTATCGGTCGCCGGGCCTGCCCTGGTGGCGCTTGGTCTACAACCGCTGCATGCCCACCTGTTTATTTTCTGGTATGCACTGCTGTCCACGATCACACCGCCTGTGTGCGGTACCGTATTTATTGCTGCAGGGATGGCTGGAACCGGATGGGTTCCGGTTGCCGGGCAAGCGATGCGGTTGGGCCTGGGGCTGTATTTTGTACCCCTGGCATTTGTGGCCAACCCCGGTTTGATCCATCTTGAAAATCAGCCACTGACAGCTTTCCTGGCATTTGGCAAGGTCGCCCTGGGACTGTGGCTTTTGAGCCAAAGCATGATCAGCGGGGTTTCGCTACCCATGCGGATAGTTCAGTTCGTGGCCGGCGTATTAACGATTTTTCTATTCGGCGTAGGAGCGTAAATTGGGGTCGGACCGAGCCAACCAATTGAAATACTAAGATATAGTCGATTTTTTCGGCCCTGAAATAAACTTAGAAGCCCATTTTCAGGGTCGAAAACATGGGTTTAAGGTTGAGAACTTTCTATATTCCCTCCCCCTGGCCCCCTCCCGAAATGGGAGGGGGAAACTATGGTTACTGGAGTTCTATTGCCCCCCTAACCTGTGGGCAGTTCCTATGGGCCTTTTATGGTCCTAAATCTTCCAGGTTAGGGCTAAACTTTTTTGTGCTTTTTGTTTGCCCAGGAGTTTAGGAAAATCCGTGAGATATTGACATCCACCGAATGGGGCCGCCATATTCCCTATCACCCATTGGGATCGAACCGAGATCTTGTCTGGGTCGAAGTTAGGGTTAGTCTGCACGAGTGGAATGTTTTATTTTGTTGGTGCTTTGCTATTAGAAACGCCAGTTGACGAAAATCATACCTTTGGCCAATTCTTGTGGAAATCCGGTGAACCATTGGTTCTCTTTGATAATGTTGACAAGGCCGATCTGTATGCCGGATTGCGCGCTTTTAGCAAAGTTGACCCAGCCGAGCTGAAGACCCGTAAGCGTGCCTGCGTAGTTGAAGATTCCGTTCTGCCAGCCTGTAAAGTGTCCGGTAGCATAATTCACCCAGGGCCACATACCAGGTGCTTGTTCTGCGCCCCTATTTTGCCAATGTCGGCAAAAGACTTGTCAAATCTCCAAAAGTATACTTCATGGATATGTTGTGCATCCTGGTGATACAGCACTTCCCCTTGGGCCAAATGTAATGGCTCTACCATTTTCTGATCTATGATATTGCC